>NZ_QMFZ01000005.1:0-283272 GCF_003294055.1 Burkholderia reimsis
ATATTGCCAAGCTGATGAACGGACGCCCTCGTCAAACCCTCAACTGGAAAACCCCCGAAGAGGCCATGGCGACGGAATTAGCTACCGCCGGGTTGGCTAAACGTTGCACTTGATTCTTGAGACCGCCCACTTACACCACGAACAGGCCTCACGACAAATTTATGCAGGGCATTCGTACCTTCCATGAATTTTTTGGTGGTTTGAACCTGGCAATCGATACTGATCAAAAACTTGCGCATCATTCAATTGCGCGAAAACCGTGGAGCCACCGAGCTTTGCTGAAAGCGGATCAACAAGCGACTGCTGCCAGATTCCGCACGATTCGATCGATTACCCCAATGACGCACGCATCCTGGAAAACGTAAAGCAGAGGGGATCTCAATTCCGGCTACAGTTCTGCTGCAGCCGAGAGGATGAATCGCCTTCTTCAACGCAGCTCGTGACTAAGTTATTTCGTTTTCGTAATTGCATCGTACGAAAACAGCCCTCTAACGTTACAGCGCCATCGTTACCCGTAAGCACAGACGTCGAATCGAACAACTCCGCGAGCCAGTCCGTGAACACACGAACCTTCGCCGAAAGATGACGACTGCTCGGATAAACGATCGAGATCGGCTTGGGCTTCGGCCTGAAGGCCGGAAGCACCTCCTGCAGCGATCCATCACGAAGTCGCTGCGACGCCACGAAATGCATCGGCTGGATCAGTCCGAAACCATCGACACCACACCTTATATAGGCTTCCGAATCATTGACCGTGATAATGCCTCTCATTCTGACTTCCCGCTTCTTTCCGTCGACCAAGAATGTCCACGGTGCCGGCCGAGTACCGCGACCCACACGGAAATTCACTGCGTGGTGCATTGTCAATTCGCCGATGTCGCCAGGCTCTCCATGGTGTTTCAGATAACTTGGCGACGCGCAGGTCACCCGTTTGAGCATTCCGATCCGGCGCACCAGCATTGACGAGCCATCCAGTTCGCCGGTTCCGATCATGCAGTCGATACCCTCCTCGATCGGATCCACCGGCCTGTCCGACAAACCCAGATCGAGAGTAATGTCAGGATAGCGCTCATGGAACACCCGCAATGCGGGAATCACCAGTTGGCGGCCGAGCCAATTCGGCATATACACCCGCAGCGCACCGCTTGGATTCCGGTTGCCCGCCTGGAAGCTCGCATCCAGCTCCGTAACGTCAGTGATGATCCGAATACAGTGTTCGTAGTATTCGGCGCCTTCTTGCGTTATCGACAATCTCCGCGTGGTCCGATGGATCAATCGCACACCGATCCATTCCTCGAGGTTCTTGATAATGGTCGTGACTGTCGAGCGCGGCATCGCGAGCTGCTCGGCAGCTCGCGTGAAGCTGTTGGCATCGACCACGCGGGTAAAGACCTTCATTGCCTGAACGCGGTCCATTCTATCCTTTTCGAATTGCCAGCGACGTGGCATAAAACCCGATAGATCGCTTAGGCCGTCATGAATTGTCCGCCCGAGACATTGATTACATCCCCGGTAATACTCCCGCTGTACTTGGAGCACAAAAACAATACCGCAGAAGCAATTTCTGCCGGCAGAACGGATCTCCTCGTTGGAACATAGGTTCTGAACACACGTTCATAGGCTTCAAAGGCCGTGATGGCTTCACGGCTCGCATGACTGGACAACGCTTCCGTAAAAGGCGTTTCCGTAAATCCTGGCGTCACCGCGTTGACCGTCACGCCAGAGGAGGCCATTTGACGAGCCCAGGCCCTTGTAAAACTCTGCAACGCCGACTTGGTAGCTGCGTACAGCATGTTGAACGGGGTATTGTCGTAAACGGAAATCGAAGAGATGTTTATAACGCGCCCCCACTTTTTCTCCTTCATGCCCCCCAACAAGCCCACGGCCAACTGCAACGGCGCAGTTAGATTTACTTGCAAAAGCCGGTCCCACGCATCCAAGTCTACCGAGCGCAGATCGGCATTGAAATTGTTGCCGCATTATTAATCAATATGTCGACACCTCCGTTGATTTTCGTTGCGTCTTCGATCAACGATTGAATAGATGCACGGTCCCCTAGATCACATGAAATGAAATGAACATCTCGATACCGCGTCACAATCTCTCGCCGTTGTGCAACGATTATCGTGCATCCCTGTTGGAGAAATGCATCGATCATCGCTTTCCCCATGCCTCCGCCGCCACCCGTGATCAGGGCGGTGCGCCCCGCCAGTGTTTCGTCCACGAAGTAGCTATCCGATTCGGTGCTCATCGCGTCATTTCGACGAGGCATTGTCATCCCATGGATCTCGTGATTTGACGTATGACCCAAGACATCGAACGAAATTGTGATTACCCAACTCGTCCAAGGCTGCCTTGAGGTCGGCGTCCGCGGCGTGCCCATCGGCGTCGACGTAAAAGCTGTACTCACCAAAAATATTGCCCGTTGGTCTGGAGACGATGGACACTAGATTGATGCCCCTGGATGCAAAGCAATTCAGTATTTCGCTCAACGAGCCTGGACGATTCTTCGCGTCTTTGATGAGTATTGATGTCTTGTAGATCCGCCCCGCGTGCAAACTACTCAAATCATCGCGCGACAGCGCGATGAACCGCGTGGTATTGTTGAGACGATCCGTTACATTCTGTATCTCTATCTCGGTGCTTCCCGGTTCGTAAGAAATGCTGGGGACTATCGCGCCGCAGGGCTGTGAACTTTCCATTAAGCGATTCATAGATTCACTATTGCTTTGCGTGGTCGTGATATGAACATTTTTCAATGAATTTATAAATCTGGAGCATTGTCCGTGTGCGACAAACTGGACGTACACCTCGCTTACCTCAGAAAGATCTGAGCATTTAGAGATGAATGAAAATCGTACAGGCAACAAGTGTTCCCATACGATAGTCAGATCATGGCGCTCAATGTTTCCGAGCACCAAAGGTATACAGCCTTCTGAAAGATTCTCGATCGGGACGACGCAGTAGGCGGCACTTTCGTCAAATGCAGCGAAAACTTCGTCGATTGAAGGTTGATATTCGATTTCGAAGGCACCTTCCTGCTCCGAAGCGAAGATTCTTGATGCCGCCTCGGAAAACGTCCCGCGAGGCCCCAAAGTGATGATTTTTTGACTCATGCCAAAGTGATTGTCAATAAAGGTTTCAAGCTCCGAACCCGTTGCACCTATTCGGGTCAAAAGTCCTTTTCTGGCCACATCTTGACGACAGCGCAGACGAGTGTTTGCGACATTGTCATTGTGCAACCAGGCGCTGCTGTTCAGCCCACCGCCTCGAACGCACTGATCAGCAACGCCCCCGCCGCGATCACCAGGCAACCGGCCGCCCGGCGCGGCGTCAGCCGCTCGCCGAGATATACGCGAGCGATCAGCGCCGCGAACACCACGCTCGTTTCCCGCAGCGCCGACACCGGCCCCATCGGCGCGCGATCCATCGCCCAGATCACGATGCCGTACGCGAGCGCCGCGAACACGCCGCCGCACGCGGCCTTCGCCGTCTCGCCGACATCCTGCGTCAGCCGTAACGGCCCCGCCCGCAGCCGGTAGTACGCGGCCATCATCGCGCCCGTCAGCACGAACATCCACGCGGTATAGCCGACCGTGTTGCCGCTTTCCCGCACGCCGATTCCGTCGACCACGCTGTACGCCGCGATCGACACGCCGGTCGCGAACGCGGTCGGCAGGACCTGCATCATCCGGTGCTTCGCGTCGCGCCCGCGCTCCAGGCCGATCGCCAGGATGCCCGCGCAGATCAGCACGAGCCCGCATTGCGCGCCGGCATTCAGGTGCTCGCCCGCAAACGCCGCCGCGCCGAGCGTGACGAGCAGCGGCGCGGTGCCGCGCGCGACCGGATACGCGACGGTCAGGTCGCCGTGCTCGTACGCACGCACCAGCAGCAACGTATAGACGACGTGGATCACCGCCGATGCGACGACGCAGAGCCAGCTCACGGGCGTGATCGGCGCCGCTGCCGGCAGGAACAGCAGCGCAAACAGCCCGATCGCGATCTGCAGCACGGTGGCCGAGCGCAGCCGGTCGCCGCTGCTGCGCACGAGCGCGTTCCATGACGCATGCAGGAATGCGGCACACAGAACGGCAAACAGGACGGGGATCGGCACGACGAGTACTCGCTGACGGTCGGCCACGCGAAATCGTCGCCGCAGGGCGTTCATCGTATGAATACGTCATCCGATTGTCAAAAAGCTTGCGCGATGCAGCACGTTGCGCGAACCGGGCAGCGATGCCCTTTCGTCCGCCCGGCGCGGCATCCGCGGCAATCGCCCCGCCCGCCGCGGAATGTGACGCAAAGGTGGCAGGCGGTCTGCCCCTTTCCGTTCTCTTTCGCCTTGCGTCCCGGCGTAATGAAATCGATACCGCAGCGCAATCGGCGCGAAACCACTCCGTCCCCATATCTTCATACGCGGCTGTTCCAATGCGCGTGCTCTCTCACGAGCTCCGCGCCGAACCGACACGGCGACGAAGCCGCTCTCCACCATCGAAGACCTTACCTGGAGTTTCCCGATGTTCCGTCAAGCCTTGCTCGTCACCGCCTGCGCAGCCGCGGCGCTGGCGCTGTTCGCCTGCGGCGGCAGCGACGATCCCACGTCGACGCCTGCCGTGTCGTCGCAGGATGCGCTGCAGACCGCCACGCCGATCAAGCACGTCGTCGTGATCTATGGCGAAAACATCTCGTTCGACCACTACTTCGGCACCTACCCGAACGCGACGAACCCGTCGGGCGAACCGGCGTTCACCGCGAAAGCCGGCACGCCGACGCCGAACGGCCTGACGGGCACGCTGCTGACCGCGAACCCGAACTTCACGAACACGGCCAACGGTACCGACGCGGCGAACCCGTTCCGCCTCGATCGCACGCAGGCCGCGACCGCCGACCAGAACCACGCGTACACGGCCGAACAGCAGGCCGAGGACAACGGCCTCGCCGACCTGTTCCCGAAATACACCGGCAAGGGCTCGTCCGGCGGCGCCGGCGCGTTCGGCACGAAGGGCCAGGTGATGGGCTACTTCGACGGCAACACCGTGACCGCACTGTGGAACTACGCGCAGCGCTTCGCGATGAGCGACAACACGTACACGACGGTCTATGGGCCGTCGACGCCGGGCGCGCTGAACGTCGTGTCGGGCCAGACCAACGGGATGCAGATCGTGAAGACGTCGAAGCAGCCTTCGACGCTCGCAGCCTCGTCTTACTACATCAATGACGGCCAGGGCGGCCTCACGATGATCAACGACGTCGACCCGGGCTTCGACGTGTGTTCGAGCACGACCGACCAGGCGATGATGACGGGCAAGAACATCGGCGACCTGCTGAACGCCGCGAAGATCACGTGGGGCGGCTTCATGGGCGGCTTCAACCTGTCGACGACGAACGGCAACGGCACGACGGGCTGCGCGCGCAGCACGGTCGCCACCGCCGTGAACGCCGCGACGGCCGACTACATCCCGCACCACAACTGGTTCCAGTACTACGCGTCGACCGCGAACCCGCAGCACACGCGCCCGAGCTCGGTCGCGGCGATCGGCTCGAGCTTCCAGGCCGACGGCAAGACCGCCGAACCCGCGAACCACCAGTACGACACGGACGACTTCTTCGCCGCCGTGAAGGCCGGCAACTTCCCGTCGGTCAGCTACCTGAAGGCCCCGGCCGCACAGGATGCGCACGCAGGCTATTCGGATCCGCTCGACGAGCAGGCGTTCGTGACGAAGGTCGTCAACTTCCTGCAGCAGCAGCCGGACTGGCAGAACACGGCCGTGATCGTCACCTATGACGACTCGGACGGCTGGTACGACCACGTGTACACGGCGCCGACCCACGCGTCGTCCGACCCGGTCGACCAGGTCAACGGCAACGGCAAGTGCGGCACGGGCGGCACCACCGGCGTGAACGGCGCGACCGTGAACGGCCGCTGCGGCCCGGGCGTGCGCATTCCGCTGATCGTGATCTCGCCGTACGCGAAGCAGAACTACGTCGATCACACGATGCTCGACCAGTCGTCCGTCGTGCGTTTCATCGAGGACAACTGGCTCGGCGGTCAGCGCATCGGCGGCGGTTCGTTCGATGCGACGGCCGGCGACCTGCGCGCGCTGTTCGACTTCACGTCGAAGCCGAACACGACGCCGCTGTACCTCGACCCGACGCTCGGCACCGTATTGAGCGCGGCACCGGCAATCTGACCGGTATTGCATGACCGCATGGCCGGCGCCTCACGCGCCGGCCGTTTCCGTTTGTTCCGTTCAACGCGCCGCTTCGTGCGACGCCCGATTTCCGACCGACAGCATGACAGCTCGCCCCGCGTTCCCGTCTCCCGACGCCTCCGGCACCACCGCGCCGCGCGCCCCTTCCCGCCTGCTGCGCCGCGCGGCATTCGCGATCGGCGCCGCCGTGCTCGGCTACGGTGCGTTCGCGATCGCGTTTCCCGCGCAGGTACCGGCGGCGATCGGCACCGTCGTCGCCGACTGGACGGGTGCGAACCCGCATCCGGTCGTGCTGCAGCGGCCCGCCGCGCAGCCGCTGTCGGCGGTCGCGCAGCTCGGGCGCGCGCTGTTCGCCGACCCGTCGCTGTCCGCGTCGGGCAAGCAGTCGTGCGCGTCGTGCCACAGCCCCGATCACGCGTACGGCCCGCCGAACGCGCTCGACGTGCAGCCGGGCGGCCTCGCGATGACGCAGCAGGGGTATCGCCCGCCGCCGTCATTGATGTACCTGTACCGCCAGCCGAACTTCAGCATCGGCCCCGACGCCGGTGAAAACGACGCCGCACCGAGCGTCGCGCAGCAGGCCGCTTCGGCCGCCGGCGTGGTGAAGGCGCAGAAGGTGGCCGGCACGTCGGCCGCACCGCAACTCGTGCCGCAGGGCGGGATGTTCTGGGACGGCCGCGCCGATACGCTGCAGCAGCAGGCGTTCGGCCCGCTGCTGAATCCGGTCGAGATGGCGAACGCGAGCGTCGACGACGTCGCGCGCAAGCTCGCGCAGTCGTCGCACCGCGCGCAGTTCGAGAAACTGTTCGGCGCGCGCGTGTTCGACAGCCCGCAGCTCGCGGTGTCGGAAGCGATGTTCGCGATCGCGCGCTACCAGGTGGAGGATCCGTCGTTCCACCCGTACAACAGCAAGTACGATCGCTGGCTCGAAGGCCGCGCGCGTCTCTCGCAGGCCGAACTGCGCGGGCTGCGCCTGTTCAACGACCCGGACAAGGCGAATTGCGCGGGCTGCCACCTGTCGAAGCCCGGCAAGGACGGGTTGCCGCCGATGTTTACCGATTACCAGTACGAGGCGCTCGGTGCGCCGCGCAACCGGCAACTCGCGCAGAACCGCAACCCGGCGTTCTACGATCTCGGCGTATGCGGGCCGTTCCGCGACGACTTGAAGGACCAGACGCAGTATTGCGGGATGTTTCTCACGCCGACGCTGCGCAACTCGGCGACGCGCCATGTGTTCTTCCACAACGGCGTGTTCCACACGCTCGACCAGGTGATGGCGTTCTACAACGAGCGCAACATCTCGCCGCAGAAGTTCTATTCGCGCGGCGCGGACGGCAAGGTCGACGAGTACGACGACATTCCGCCGAAATACCGCGCGAACGTCGACGTGACCGATGCGCCGTTCGATCGCAAGCCGGGCGACAAGCCTGCGATGACGGCGCAGGACATCAAGGATATCGAAGCGTTTCTGGGCACGCTGAACGACGAGCCGGCGCGCTGAACGGCCGGCTATCGGTTGCCGTGCGCGCCGTGTTCGTCAGCGGCGCGCGCGGATGCACAGGAAGGCCGGCGCCAGCGACAGTTCCGCATGGAGCCGCTCCGATACGGCCTTCATCTCGGGTAGCGGTGTCGGTTCGACGAAACGGTCGAGATGCCAGCCGGCGTCGGCGAGCGCATTCAGGATGTCGGCGAGCGGCCGGCGCCAGGCCTCGACGTAGGGTTTCGGTTCGCCGAAGCCCGACCAATGGAAGCCGAAACGGCTCGTATCGAAGTACGTGCCGTCCCCGCGCGTGCGCTCGTCCATCCAGTCTCGCATCGGATGCGCCATCGAGAACACCAGCGTCGCGCCCGGCCGCGCGACGCGTCTGAATTCGCGCAGCGTCGGCGTCAGATCGCGCACGTAGTCGAACGCGAGCGAGCACAGGATCTTGTCGAAAGCGTGGTCGGGCAGCCAGTCGAGCGGCGTCGCGAGATCGCCTTCCGCGACGTCGACCGCGAGCCCCGCGCAACGCGCCTTCGCGAGCGCGACCATCTCGGGCGTGATGTCGAACGCGTGCACGGTCGCACCGTGGCGCGCGAGGTGCTCGCTGCAGATGCCGGGCCCGCAGCCGGCGTCGAGCACCGTCAGGCCGTCGACGTCGCCCAGCAGCGCCATCGCGGCCGGCCGTTCGTACAGCGCGTTGTGCGCCTTGGTCGGCGCGATGTCCGCGTAGCGTTGCGCGAAGCTCGCGTACACGCGGCGGGCGGACGGTTCGTTCGGGTCGGTCATGCGGCATCCGTCGGTGGAGACTGGGCAGGCCGATTCTGCCCGATCCGACGGCGGCTGGCGAGCCGCCCTCGCGCCGGCGTCAGGACAGGCTGTCGAGCAGCCGATACCACGCGACCCCGGCCGCGATATAGAAGCGCTGCAACCCGTGCAACGGGATCGGGCGGATCGGCGTGACCCGGAACGGCAGCGGCAGTTGCGCATCGCCCGACAGATGCGCGGCCAGATGCTTGCCGAGCGTCGTCGCCATCGCGATGCCGCGGCCGTTGTAGCCGAGCGCGATCGTCACGCCCGGCGCGGGCTCGTGCACGTGCGGCAGGAAATCCGCGGTGATCGCGACGCGCCCCGCCCAGCGGTATTCGAACCGGACGCCCTTCAGTTGCGGATACAGCAGCGTCGTCGCGCGTTCGAGGTGGCGCCAGTCGCTCGGCGCGCGCGGGTCGGCGAACGGGCCGCGGCCGCCCATCAGCAGGCGCCCGGCCGCATCGCGCCGGAAGTACAGCAGCAGGCGCCGTGCGTCCGATGCGACCTCGCCGCCGGCGAGGATGTCGCGACCGAGTTCCGGCGCGAGCGGTTCCGTCGCGACGATGAAGCTGTTCGCGGCGATCACCGACTGGCGCAAGCCGGGCCACAGCCCGTCGGTATAGCCGTTGGTCGCGATCACCACGCGGTCCGCCGACACCGTCGCGCCGCTGGCCGTCGCAACCTGCCAGCGGCCGTCGGCGCGCGTCAGCCCGACGGCGCGCGTCGACCCATGCACGACCGCCCCGCTCGCCTGCGCCGCGCGCACGAGGCCGCGCGTATAGCTGAGCGGTTGCACGCTGCCCGCGCGGCGATCGATCCAGCCGCCCGCGTAGGCATGCGTGCCGAGTTGACGCGCGACTTCGTCGCGGCCAAGCACGTCGACCGGCGCGCCGCGCGCGGCCCATTGCTGCGCGCGACGTGCGACCGTGTCGAGCATCGCCGCGGTCGGGGCCGGCTGGATCCAGCCGTGGCGGCGCGCATCGCAGTCGATCGCGTGTCGCGCGATCAGGTCGAATACCGTGTCGGCCGCGCCGCCGACGATGCCGGCAAGCTGTTCGCCGGCCTCGTCGCCGAACCGGCGGACCAGTTCGTCGGGGTCGTATTTCAGCCCGGGAATCACCTGCCCGCCGTTGCGGCCCGATGCGCCCCAGCCCGGCTGCGCGCCGTCGATCACGCGGACGTTGACGCCGCGTTCGGCCAGATGAAGTGCGGTCGACAGGCCCGTGAAACCCGCGCCGACGATCGCCACATCGCACGACACGGACGCGTCGAGCGCGGGCGTATCGGGCGCCGGCGCGGCGGTTGCCGCCCACAGCGAATCCGGCCACTGCGCGTCGGGCCATCCGGGTGCCGCGTTCGTTGCGCTCATGATCGATCCGGGTGGTCGGCGCCGTCCGACGCCAGCAAGCGGCGCAGGAATTCCTGCGTGCGGGGATGGGTCGGCTGCGTGAGCACGTCGCGCGCCGGTCCGCTTTCGCAGATCGTGCCGTCGTGCAGGAAGCACACGCGATCTGCCACCTCGCGTGCGAATGCCATTTCGTGCGTGACGACCACCATGGTCATCCCGTCGCGGGCGAGCCCGCGCATCACGCCGAGCACTTCGCCGACGAGTTCGGGGTCGAGCGCCGACGTCGGCTCGTCGAACAGGATGGCCTGCGGCTCCATCGCAAGCGCGCGTGCGATCGCGACGCGCTGCTGCTGCCCGCCCGACAGCTCCGACGGATACGCATTCATCCGGTGCGAAAGCCCGACCTTGTCGAGCAGCGCGCGGGCCTGCTCGCGCGCCTGCGCGGCCGGCATGCGCCGCACGTGGACGGGCCCTTCCATCACGTTCTCGAGCGCCGTGCGGTGCGCGAACAGGTTGAAGCGCTGGAACACCATGCCGACCCGCATCCGCAGTTCGTGGATCCGCTTCGAATGCGCGTCGACCTTCACGCCGTCGATCGTGATCGACCCTTCGTCGTAGGTCTCGAAGCCGTTGATACAGCGCAGCACGGTCGACTTGCCGGAACCGGACGGCCCGATCAGGCACACGACTTCCCCCTGCTGCACGTCGAGGCTCACGCCCTTCAGCACCGCGTGCTGCTGAAACCGTTTATGGATGGAATCGATCCGGATCATGCGCCTCTCCTCAGTGCGAGCCGCTTGCCGAGCCGGTTCACGCCGAACATCAGCGGCAGGCCAAGCGCGAGATACAGCAGCGCGACGAGCGTGTAGACGCTCATGTTCTGGAACGTCGACGACGCGATCAGCTGGCCGGCGCGCGTGATCTCGGCGACCGTGATCGTCGACGCGACCGACGAATCCTTCAGCAGCATCACCAGCGTGTTGCCGTACGGCGGCAGCGCGATGCGGAACGCCTGCGGCAGCACCACGCGCCGCATGATCATCGGCCCACGCATGCCGATCGCGTGCGCGGCTTCGATCTGGCCGTGGTCGATCGCCTCGATCCCCGCGCGGAAGTTCTCCGCCTGATACGCCGAATACGCGATGCCGAGGCCGAGCACGCCGGCCTGGAACGCCGACAGTTGCACGCCGAGATCAGGCAGCACGAAGTACATGTAAAACAGCTGCACGATGATCGGCAGCCCGCGGATCACGTTGACGATCGTGCTGCCGGCCGTCGAGACGGCACGATTGTGCGACACCTTCAGCAGCGCCAGGATCAGCCCGAGCACCGAGCTGAGCACGAACGCGCATGCGGTGATCTCGATCGTGACCACCGCGCCCTTCAGCAGGATCGGCAGGAAATCGATCGCATTCTGAAAAAACATGAGGTCTCCTATGCGACGGCAGGACGGCCTGCCGCCGGGAATGCCCGCGACGCGCGGGCGATGCCGGTCGGGAATCGAATGCCGACGCTCAGCTCATGTGCCACTTCTGCAGGATCTGCTGCAGCGTGCCGTCGCTCTTCATCTTGCGGATCGCGCCGTTGAGCTGTTCGAGTGTCGCGGTGTCACCCTTGCGCACGATGAAGCACACCTGCCCCTTCACGACGCTCTGGTATTCCGGCACGAGCCGCACCTGGCGATTGACGCCGTGCTCGATCTGGTACGCGACGATCGGCTGGTCGGCGAAGCCGGCCTTGATGCGCCCGAGCGCGACGTCGCGCATGATGTCCGCGATCGAGTCGTAGGTCCGGACTTCCTTGAAGATGCCCTTCTTGTTGAGCGCATCGACGAACGCCGTGCCGACCTGCGCGCCGACCACCTGGTCCTTGAAATCGTCCATCGACGTATAGCGGCCCGGGTCGTCGGCCTTCACGATCAGGCCTTCGCCGAACGAGTAGACGGTGTCGGAGAAATCGACGACCTGCTGGCGCGCCGGCGTCTTCAGCATCGCGGCCGAGATGATGTCGATCTTCTGCGTGGTGAGCGACGGGATCAGCGCCGAGAACACGGTCTGCTGCACGTCGACGCGAAACCCGGCCGACTTCCCGGCCGCCGTGATCGCGTCGACCATCATCCCCTGGATCGAATTGCTCTTGACGTCGAGAAACGTGAACGGCACGCCGGTGGCCGTCGCGCCGACCTTCAGCGTCGGCTCGGCAGCAACGGCGCTCGCCGAAGCCGTGGAGAGGGCGATACAGGCGGCGAAACCGGCGGCCAGTGCGCCGAACCGCTTGATGAACGGAACCATGGTGACTCCTTCTCGAATAATCCGGGCGCCGGCCGGTCGCTGATCGACACTGCGACGATGGCCCGATCTTAAAACGAATCAAAAACATCGCAAATAGATTTTTGCGTATCGATATTCGATACGATATGATGCGATATCGAATCGATTCCGCTCCTCGCCATGGAAACGTCGCCCGACCAAACAAACGATCTGCTGTTCAACCAGTCGCTGGAAAAAGGGCTGAACGTGCTGCGCGCGTTCAGCGCGAAACGGCGCACGATGACGCTGGCGGAGGTGGCCGACGCGGCGGGGATGACGAAAAGCTCCGCGCAGCGGATGGTCTATACGCTCGAGAAGCTCGGCTACATCCGCAAGCATCCGGTCACGCGGCGCTACCAGCTCACGCCGCACGTGATGCGGATCGGCTTCAACTATCTCGCCGCCGACACGTTGATCGACGTCGCGAATCCGTTCCTGTCCGAGCTCACGAACCTGACCGGCGAAACCACCAACCTCACCGAGCCGGACGAGGACGAAATGGTGTACGTCGCGCGATTCGTGTCGACCAAGTTCGTGCCGATCCACATGCCGATCGGCAGCCGCATCCCGATGTACTGCACCGGCAGCGGCCGCGCGTTCCTGAGCGCGTTGCCGCCGGGCGACGCACGCGCACGGCTCGACGGCATGGCGCGCACGCCGCATACGCCGCGCACGGTCACGGCACTCGACGATCTCGTCGCGCTGCTCGACAGCGCGCGGCGGGAAGGCTACGCGACCAACCAGGAAGAACTGTTCATCGGGGACATGTCGATCGCGGCGCCCGTGCTCGGCAGCCAGGGGCAGCCGGTCGCGGCCGTGCACGTGGTCGCGCCGACGAGCCGCTGGACGTTCGACGACGCGCGCCGCAAGCTCGCGCCGGCGGTGATCGACTGCGCGCGCGGGATCAGTAACTCGATCCGGACGCTTGAATAGCGTCGGCGAAATGGCATACGGCGCGCCGTGGCGTTGCGCAACGGCGTTCGATCGCTACCGCGGCTTGGGCGAATGCTCGGTCCGGTAGGTACGGTTCGGGCGCGATACGAGTTGCTTCGTTGCAGTGTCCAGTTCCTTGCCGTGATACAGATCGATGCACTTCAGGAAGTCGAACTTCACGTCCCCGACTTCCGATTCGACAACCGGATTCCGATAGTCTCGAGCCAGATACTTCGCGACCAGCGCGTGGATCACGTCCGGCGCACGTTCCATGTCGTAGTAGGTCCAGTCACGCAACGCGCTGGTGCTGCTGCCGATGTCCTTGCTCGCGCCGGGCGCCTGCTTGTATGCGGTAGCCAGACATTCCGCGAGCACCATGTCCTTGAAGTTCTGGAGATAAGTTCGTGAGCCTGCCTCAGGCGCCGCTTGTGCGGCGTCCTTCGCCACGACCATCGCCGGTTGAAACGCGATGCACACTAACGCGGCAGCGATCCGGACTCCCCTCATGACAGACTCCAAAAATTTGCGCGATCGGAACGATACCGCGCGCCCGGTTCGTTGAAGTAACCATGGTCGCGCCCCGGATGCTCGCGTCCGTCGCCCTCCGCGGCCGGACCTCGAGGATCGGATCAAACCCCGACGGGGAAAAGTATGGCCGACTGTCGCCGACAGCCTCTTCGTCCACCCACCCCCTCGTTTTCCCCGATCCCGTTCATCTTGACTCCGCCGCACCGATCGACAAAACTTCGCACATCGCAAGTGTGATCACAGATCGCAGATCAATCCCAGGAGAACCCCGCCTTGGCGCCTCGTATCGTCCCGCCCGCACTAAAAGCCATCGAACAGGAAACGATGGCCGACAAGGTCTACCAGCAACTGCGCGAAGCGCTGATGAGCGGCCGTTTCGCGCCCGGTCAGGCGTTGAGCCTGCGCAGCGTCGCCGAGGCAGTCGGCTCGTCGACGATGCCCGTGCGTGCCGCACTCACACGGCTGCGCGCCGAGCGCGCGCTCGTCGACGGCCCGAATCGCGCGCTCGTCGTTCCGCCGATGACGCTCGACATGCTCGACGAACTGCGCGACGTGCGGATCGCCCTCGAAGGCTGCATCGCCGAGCGCGCGTGCGCCCGGATGACCGACGCGCAGATCGCGGTCGTGCGCAAGACCTGCGAGACGATGCAGGCACACGTCGAGGCCGGCCGCTCGCGCGCCTACCTGCAAAGCAATTTCGCGTTCCACAGCGCGATCTACGCGCACGGCGCCGGCGAAAGCACGCTCGCGATCGTCGAGAACCTGTGGATGCGCGTCGGCCCGTTCCTCAACATGGTCGCGCTCGACATCCCGCACATGCGGCGCTCGATGGATGCGCACCGCGCGATCGTCGATGCGCTCGAACGGCGCGACGGCGCGGGCGTGCGGGCCGGCATCGCGCTCGACATCGGCGGCGCCGCGCACGATCTCGCCGAGACGCTGCGGGCCGAGCAGACACCGCGGACCGTGAACGCGAAACCGTAGCCGCCGCCCGCCTCGACCCGCCGAATCGCGAGCGGCCGCAATCCGACTACACCAACGATGGAGACAACCCGGCATGACAGCTTCCGCCCTGCTGAAACCCTATGACGGCCTGCGCGTCCTCGTGACGGGCGGCGCGTCGGGTATCGGCCTCGAAATCGCCGACGCGTTCGCCGAATGCGGCGCGCGCGTGCACGTGTGCGACGCGTCGCAGGCCGCGATCTCGGCGCTCGCCGACCGGCCGCCGCGCGCCGCGGCCGGCGCGATCAGCGCGACGCTGGCCGACGTATCCGACCCGGCCGCCGTCGAGCGCGTGTTCGCCGACGTGTCGACCGGGCTCGGCGGCCTCGACGTGCTGGTCAACAACGCGGGTATCGCCGGCCCGACCGGCGGCATCGACGAAATCGACCCCGTGCAGTGGGAACAAACCGTCGCGATCAACCTGAACGCGCAATTCCAGTTCGCGCGCCGCGCGGTGCCGCTGCTGCGCGAGTCGAAACACGGCGGCGCGATCATTGCGCTGTCGTCGGTCGCCGGCCGGCTCGGTTATGCGTTCCGCACGCCGTATGCGGCGACCAAATGGGCGGTGGTCGGCCTCGTGAAGAGCCTCGCGATCGAACTCGGGCCGCTCGGCATCCGCGTGAACGCGATCCAGCCCGGCATCGTGCGCGGCCCGCGGATGCGCCGCGTGATCGAGGCGCGCGCGCAGCAGCTCGGCATCGGCTACGACGACATGGAGAAGCGCTATCTCGAGAAGATCTCGCTGCGGCGCATGACCGATCCGGCCGAGATCGCCGCGACCGCGCTGTTCCTGTGCTCGCCGGGCGGGCATGGCATCACCGGGCAGGCGATCTCCGTCTGCGGCAACGTCGAAGTGCTCTGACGCGTCCTGCATCGTTCATCGAAAGGAATCCACCCGTGGCAAACGCTCGCAAAGTCATCATCACCTGTGCGCCGACCGGCGCGATCCATACGCCGTCGATGTCGCCGTACCTGCCCGTCACACCGCACGAAATCGAAACCGCCGCGGTCGCGGCCGCACGGGCCGGCGCGGCGATCCTGCACCTGCACGCACGCAACCCGTCCGACGGCAAGCCGACCCAGGATCCAGCCGTGTTCGCCGAATTCCTGCCGCGCATCAAGGCGCAGACCGACGCGGTGATCAACCTCACGTCGGGCGGCAGCCCGCACATGACGGTCGACGAACGGCTGCAGCCCGCGCTGCATTTCCAGCCCGAGGTCGCGTCGTTGAACATGGGCTCGATGAACTTCGGGCTGTACCCGATGCTCGAGCGCTTCCGCGAGCTGAAGCATCCGTGGGAGCGCGAACATCTCGAGAAAAGCCGCGATCTCGTGTTCAAGAACACGTTCGCGGACATCGAGACGATCCTCACGCGCTGCGGCGCGAACGGCACGCGGTTCGAATTCGAGTGCTACGACATCTCGCATCTGTACAACCTCGCGCACTTCGTCGATCGCGGGCTCGCGAAACCACCGTTCTTCGTGCAAAGCGTGTTCGGCCTGCTCGGCGGGATCGGCGCGCACCCGGAAGACCTGATGCACATGCGCCGGACGGCTGACCGCCTGTTCGGCAGCGATTACGTGTGGTCGATCCTCGGCGCGGGCCGCAACCAGATTCCGCTCGCGACGATCGGCGCCGCGCAAGGCGCGAACGTGCGCGTCGGGCTCGAGGATTCGCTGTGGATCGCGCCCGGCAAGCTCGCGGAATCGAGCGCCGCGCAAGTCCTGAAAATGCGGCAGGTGCTCGAAGGCCTGTCGCTCGAGATCGCGACACCGGCCGAGGCGCGCGCGATGCTCGCGCTCAAGGGCGGCGACGCGGTGAATTTCTGATCGCCGGGTCGCCACCCGAACACCCGCATCCGCATCCGCAAGCGCAGTGACAAGGCGCCGGCACGAACCGGCCGGCGCCAGGACGCCCTTGATCGCCCCGCTCCGTTCGAGCGCCGCCGGCGCGGCTCCGTCGACTGCCCATCCGCTGCCTGCCGCGCAGCGGCATTTGCCGAACGCGGCGCGCCGTGCTTGCCGTGCGCGCCGGTTCGCCCTTACCGGAGTCGTCCGCATGTCCACTCATCACGCTCAGGCCCTGTCGTCCGCCGCGACCGACGCGAACGCGTCGCTGAACCGGCTGCTGTTCCGCAAACTCATGCCGCTGCTGATCGCCGCGTACGTGATCAGTTTTCTCGACCGCACCAACATCGCGTTCGCCAAACATTCGATGGGCGTCGATCTCGGCATCTCATCGGCCGCGTACGGGCTCGGCGCAGGGCTGTTCTTTCTCACCTACGCGCTCTTCGAGATCCCGAGCAACCTGATCATGCATCGCGTCGGCGCACGCTTCTGGATCACGCGGATCATGATCACGTGGGGCGCGCTGTCGGTCGCGATGGCGTTCGTCCGCGGCGAGACGTCGTTCTACGTGATGCGCCTGCTGCTCGGCGTGGCCGAAGCCGGCCTGTTTCCCGGCGTGATGCTGTATCTGACGTACTGGTTCGGCCGGGAGGAGCGTGCGCGCGCCACCGGCTATTTCCTGCTCGGCGTGTGCATTGCGAATATCGTCGGCGGGCCGCTGGCCGGTGCGCTGATCGAACTCGACGGCACGCTCGGTTTCCACGGCTGGCAATGGCTGTTCGTCGTCGAAGGCATTCCGGCGATCCTGCTCGCGTTCGTCGTGTGGACACGATTGCCGGACCGTCCGAGCGCCGCGCCGTGGCTCGCCCCGGAAACCGGCCGCGCGCTCGAGCGCAAGCTGGCCGCCGAACAGGACGCGGGCGTCGCCGCGCACGGCGGCCACGCGTTCGGCGCCGCATTGCGCGACCCGCAGATCTGGCTCGCGATCTTCGTGTACTTCTGCCACCAGTTGACCATCTACACGGTGATCTTCTTCCTGCCGGGGATCATCGGCGCGTCGGGACGCCTGTCGCCGGTCGCGGTCGGATTGCTGACGTCGCTGCCCTGGCTCGCCGCCGCACTCGGGGCCGGCACGCTGCCTCGCTTCGCACGCGAGTCGCGTCATTCGCGGCGGATGCTGTGCGCAGGGCTCGCGATCATGGCGGCCGGGATGGTCGGCGCCGCGCATGCGTCACCGTTGGCGGGCCTGCTCTGCGTGTGCGTGTCCGCGTCGATGTTCTTCGTCGTGCAGTCGATCGTGTTCACGTTTCCGGCGTCGCGGCTCGCCGGCAGTGCGCTGGCCGGCGGGCTCGGGCTCGTGAATACGTGCGGGTTGCTCGGCGGCTTCGTCGGGCCCACCGTCGTCGGCGCGATCGAACAGGCGACCGGCAATGCAAAGAACGGGCTGACGCTGCTGGCGGCCGCGCTCGTCGTCGCGGCATTCGCGAGCCTCGCGTTGCGTCACGGGCACGAGCGCGCCGACGTGCGGTCGCGCGGCTGAAAGGCAGGCCGGAATCAGACCGGCGTGAGACGGGCTCCGCCCCGCCCGCCTCACGCCGTCAGAACAGATACATCCCCGCGATGAACACGACACCCGAGAACAGCAGCGTCGTCACGCAGTACCCCATGATGTCGCGCACCCCGAGCCCGGCAATCGCCAGCGCGGGCAGCGCCCAGAACGGCTGCGCCATGTTGGTCCAGGCCTCGCCGTACGCAATCGCCATCGCCGCCTTGCCGAGATCGGCACCGAGCGCCTGAGCCGCCGGCATCACGAACGGGCCCTGCACGACCCAGTGGCCGCCGCCCGA
The DNA here is from genome assembly GCF_003294055.1 of Burkholderia reimsis. NCBI lineage: Bacteria > Pseudomonadati > Pseudomonadota > Betaproteobacteria > Burkholderiales > Burkholderiaceae > Burkholderia > Burkholderia reimsis. Next base: position 18,318 of record NZ_QMFZ01000005.1, read on the forward strand.
CGGCACCGCGAAATTGATCACGGCCGAACTCAGGAACGCGAGCAGCGGGAACGTATGCACGTTCGCGATATCGACGAACCACTTCGTGATCACGCCCGCGAGCCCCGAGTGATCCATCAGCGCCTGGATGCCCGCGTAGAACGGGAACTGGATCATGATCCCCGACGCGCCGCGCGCCGCACCGGCCACCGCACGCGCATAGGCCATCGGCGTACGGTGCAGCAGGATGCCGGCCGCGAGGAACGCGAGGTTCACGGTGTCGATGTCGAGTGCGAAGCCCTTCTGCACGAACTTCAGCACGAGGAACGCCGCACACAGCGCCGCGACGAACACCGACAACGCACGGCTCTCCTCCATCCGCTCCGCGAACGTCGCGTCGGGCCCGAGCTGGCGCTCGACGCTCGGCGGTTCGGCCAGCAGCGCCGGATCGACGCTGACCACGTCGCCCGGCTTCGGCATCATCAGGCGCGCGAGGAACGGCAGCATCACGATCAGGCCGATCGTGATGAACGCGTTGTAACCGGTGAAGATCGTCTGCGACACGGGAATCAGCCCGATGGTCTTTTCCATCGGGTTGCCCTTCGTCGCCGCGACGAGCGGGACCGAACCCGACAATCCGCCGTGCCAGCTCAGGAAGCCCATGTACGCGGACGCGACGAGCAGCCGGTAATCGCTGCCGGCCACGCGACGCGCCACTTCGCGCGCGAGCATCGCGCCGAGCACGAGGCCGAAGCCCCAGTTGATCGCGCACGCGAGCGCGCCGACGAACGCGACGAGCATCACGCCCTGCCCCGGCGTGCGCGCGGTGCTCGCGAGCGCGACGAGCATGCGCTTCACGGGCGGCGAACTCGCGAGTGCGTGACCGGTGACGAGAATCATCACCATCTGCATCGAGAACGCGAGCAGGTTCCAGAAACCCGAACCCCACATCGTCGTGAGTTGGGCAGGCGTATTCGGCGTGAGGCCGAACGCGAGCGCGAACGTGACGATCGTCAGCAGGATCGCGAAAATCAACGGGTCGGGCAACACGCGGTGAACCACCTGCGTGAAAAAGCGGGAAATGCGCTGGATCAACTTGAGCTCCTCGTTTCCTGATAAGGACGTCCGCGCGTGTGATTGTGGGTTGATGCGCGGAAACGCGCGGATTCTTGCATAGAACCGGCGGGCGCGCTTTGGGATGCGCGGGGCCGCGATCGCGCGGCGGTACCGACAGGGAAACAGGAACAAATGGCGGGACGGGCTTGAGCCGCTTCGCAGCCGTGATCAGTGCATCGCGTTCGTCATGTCGTCCAGCGCCCGCGCTCCATCGCCTCGACCATCATGCCGAGTGTGAGCGACCGGCACGGATACAAATCGTCAATTCTCGGTGACCCGTTGGCGACAAAAGCGCAAACGTCGTTCGCTTCCTGGCTGCATGTGCGCATTAACGCATCGCCGCCGCACGCTCCTTGACCACCTCCATCGCCTTCGCCCGCCCCTCACTCCACCGCTGCGCCACCCGATACGCGACAAGCGACCCGGCCACGGCAAGCAGCATCGGCACGAGACTGTCGTGATCCGCGCGGGTGAACTCGAGCAGCAGCACGACCGCCGTGATCGGCATCTGCATCGACGCGGCGAGAAACGCGGTTGCACCGACGAGCGCGCAGGCACCGATCGATGCACCCGGCCACACGAGGCTCCAAAGCCCGCCGAGCACGACGCCGAGCAGCGCACCGTTCGCGAGGCCCGGCGTCAGCAGGCCGCCTTCCGCGCCGGCCCGCAGGCTGCCGGCCTCGATCAGCACCTTCAGCACAAGCAGCGCAGCGGCGAGGCCGATCGTCAGCGTGCCGTCGAAACCCAGCGACGCCGGGCCCTTGCCATTGCCGAGCAGTTGCGGCAAACGCATCGCGAGCACGCCGATCACCGCGAAGTTGAGCAGCGCGAGCACGGGCAGCCGCCCGTCTTTCGGCGCGTTCGCCCGGGCGCGCGTCGTGAGCCGCACGAAACCATATGCGGCGAAGCCGAACAGCGGCCCGCAGACGATCGACCATGCCACCAGCGGCATGCTCAGCATGAACGGCGGCACCGTGTACTGGTGTTCGTTGCCGAGGCCGATCCACGCAACGGCCGCCGCGATCGCCGACGTCGCGACCGCCACGACCAGCGCACGCAGTTCGAACGTGCCGAGCAGCACTTCGAGCACGAAGATCGCGCCGCCGAGCGGCACGTTATAGACGGCCGCGAGGCCCGCGCCCGCACCGCACGCGACCATCAGCCGGCAATCGTCGGGAGTGAGCCCCGCACGATGCGCAAGCTGCCCCGCCAGCAGCGATCCGATCTCGCGCGGAGCGACTTCGCGGCCTAGCGGCGAGCCGAGCGCGACGGTGACGATCTGCAGCAGCGCGTGAATCGTCGTGCTGACGACCGGCATCCGCGGATCGGCCGCGCGCACCGCGCGGCGGATGCTGACGAGCGGCCGGCCATACCGGTACAGCGCCCACCAGCCGCCGCCGGCGACGATCCCGCAGACGATCAGCACCGCGAGCCGGCGCAGCGGATCGGCGCCGGTCACGCCGGTGAGAAAGCTTTCGGTGCCGATCACGTGCGCGATGCTGTAGCCGAACGCGACGTGCTGGATCGCATGCAGCAGCAGCGCGAGCAGCATGCCGCCGAGACCCGCGCCGACGCCGGTCAGGATCGTGACGACGGCCATGCGCGCGAACGGGCTGGCGGCCGGCGAAGGGGATGCGGGAGCGGACGGGAGATCGGGGCGCATGAGGTTCGCGAATGGGATCGAAAAAGACGGCGCGCAACACGCACGCCGTCGTCAGGTCCGCATCGTAGGCCGGCGACAATCATGAGACAAACGTATTTTTCGAATCGACTCATGCGTTTGATGAATACACGAGGGCCGGCGGCCCGAGGCAGCCCGAAGTTCACCGCCCGCTTCAATGCGGATACGTGATGCGTTCCGGTTCACGCCGCACGATCGCCTTCCCGTTGCGGCGTATTCGCGAGAACGGCCGCGTGCTTCGAATCGGCAGGTCGCGCGATCCGGTTGACGAACCTGGATGAAGCACGTCGACGCGTGCACGCGCCCGCCTTTGAACGCGGGTGCTGCCGGTCGTGGGCGTGGGCACAGGCGAGCCGTTCTCCGCGCGCCAGTCGCACCGATCCACCGCGGCGCCCCGCCCCGCTCATGTTGCACCGACGCGACAGCACGCCCGCGACGGAGGCATACCGCCCGCGTGCGACCGTGCAAAAACCACCACTGTCACGCGCGCACCGCGCGTCGTGTCAGTTTTGTGAACGACTCTTGCCCGATCCGGAAAGGTGCCCTCGCGGCCCCCGGCGGCCTTGCGCGCGGGTTGCGTTCCTATACTTGCGCCGAACTTTTGTTCCCCTTCCCACACGCAGGAGCCTCACTTGAAAAAAACCCTCGTCGCCGGCGCATGCACCGCCACGCTGTTCGCCCCGCTCGCTCACGCACAGAGCTCGGTCACGCTGTACGGCCTGATCGATGCCGGCATCGTCTACACCAACAACGCCAACGGCGCGTCGCTGTGGCGCCTGAACAGCGGCACCGTCAACGGCAGCCGCCTCGGGTTTCGCGGCACCGAGGATCTCGGCGGCGGCCTGAAGGCGCTGTTCGTGCTCGAGAACGGCTTCAACGTGAACAACGGCGGGCTCGGGCAGGACGGCAAGCTGTTCGGCCGCCACGCGTACGTCGGCCTGAGCCAGAACGGCTATGGCACGCTGACGCTCGGCCGCCAGTACGACACGATGGTCGATTTCGTCGCGCCGCTGTCCGCCACGGCCGGCGACCTCGGCGACACGAGCTTCGCGCATCCGTTCGACAACGACAACCTGAACCACTCGCTGCGCATCAACAACGCGGTCAAGTACACGAGCGAGACGTATGCGGGCTTCAAGGTCGGCGCGATGTACGCGTTCTCGAACGCGACCAGCTTCGGCGCGAACCGTGCATACAGCGTCGCGGCGAGCTACACGAACGGCCCGCTGAAGCTGGCCGGCGCGTACCTGCAGATGAACGGCACGAAAGGCTCGACGAGCGCGAGCCCGGGCGCGACCGACGCGGCCGAAGCGAAGAGCCTGAACCAGGGCGGCTGGTCGATCGGCTCGGACCGCATGCGTTCGTACGGCGGCGGCATCAGCTACGGGTTCGGCCCGGCCACCGTCGGCTTCGTCTATACGCGCTCGCAGTACGACAACACGGGCTCGTTCGGCTCGACCGGCCAGGTCGCGTTCAACAACTACGACGTGAACGTGCGCTATGCGGTGACGCCGGCCGTCAGCCTCGGCGCGGCCTACGTGTACACGGACGCCAGCGTGTCGAACCCCGACAGCAGGCACGGCACCGATCCGAAGTGGCACCAGGTCGACCTGCAGGCCGTCTACAAGCTGTCGCGCCGCACGGATGTCTACGCGGAAGCGATGTATCAGCATGCATCGGGCCGCGGCTACCAGGCGTTCATCGACGGCTCGGGCGGCGCATCGAGCACCGCGAACCAGATCGTCGGCACGATCGGCATGCGCACGCGCTTCTGATCGACGCAATGCATCGCCGCCCGACGCTCACGCACCTGCGTTCGCATGCGGGTTCGTGTGCGGCGGGTGGCGGCCGGCGGCCGGCGGCCGGCGCATCAATGTTGTTCCATCTGGAAGGCAGCCTGCCTGGAATCGGGGTTTTTACGCGCTCGGGCGCTGCGTAGACTGCCAGCGAAGGTCGGGGGCACGCATCGCGCGTCGCGCCGGCCACCTACCCCGTACCCAGGAGAACCTCGTGAAATCGCTCGTCGTTACCGCCGCCGCTGCCGTCCTGCTCGCTGCACCGGCCCTGTCGTTCGCCCAGTCGGCAAAGTCGCCCGTCACGCGCGCGCAAGTGCTGCAGGAGCTGATCGACCTCGAATCGGTCGGCTACAACCCGGCGCGCGGCGAATCCATCAACTATCCGGACGACATCCTGGCGGCACAGGAGCGGCTCCACGAAAAACGCCTCGCGCAACAGAAGGCCGCGCGCGCCGCATACGGCCCTGCCGGCGAGCCGGCAACGGAATCGGGCGCGGCGGCAAAGCCCGCGCTGTAACGACATGACGATGCGCCGCGCCCACGGAGAGGATGTACCGTGGGCGCGGCGCGTCGCGTTGGCGTGATTGGCGAAATTCGCGTGAAGAGGAGAAGCCGGCTGAAGAGAAGAAACCGGCGATACGGCGATGCGCCGATATGCGTCGGCCGCTCAGGCGGCCTGCGGTTCGCGGTCGATCGCGTTCAGCATCTCGACGTCGCGCGCGATCATCCCCGGCACCTGGGCACGCAGCATCTCGACCCACGTCCGCACCTTCGCATCGACGAAGCGGCGCGACGGATACAGCGCGTACACGTTCATCTTCTGCAGGATGTGCGCGGGCAGCACGCGCACGAGCGTGCCGTCGCGCAGCGCGTCGATCGCCGAGTAAAGCGGCAGCATGCCGATCCCGATGCCGTCGCGGATCGCGAGCGCGAGCGACTCGGCCGTATTGGTCTGCACCGGCCCCGCGACGTGGATCTGCTCGACGCCCTCGGGCCCTTCGAGCACCCATTCGTGCGTCGGGAACGCCGGCGTGCACAGCGTCAGGCACGCGTGCGCGGCGAGATCCTGCGGACGGGTCGGCGCGCCGTGGCGTTTCACGTAGTCGGGCGACGCGCACAGGATGCTGAAGGTCGAGCCGAGCAGGTGCGACACGAGCTCCGAATCGGGAAGCGACGACGCGGTCACGACGGCCATGTCGCTCGTCCCGTCGAACAGGTCGGGCATGCGCTGCGATAGCGACAGTTCGATCGACACGTCCGGAAACTGCGCGTGATAGCGCGTCAGTGCGGGCAATACATAGTGATGGCCGACGCTCGCGAAGCTGTGCATGCGCAGCACGCCGGCCGGCCGTTCGTGCGCGCAGCTCGCCTCTTCTTCCGCGCGGTCGACGTCGGCGAGGATCTGGCGGCAGCGCCGCAGATAGCTTTCGCCGGCCGACGTGAGCGCGAGGCGGCGCGTCGAACGATTCATCAGACGGGTACGCAAGCGCGCCTCGAGCTCCGACACCGCGCGCGACATCGCACCCGTCGTCGAATTCAGCGATTGCGCGGCGGCAGTGAAACTGCCCGTCTCGACGACACGCGAAAACACCCGCATGTTTTGTAGGGTATCCATTCCTGTGAGCAACCTGTAGCGGAGCCGCTATTTTCCTCCACTGGATGCGACAGATTGTTACTCCGGCTGCAACTATCGTTTCCCCGCAGCTGCGTTAATGCGCGGGCGCCGCGCTCCTACAATCGGCGCCTCATCAGTCGAACGGACCCGTTCGGACGTGCCGTGCACCTCGCCGGCCCCGTACCGGCCCCCTCTTTTCATGAAGCCACAACCTGCGATCGAGCAACCTTCCATCGAACCGGCACGATGGAGAGCATGGCTCGATCCACTCGGCGACGCGGCACGCGACTGGGCCGCGAGCGACGGGCTGATCTGGCTGCACCTCGCGAAAACCGTGTTCGCGGCGCTGCTTGCGATGGGCATCGCGATGCGCCTGGAGATGTCGCAGCCGCGCACCGCGATGACGACCGTGTTCGTGCTGATGCAGCCGCTGTCGGGGATGGTGTTCGCGAAGAGTTTCTACCGCGTGCTCGGCACGGCGGCCGGCCTCGTCGCCGCGCTCGCGCTCGGCGGGCTGTTCGCGCAGCAGCCCGAGCTGTACATGGCCGGCATCACGCTGTGGATCGGCAGCTGCATCGCGCTCGCGGTGCGCAACCGCCACTTCCGCTGGTACGGCTTCGTGCTCGCCGGCTATACGGCCGCGCTGATCGGCCTGCCGGCCGTGATGACGCCGCAGACGCTGTTCCAGTCCGCGCTCACGCGCGCCGCGGAAGTCGCGCTCGGCATCGCCTGCTCGGGCGCGGTCAGCGCGCTGATCCTGCCGCTCAGCTCCGCGAAGGCGCTGATGCGCTCGCTGGGCACCCGCCATGCGACGTTCGCGGCGTTCACGGCCGGCGCACTCGCGGGCGACGTCGCGCGCGGCGATTTCGAGCGGCGCTTCGCGGATTTCGTCGACGACATCGTCGGCTTCGAGGCCAATCGCGCGTTCGCGTCGTTCGAGGATCCGCACATTCGCGCGCGCAGCCGCCGGCTCGCGCGGCTGAACAGCGAGTTCATGAACGCGTGCACGCGGCTGCATGCGCTGCACCAGCTCGTCAAGCGGCTGCGCGCGAACGGCTCGGACGCGGTGCTCGATGCGCTCGCGCCGCATGTCGATGCGCTCGCGCAGCGTTTCGCCGCGCTGCGCGACGAGCGGCAGCGCGGCATCGCGCCGGCCGCCGGTGCACTGCTCGATCTGCGCCGCTTCCACAGCGCGTTGCCGAAAGCCGCGCGCGCCTCGCGGCGAAACATCGAGGAACATGCGCCCGGCGGCCTGCTCGACTTCGATACCGCGATCGAGCTGCTGTACCGCTTCATCGGCGAATACCTCGGCTACGCCGACACCTATGCGTCGCTCGATCAGGACGACCATGCGTTCGAGCGCTCGGTCACGCATTACGCGGTGAAGACCAATACGTTTTTCGTCGGCTTCGCGTTCCTGCGCACGGTCGTCGCCGTCGGTGCGATGAGCGTGTTCTGGATCGCCTCCGAATGGCCAAGCGGCCCGCTTGCCGTGACCGCCACCGCGATCGCGTGCGCGCTCAGCTCGACGTCGCCGCGCGCGCCGAAGTTCGTGGCGCAGATGAGCGTCGGCGCGGCATTCGCGACCGCCGTCGGCTACCTGTTCCTGTGCTACGTGTATCCGAACATCGACGGCTTTCCGCTGCTGTGCGCGGCGCTCGCGCCGGTGCTCGGCGTCGGCGCGTTTCTCGCGATGCGGCCGGGACTGTCCGGCTACGGGATCGGCTTCGCGGTGTTCTTCTGCCTGCTCGCCGGCCCCGACAACGCGATCGCGTATACGCCCGAGGTGCTGATCAACAACGGCCTGGCCGTCGTCATCGCGATGCTCGCGTGCTCGCTCGTGTTCGCGGTCGTGTTCCCGACTCACATGCCGTGGCTCACGGGCCGCATCGCGCACGACCTGCGCCGCCAGGTCACGCTGGCGTGCGACGGCGCGCCGGACGGCCTCGCGCAGCGCTTCCAGTCGAGCACCCACGACCTGATGGCGCAACTGCGCACGCTGCTCGTGCGGCGCACGCGGCAGCATCGCGACGCGCTGCGCTGGATGCTGTCGACGCTCGAAGTCGGCCACGCGGTGATCGACCTGCGCGACGAAATGAACGCGTTCCGCGCATCGAAACCGCCGCAGACGCTGCGCTGGACCGGCTCGGTCGACGCGGTGCTGCACGAGCTGCCGCGCTTCTTCGACGATCCGACGCCCGGCCATCACGCACGCACGCTGAAATCGGTGAATCTCGCGATCCGCGCCGCGCAGCACGCGCTGCAGGCGTGGTATGCGGTGCCCAACGAACGGCATCGCATGCAGCGCATCGTCGGCTGCCTGCACTTCATGCGCAGCGCGCTGCTGGACAAGGACGCGCCGTTCAACCGGCATCGCCATTGATGCCATCGATGCCGTCGACGCCCTTGACGATCGGTGCGTGCGCAACGGGATCCTTGTTCCGGATGGAAATATGCTCTACAGGCGCGGTGATTAATCTTTAAGCAGTGCGAGCCTATAGTTTCCTCACTGCCAGCGAGACTGGCACTCACCCAGGAGAAACCGAAATGAAGCCGCTGCACCTCGCCCTCGTTGCCCTGTCGCTCACCGCTGCTGTCGCTCACGCACAGCCGGCACCGGCAGACGACGCACAGCAACAGGCGAACCGCGTCGAAGCCGTGAAGGCCGCCGGCCGCGTCGATCGTACGCAATCGAAGCAGGACGACCCGAACGCCTGCGTCGGCCCCGTCAGCTTCTGCAACATCTACTTCGGCAGCTGAGCATGACGCCGCGTCGTCACGGCCAGGCCCGCACCGCCCGCATGACCTGCGCGGGCGAGCGGCGGCCCGGCCGATCGCGGCCCGGCCGATCGCCGCATCGCCGCTCCACCCCACGCCGCTTCGATTGAAGCGGCGCATGCCGTTTCAGGCGCCGCGCCCCGGCCGCCAGCCCACCTCGCGCAACGCATCCAGCAAGCGCGCCTGCCCCAGCCCTTCGACCCGCGCACCGCGCGACTCGACGTCGCCGCCCGCGACGAGCGCGTTCACGATCGCTTCCTCCACCGCTTCCGCCGCCGCGACGAACAGCGCGGAAATATGGTCGTTGTTGACCATCTTCACGCCGGTGGTCGGCGCCCCCTTGCTGCCGTAGTTCGCCGCCGGCAGGCCGTTGTTGCCCGTGGCGAACGCAAGGAAGATGTCGCCGCTCGAATCCTCCGTGCCGCCGCCGACCCGCGCGAGCCCGACACTGGCACGCTGCGCGAGCCGCGTGCATTGATGAGGCAACAACGGCGCGTCGGTCGCGATCGTCACGACGATCGAGCCCATCCCGGCCTCGCCCTGCGCGTCCGGCGCGCGGAACGGCGAAGGCACGTGCCGCAGCACTTCGCCGACCGGATAGCCGGCCACGCGCAGCATCTCGCGCACGCCGTAGTTCGCCTGGACGAGCGCGCCGACGGTCCAGCCGCCCGCATCGGCCGCGAGCACGCGCGACGCGGTGCCGATGCCGCCCTTGAACTCGTGGCAGATCATGCCCGTGCCGCCGCCCACGCCGCCTTCGGCAACCGGGCCCGTCTGCGCGGCGGCCAGCGCGCGCTGCACATGCGCGGCGCTCACGTGCTGCCCCCAGATGTCGTTCAGCAGGCCGTCATAGGTTTCCATCACGACCGGCATGCACCAGTACACGCGGCCCGCCGCCGCTTCGCGTTCGTTCGCGACGAGTGCATCGCGCACCGCGCCGACGCTGTGCGTGTTCGTATAGGCGATCGGCGTGGTGAGCAGCCCGGCTTCGCGGATCCATTCGAGCCCTGTTGCATCGCCGTTGCCGTTCAGCACGTGCACGCCCGCGAAACAGGGCGAATCGTGCGCGGCGCCCGCGCGCGGCTCGATGACGGTGACGCCGGTGCGGATCGATGCGTCGCCGTTCTCCTCGTTCAGCGTGCAATGTCCGACCCGCACGCCCGGAACGTCCGTGATCGCGTTGAAGCGGCCCGGTGTGCCGAGTCCGATGCGGATGCCGAGATCCCTCGTGCGCATGATGCAGTTCCTCCAGTCTTTCAGTGGTTCGCTATATCGGTGTTGCATGGTGTCGATCCGTCGCTCAGAGCGCGCGGAATGCCTCGCTGTGTCGCGCCCACACCCCGTACATCACGAGTGCGGCGACCAGCAGCCCTCCGATGATGATGAGGTCGGTCGGTTTCGTGGCTGTGGCCAGCGTCGTGTAGAGCGTGTACGCGGCGCCCGCCACCGCGACGAGCGGCGTCACGGGCCACAACGGCATCCGGTAATGATGCTCGACGTCGCGGCGCACGAACCGGCTCGCGAGCGCGGCCAGCCCGACGACCAGGTAGATCAGCAGCAGCAGGTCGACCGTGAACGCGGTCAGCTCGTCGAGGCTCGACACGAACACGAGCCCCGCCGACGGCACCGCCAGCGCGATCGTCGCGAGCCACGGCGATTCGAGACGCGGGTGGATCGTCGAGAAGGCACGGTTGCAGGTGCGCGACCAGAGCGCGTGCCGGCCGCTGCTGTACAGCAGCCGGCCCATCGTGATCACGATCGCGATGATCGCGTTGAACACCGACAGGAAGATCCCGCCGCTGACCACGCGTGACACGGCCGGGTTGCTGAGCGAACGCACGACATAGCCGATCGGGTCGGCACTCTTCGTCAGCTCGGTCAGCGACGGCGCGCCGAGCACGATCGCGGTGAGCGGAATCAGTTCGACGACGAGGATCACGAGCAGCGAGTAGATCACCGCCTTCGCGACGTTGCGGTTGCCGCCGCGCAGGTCTTCCGCGAGATACGCGGCCGATCCGAAGCCGTTGTAGCAGAAGATCGCCGTGCCGATCGCCGGAACGATCGCGGCCAGCGTCGCGGGCACGAGCGCGTTGCCGCTCGCGACGACCGGCGCGACCAGCGCGTCGGCGCCGCGATGCGGGGAACCGAAGCCGAGCCCCGCGATCAGCATCAGCACGCCGATCTCGACCACCAGGAACGCACCCGTGATCCACGCGTTCGTCTTGATGTTCAGCATGCCGAGCACGTAGCTGAGCAGCACGATCGTCAACGCGACCGACTGGTTGCTGAAGTGCGTGCCGAGCGCATTGTTCAGGTAAGGCGCGGCGCCGCTCGCGAGCACGGCCGGGATGAACACGCTGACGGACAGCACCGTGATGAAGGTCAGGTAGCCGGGCAGCGTGCCGAACACGCGCTTGGCCATCACGTACTCGCCGCCCGCGCTGCGGTGCGCGGCGCTGAGTTCCGCGTAGCAGAGCGCGAACGCGAGCGCGAGCACGCCGCCGAGCACGAACGACAGCACGGCGCCGCTGCCGGCCTGCTGGATCGCGAACGGCGCGATCACGAAGATCGAGCTGGCCGGGGTCACGCCCGATACGGTGATCATCACCGCATCGCGCACGCTGAGCGTCTGCGACAGCGCGCGCGGCGCGTCCTCCGTTGCAGGCGCCGCTTGCAGCGTGCCCGTCGATTCCGACATCATCGCCATTTCGTTTCTCCTGTTCCGCGCTTTTTTGAACGCCCATACTCGGGCCCGACTGATTGCGTGGCAGTCTAGGAAGCCAATTTCAGGACTGCTATTCCCCCTTCGTGTTACGCCCTTCCGGTGGTGGTATGGATCGTCTCTTTTCCGAAATCGCGATGCACCAGGCGCTCGGCCGCACAATCGATCACCTCGGCCAGCCGCGCTTCTGGCGCTTCCTGGTGCTGCTGCTCAATGAAATGGCGCCGTTCGACAACGCGCTCGCGACCGCGATCGGCCCCGACGGGGTGCCGCTCGTGCTCGAGGAATACGACACGGGCGGCACCGATGCCGCGTCGCCCGTGCCGCTTTACCTGAACGGCGTGTATCTGCTCGACCCGTTCCTGCAGGCCGCGCACGACGGGCTCGCCGATGGCTGTTACCGGCTCGAGGAAGTCGCGCCCGACCTGTTCCGGCAGAGCGAGTATTTCCTGAGCTATTTCCGCGACGCGGTGGGCGACGACGAGATCCAGATCCTCGTGCGGCCGAGCGCCGACATGCTGCTGTCGCTGTCGCTCGGCGCGGGCACGCGTTTCGACGTCGAGCCGCTCGGCAAGCTGACGGCCGCGATGCCGTGGGTGCTCGCGGCGATCCGGCAGCACTGGCGGCTGGTGGGCGACGCGGCACGCGCGACGCCCGACGCCGATCTCGGCGCGCGGGTCGAGCAGGCACTCGCCCGCTTCGGCGCGGGCGTGCTGACCGATCGCGAGATGTCGATCGCGAGAATGGTGCTGCGCGGCAACTCGTCGAAGGCGATCGCCGAGCGGCTCGCGATTTCGCCGGAAACGGTGAAGGTGCACCGGCGGCACCTGTACGCGAAGCTCGGGATTTCTTCGCAGCCCGAGCTGTTCTCGCGCTTCATCCAGGCGCTGGGGGAAGACGCGGCCGGATGACCACCCCGATCCGGACGGATGGCAACCGGCGGTCTTCACGTTCCTGCCGGAACCCGGCGCCACGACGGGGAATGCCGGCGGCGCAGCGTCCGACATGCGAGATTCAATGGAACGAACGGTTCTTTTTCGTATGCTTTGCCGCGGCGGCGCTGAGCGGCCTGCTGTTGCTGCTGCCGTTGCGACCGAAGGACAGGCAGGCGGCGAACGTCGAGCCGCCACCGGCTGCGCGATAGCCGGCGCGCGAACGCCGCGCGATGCCGCTCACCCGGTTTTCGGGCAGCGGCACACGCATGCGCGGCTCCCCGCTACCGCCACTTCGCGCCGAGTTGCGCGAGCCCGGCGTTCCGGAGATCGTCCGGCAACATCACCACGCGGAACTCGCAGTCGGCATTCAACATCAGGAACCACGGCTCCGCGAGCGCGGGGATCTGCGACGGGTCATCCACGTTGACGATCGCGACCGCCCCGCGACCGCCGCCCTGCTCCGTGAAATACACGGCCTCCGGCTTGACCGCTTCGAGTATTCGCGAGATCACGTCGCCGACGCTGCCGTCCCGCACCAGCGTGTTGAACGGCTCGTGAGGGATTCGTATGTTGAGAAGCATGCGCATGACCATCCTCCTTGGGCGCCACCCGGCCTGGGCCCTTCAAGCATAGGTGCTGCGCGATGCCGCGCCAGTGGCGCCGAAAGCGATTGCCGGCACGCCTTCACATTCCGACGATTCGACGACACCGCATCGCGCGAACGGCATGCGCTGGCGCGATGCCGGCCCCGTCGAATCGGCCGCTCATGCCCCCGTCATTCCGAGACCGTAGCGGCCGCCAGCTCCGTCGGCGTGATCGCCAGATGCAACGCCTGCTGCGGTCGCAGCGTGACGTTCAGCACCGCGCGCGGCGGCGCCATGCCGGGCGGCACCGACAGCACGTAGCGCTGCAGGACCATGGCGGCCACGACCGTCATCTCCGTCATCGCCAGATGCTGCCCGAGGCACACGCGCGGGCCCGTGCCGAACGGCATCCAGGCGCCGCGCGGCAGCGCCGGCGCATCGTCGGCGAAGCGTTCGGGGCGGAACGTATCGGGCTCGGGGAACCATCGAGGATCGCGCTGCATCAGTTGCAGCGGCAGCATGAACAGCGTGCGCGCGGGAAACTGCCACGCGCCCAGCGCGATCGGCCGCGCTGCGCGACGGCTGATCAGGATCGGCGCGGACGGGTACAGGCGCAGCGTTTCGTCGAGCGTCTGCGACAGGTAACGCAACGACGTGCGCGTCTCGGCCGACGGCGCACGACCGCCCAGCACGCGGGACACCTCGTCGCGCGCGGCGGCTTGCACGGCCGGATTCGCGGCCATGCACCATGCCCACCAGGTCAGCGCCCCGGCGGTCGTCTCGTGGCCGGCCAGGAACGCGGTCACGCATTCGTCGTGCACGGCCCGCAGCGGCCATTTCCGCGCATCGGCCCGATGCAGCCGCAACAGGCGTGACAGCAGATCGTCGGGCCAGGTACGCTCGGGCCGGTCGAGGCGCGCATGCAGCTGCCGGTCGATCACCCCTTTCAGCACCGCCATCGCGCGTGCCGTGCGGCGCTTCCACGGCACCCAGCTCGGCGTGCTCACCGGCTGGTAAAACGCCGCGTTCGCCGCGGCGCTCACCACGCGCACCGCCTCTTCGGCCGCGCGCGCATCGCCGCCGATCGTATCGGAGAACATCGTGCGCATGATCACGTCCATCGCCAGCGACGTCAGCGCGCTTTCGATCGGCCACTCCGGATCATGCGCGGGCCATTGCGCGAGCGCATGACCGGCCGTCGCCGCGATCGCCGGAACGAACGCCTGAACCGGCTTCGGCATGAAGCCGGGCTGCAGCGCCTGCCGCTTGTCGCGCCACGCATCGCCCTCGGCGACCAGCACGCTTTGGCCGTGGACCTCCGCGAAGACACGGATGGCGCGCTCCCAGCGCCCGAGCGCATCGTGGTGCGTGACCAGCAGCTCGCGCACGAGCGCCGGATCGGTCACGACCACGGCATGCTCGGGCCGCACGCGCAAGTGCACGACGTCGCCGTAGGTGCGCTGCCAGTCGCCAAGCGCGCCGATCAGGTCGCGCGACATCGTGCGCAGCAACCCCCAACCCGTCAGGCCGGCGGGCGGCCCCGGCGGCCATACGCCGGGCGGGTGAAGCACGGGCGCCGCCGCAGCGGTGCCCGCGTGGAATGGACATTGGGAAGAGGATCGTGTGTTCATGTGCCGGATTCTCCGCATCGGTGCGGCGGCGGTCTTGAACGCAAACGACATCGACACGCGTTGGCCCCGTCCCTATACTGCGGCGTCATGTTCTCCGGCCCGCCATCGATTCCGCTGTCATGTCCCGATCCGCTTGCCCGCGCGCCTCGCGTCGCGGGCGGCGGGCGGCTGCCGCATGCGCGGCTGCATCCCGCGCCTGCCGCGCTGCAGGGCGCGGTGGTCGCGATCGTTCTGTGCGACTCGCGCGGCGTCGCGTCGAGCGACGCGCAGCGGCTTTCGCATTTTCCGGCCACGCCGCTCGTCTGCGTGTCGTGGTACCGGGATCTCGACGTGGGCTTCATCGAGCCCGCCCCCGACGGCCCGCGGTGGCGCCCCTTCGGCGCGGCGGCGACGCTGTCGGGCAGCCATTCGTCTCCCACCGTCGCGTGGGCGCCGACGGGCGGGCTGATCGGCATGATCTGTTTCACCGCCGACGCCGCGCGGACGTTGTTCGGCATCGCGCTGCCGGACATCCACGACCGCGTGCTCGATGCACACGCGTGCCTCGGCCGCGACTGGCACCCGCTGCTCGATGCACTGCTCGGCGCGGATGGCGACGCGGAGGTGCTGGCGGCGATCGATCGTCATCTCGCGCCTCGCTGGCGGGCGCTGCGGCCCGCGACGCCGCTGTCTTCGCTTCGCAATGCGGGGCGCAGCTGGGTCGAGCGTCTCGCGCTGCAGGCGCGCGAGTGGCGCGGCACACACAGCCCGCGCCAGGTCGAACGGCGCATCAAGACCTACAGCGGCCGATCGCTGCGCGAATGGCAGGCGCTCGTCAGGACGGAAAGCGCGTTCTTCGCGGCGCGCGACCGGTTCGAAGCCGGCACCGCGTTCAACTGGGCGACGCTCGCGCTCGACGAAGGATTCGCCGACCAGGCGCACCTGAGCCGCGAGGTCAAGCGCATCACGGGATTCTCGCCGAGCGAATTCACGCAGCGCTTCATCGAAGACGAATCGTTCTGGATGTACCGGCTGTGGGTGTGACGCACGGCGGCGTCACGGCCCTGCCTCGCGAATGGCGCCATACATTCCAAGAGTAGAATGTTGGGCATTGACAGGCGCCATGCCTGCCCCGCCCGGTCACCCCGCCACCCGCACGATTCCAGGAGCCCGTGATTGAACCCGTCGTCGCCCGCCGAACGCAAAGGGGTCGCCCTTTATGCGCGGATTGCCAGCCTGCTTCGCGGACGAATCCATCAAGGCGAGTGGAAGCGCGGCGACCAGTTGCCGCCGATTCCCGAGCTGTGCGCGTTCTATCGGGCGGGCACGATCACGGTGCGCCAGGCGCTGGCCGAACTGAGCGCCGAAGGGCTCGTGAGCAGTGCCCGCGGGCGCGGCACGTTCGTCACGGCCGATGTCCTCTCTCCCCCGGATAACCCGGCGCTGCGCGCCGCGATCAACGATCCGCTGCAACTCGCACCCGGCCAGACCCTGCGCGTGCTGCTGCGCGAAGCCGTGACCGCGCTGCCCGCCGCGTTGCAGACGGGCCAACCCATGCGCGCCGCCTACATGCGGATCCGCACGCTTCAGCTGCACGACGGCGCGCCTTACGGCGTGATGGACAGCTACGTCGCGCGGGAAACCTACGACCGGTTTCCGAAGGGCAGCGACGCGCGGCGCAAGGTCGGTTATCTCGTCCGTCAATACAACCGTCTTCCGCTCGCGAAGGCACGCCAGGAAATCACGGCCGCCTATGCGGACCAGGAGACGGCCGACCTGCTCGCGTCGGACGGTGCCGACTTCAGCATGGCCGACATGCTGATCCGCATGCGCCGCTGGTGGACCGACGGCGACGGCTGCATCGTCCATGCGGGGCTCTACCTGTATCGCGCCGACCGTTTCGTGCTCGACATCACGCACGATCTCGACGGTAACGACCGGAGCGCCGACTTGATCCCGTCACCGCGTGCCGGAACCCGGAAAGGCACGCGCAAGCCGGCGGCCTGACCCGCCTGCCCCGCCCTTCAAGCCGCCGCGTCGCCATCGTCGTCGCACATCGCCCCGTAGACCCAATGCCGCAGGTCGCGGCGAATCCGGTATGTCGTCGACGGCAGAAGCTGCGTCATGAACACCACGATCAGGTCTTCGGCCGGATCGATCCAGAAAGCCGTGCTGGCGCCACCGCCCCAGAAGTAATCGCCGACGCTGCCTGGCTGCATCGTCGCGGCAAGGTCCTGCGTCACGGCGAAGCCGAGCCCGAACCCGAGCCCCGGATACACGGCCTCGCTGAACGTGGAGCGCGACATCCGGTCGAGCGTCCGGCCGCCGGGCAGATGGTTGATCGTCATAAGTTCGACGGTCTTCGGGCTCAGGATCCGGTGCCCGTCGATCGAACCGCGGTTCAGCAGCATCCGGCAGAAGCGCAGGTAATCGCCGGCCGTCGACACGAGCCCGCTGCCGCCCGAAGCCAGCGCCGGCGGCCGGCGAAACGCGCTGGCCGCCGGGTCGTCCTGCAGCACGAGAGCGCCATCCGGGCCCGGGCAATAACACGCGCACAGGCGCTCGGCCTGCTCGTCCGGCACGAAGAAACCAGTGTCGGGCATGCCGATGGGATCGAACAGCGCATGCTTCAGGTAGTCGGCAAACGGCTGCCCGGAGATCTTCTCGACGAGATAGCCGAGCACGTGCGTCGCGACCGAATAATTCCACTCATCGCCCGGCGAGTAGTCGAGCGGCAGCCCGGCCAGATCCGCGATCATGCCGTCGAGACCGCCCGGGTTGCCCGGTTCGCCGATCGCGAGTTCGCGGTACGCGGCATCGACGTTCGTCCTGGCCTGGAAGAAATACGACAACCCCGCCGTGTGGCGCAGCAGATCCACCATCAGCATCTCGCGCGCGACCGGCCGGGTCTGGAACCCGCCGAGGCTTCGTGCGCCGGCCACGGCGACGCCCAGGTCCTTCCATGCCGGAATCACACTCGACACGGGATCGTCGAGCGCCACCCGACCCTGCTCGACCAGCGTCATGAACGCGACGCTCGTGATCGGCTTGGTCATCGAATAGATGCGGAAAATCGCGTCCTCGCGCATCGGCTTCGCGCGCTCGACATCCATGGAACCGACGACGTTCACGTGCGCCAGCTCGCCACGGCGATGGATCATCGTCACCGCCCCCGGCAAGCGCCCGGACGCCACGTACCGTTCGTTCAGCCGCATGTCGAGCGCTTTCAGACGCTGCGACGACAAACCCGGATATGCCACCTTGGTCATGCCCCTGCTCCTCTTTCCACTTCGGTCTCGACGCGCCGGAACCCGCGCCCGCCTCGCTTCGGGCAGCGGGCTTGTCCGGTCCAAACATTCTAAAAATAGAACTATACCATTTTGAAGAATGCGTGAACCGGCGCGACGCGTCGGCAACATGCGGCGCGTCTCATGTGGGCCGGTTGCCCGATTCGAGGCGCGCGGGCATGATGTCGCGAACCCTGGCGGCTGCCTTGCGAACCCCGTTTCCCCTCGTCGCATTTCGAATGCGCCGGCCGGGCTGCGTTTCGCACACGGCTGCCTCTTCCCACCTCAGCCCGCTTATGTCACTCCGCGCCTTCAGAACGCTGGTCGCCATCGCCCGATACCGGACTTTCGCGCGCGCCGGCGAAGCCATCGGCCTCACGCAATCGGCGGTGAGCCTGCAGATCAAGACGCTGGAAAGCGAATACAACGTGCAGCTGTTCGATCGCTCGCGCCGACAGCCGGTACTCACCGAGGCCGGCAACATCCTGCTCGCGCAGGCCGAGCAGGTGCTCGCGCTGGTCGACCGGATTCCCGATGCGCTCAGCGACGAGAAGAAGCTCGTCGGCCGCCTGCGGATCGGCGCGATCCAGACCGCGCTGTCGGGCCCGCTGCCCGACGCGCTGCTCGCGCTGCGCGCTGCGCATCCGGGGCTGCGCGTGCACGTGTCGGCCGGCATGTCGGCCGAACTGGCGAACCGCGTCGCGGCCGGCGAACTCGATGCGGCGATCACGACACGCCCCGTGCGCCCGCATCCGGCGGAACTCACGTGGACCACACTGTACGAGGATCGCTTCTGGCTGCTCGCGCCGCCGGACCAGGCGGAACGCGACGCGGGCACGCTGCTCGGCGCACTGCCGTTCATCCGCTTCGATGCGCAGGCGTGGGCCGGCCGCATGATCGCCGCCGAACTGCGCCGCATCGGCGTGCGGGTGCGTGAGGAGATGGTGCTGGACAGCGCGGAAACGATCGCGCGCATGGTCGCGCGAGGGCTCGGCGCGGCGATCGTCGCGCTGCCCGATTCGACGCTTGCGCGCCTGCCGCCCGTCACGCGCTTGCCGTTCGGCCAGCCGCAGATGGGGCGCGCGGTCGTCCTGCTCGAACACCAGTCGCGTCCGGCCGAACGTTTCGCGCGCGCGCTGGCGGCCGAAGTCACCGCGTCATCGATGAGAATTTCTCATTGAACACCCGATAATTAACCATTATTCCTGTTGTTTGCGCGTGTTAACTTGGCGCCATCGTCACTCTTTCGCTTGCGTGTCGCCATGTTGCCCGCCGGATGGATGCCCGCCTCGTTCCGCCGTTTTGCGTGCCAGCCGCTCGCCGCGGCCCGCACGGCCTGCACGGTCACGCCGCCTCATGTGAAGGCGCCCCGATGATCGGCCCGATCCTGCTCGCGCTGGCGCCGGTCGCGCTGCTGGTCGCGTGCGGCCACGGCCTGCGGCGCACGGGCTTCATCGCCGACGCCTTCTGGCCGCAGGCCGAGCGGCTGTGCTACTACGTGCTGCTGCCCGCGCTGTTCGCGGATGGCCTCGCGAACGCCCAGCTGCAGGCGCTGCCCGTTTTACCGCTTGCGGCGGCGCTGGTCGGTTCGACCGCACTCGCCGCGGCGCTTCTCCTGCTGGTTCGCCCGTTCGTGCGGGTCGACGGCGCCGGCTTCACGTCGGTGTTCCAGGGTGCCGTGCGCTTCAACAACTATGTCGGCACCGCGCTCGCGGCCGGGTTGTTCGGCGCAAAAGGCATCGCGCTCGCGGCCGTGTGCGTCGCGGCGATCGTCCCGACCGTCAACCTGATGTGCGTGCTCGTATTCGCGCGCTACGGCGACACGCGGCTCGGCGCGGCGGCCCTCGTGCGCCAGCTCCTGTCGAATCCGCTCGTCGTCGCGTGCGCGCTCGGGATCGCGATGCAGGCCGGCGGCGTCACGTTCCCGGCGGCCGTCGAGCCGGCCGTGCGCGCGCTCGGCGTCGCGTCGATGCCGCTCGGCCTGCTGTGCGTGGGCGCGGCACTGAAATTCGATGCGGCGCGTGCGTGGCTGCAGCCGGTCTGCGTCGCGTCGGCGTTCAAGTTCATGGCGATGCCGCTCATCACGCTCGCCGCCGGCCGCCTGTTCGGGCTCGGCGATGCGGCGCTGACGGTCGCGCTGCTGTTCCAGGCGCTGCCGACGTCGTCGGCGTCGTACATCATGGCGCGCCAGCTCGGCGGCGACGCGCCGCTGATGGCCGGCATCACCGCGTTCCAGACGATCGCGGCGGCGCTCGCGATGCCCGTCGTGCTGACCGCGCTCGCGTCGGCACCCGCGTTTCGCTGACGACGCAACGACCGCCCATTTCCCCCTGAATCCAGCCTGCACGCGGGCCATCGCGCGATTCGGCATGACCGGCCGCGCGCGCTCGTTCACGCGTTACCGCAGGCGCTCACCGAGAAAAACCCGTCACATGAACGCTCCCGCCCCACCCGCCGCCATCGCCGCCACCCGGCCGCACGCGGCCGTCTACGTGAAGCTCACGCTCGTCGCGCTGTTCTGGGGCGGGACGTTCATCGCGGGCCGGATCCTCGCCGCGACGATGTCCGCGACCTCGGCAGCCACCGGCCGCTTCGCGATCGCCGCGCTGATGCTGGTCGTGCTGACGTGGAAGATCGAAGGCGGGCTGCCGAAGCTGAGCGGCCGCCAGATCTTGACGACCTTCGGGCTCGGTGCGACCGGCATCTTCCTGTACAACGTGTGTTTTTTCGCGGCGCTCGCGCGGATGCCGGCGGGCCGCACCGCGCTGTTCGTCGCGTTGAACCCGGTCGCCACCGCCGTGCTGCTGTCGATCGTCGTGCGCGGGGAACGCCTGTCGCTGTCGCGCTGGGCCGGCATCGCGGTCGCGCTGTTCGGCGCGCTGGTCGTGATCAGCCGCGGCGCATTGCTGCGGGTGCTGACCGATCTCGGCAACACGTTCGGTGCCGGCGAACGCTTCATGCTGTGCGCGGTGCTGAGCTGGGCCGCCTATACCGTGATCGGCCGGCGCGCGCTCGACGGGCTGTCGCCGCTGGCGGCGACGACGTATGCGGCTCTGTGGGGCCTCGCGCTGCTGGTCGTCGCGCACCTGTTCGGCTCGCCCGCCGGCAGCGGCACGCCGCTGACGTGGCAGGCCGTCGCGTCGATGCTCTATCTCGGCGCGATCGGCACGGTGGTCGCGTTCGTCTGGTATTCGCAGGGCATCCGCGAACTCGGGCCGGCCCGCGCGGCCGTGTTCACCAACCTGGTGCCCGTGTTCGGCGTGCTGCTGTCGGTCGCGCTGCTCGGCGAGCCGTTGTCGCCGTCGATGCTGGGGGGCGGTGCGCTCGTGATCGCGGGCGTCGCGCTCACCAATCGCGCCAAACGCTGATCCATGGGCGGGCGCGACGCGCACTCGGGGACGGATGTCGAATACCGGAACGACGCGCGGCGGCGATCACGACCCATTGCGTGACGCAGACGGGCGGCCGATACCGATACGCCCCACGATACGCCCCCGATATGCCCGCCGATACGCCCCCGATGTTCTCGCAGCCCTGCCAAAAACCGCCTATCGTGAATGGAGCGCTCCGTTTGTCGCCATTCGACCCTGCGTCGCCCGCACCGGCGACGGCGCCGCGCTCCGGCACCATTCATCGCGATCCCGGCGCACGCTCGCCCGTGCGCGATCGCGGCCGCCCACCGGATTACAGGAGGCCCTCATGAAAGCCGCGCTGCTCGTCAGCTCCGCCCTTCTCGCCATTGCATCCGCATCGGCGTCGGCTCAAGGCTCGATCACGAAAGTCGAAAACGGTTCGCTCGTCGCCGCGAACGGGATGACCGTCTACACGTTCGACAAGGACAAGGCCAACGCCGGCACCAGCGCGTGCACGGGCCAGTGCGAATCCTTCTGGCCGCCCTACAAGGCCAGCGCGACCGACGTTCCGGTCGGGCCCTACACGATCGTCAAGCGCGACGACGGAAGCCCGCAATGGGCATACAAGGGCAAGCCGCTGTACTTCTTCTCGAAGGACATGAAACAGGGCGACCGCAACGGCGACAACTTCAAGGACATGTGGCACGTGGTTGCGCCGTAAGCGTCGTTCCGCCGCGCGGACGTAAAAAAGCCCGCCCGGATCGTCGATCCGGGCGGGCCTGCTCGCGATCGCGCCGGCCGCGTTGCACCGTCCGCCCGCAGGCGGCCGGTTCATGCGGCCGGGTAGCGCATCAGCGGTTCGACGGGAAGCTGAACACCGTTCCTTCGCGCACGCCGGCCGACGGCCAGCGCTGCGTGATCGTCTTGCGCTTCGTGTAGAAACGCACGGCGTCCGGGCCGTACGCATGCAGGTCGCCGAACAGCGACCGCTTCCAGCCGCCGAACGAGTGGTAGGCAACCGGCACCGGCAGCGGCACGTTGATGCCGACCATGCCGATCTGGATGTTGTCGCTGAAGTAGCGCGCGGCCTCGCCGTCACGCGTGAACAGGCACGTGCCGTTGCCGTACTCGTGCGCGTCGATCAGCGCCATCGCCTCGTCGAGCGACTTCAGGCGGATCACGCCGAGCACGGGCCCGAAGATCTCGTGCTGGTAGATCGGCATGCCGGGCTTCACGTTGTCGAACAGGCACGGGCCGAGGTAATAACCGCCGTCGTGGCCGTCGACCTTCACGCCGCGGCCGTCGACGACGAGCGTCGCGCCCGCCGCCACGCCGGCGTCGACGAAGCCCGTCACCTTCTCGAAATGCTGCTGCGTGACGAGCGGGCCCATGTCGACGCCCGCGCCGTTGCCCGGGCCGACCTTCATCTTCTCGATCTCGGCCTTCAGGCCCGCCACCACCTTGTCGCCCGTCTCGTCGCCGATCGCGACGACCAGCGGAATCGCCATGCAGCGTTCGCCGCACGAACCGTACGCGGCGCCCATCAGCGCGTTCACCGCGTTGCCGATGTCGGCGTCCGGCATCACGACCGCGAAGTTCTTCGCGCCGCCGAGCGCCTGCACGCGCTTGCCGTGCGCGCAGCCGGTCGAATAGATGTATTCGGCGATCGGCGTCGAGCCGACGAAGCTCACGGCCTTCACGCGCGGGTCGGTCAGCAGCGTGTCGACCGCTTCCTTGTCGCCGTTCACGACGTTCAGCACGCCCGGCGGCAGGCCCGCTTCGAGCGCGAGCTCGGCCATGCGCAGCGTCGACGACGGCGTGCGCTCGGACGGCTTCAGCACGAACGTGTTGCCGCACGCGACGGCCATCGGCCACATCCACAGCGGCACCATCACCGGGAAGTTGAACGGCGTGATGCCGGCCGCGACGCCGAGCGCCTGGAACTCGCTCCACGAATCGATCGCGGGGCCGACGTTCTTGCTGTGCTCGCCCTTCAGCAGCTCGGGCACGTAGGTCGCGTATTCGACGTTCTCGATCCCGCGCTGCAGTTCGCCCATCGCATCGGCGAGCACCTTGCCGTGCTCGGCCGTGATCAGCGCGCACAGTTCGTCGGCGTGTTCCTCGAGCAGCGTCTTGAAGCGGCTCATCACGCGGGCGCGCTTCAGCGGCGGCGTGTTGCGCCAGGCCGGGAACGCCGCCTGCGCGGACGCGATCGCGGCTTCGACGGTCAGCTTGTCGGCGAGCGCGACGCTCTTGTGCGATTCGCCGGTCGCCGGGTCGAACACCGGCTGGACGCGGCTGCCGCCGTCGACGCGCTTGCCGTCGATCAGGTGGCCGACGGTGGAGGTCACATTGCTGTCGTGTTTCATCGTTGAGGCTCTTTCGTGAATTCGGTTGTCGGTCGGTGCGCGCCGCGGCTCAGTCCACTTCGTTCAGTGCGTCGGACAGCGCGTTGACCAGGTTGTCGATCTCGCGCTTCTCCGAGATGAACGGGGGCGCCAGCTGGATCGTGTCGCCGCCGTAGCGCACGTAGAAGCCCTTCGCCCAGCAGCGCATCGCGATCTCGTACGGGCGCCGTGCCGGCTCGCCCGGCAGTGCCGCGATCGTCAGGCCGGCAGCCAGCCCGTAGTTGCGGATGTCCGCGATATGGCGCTGGCCCTTCAGCCCGTGCACGGCCGCCTCGAAATGCGGCGCGAGATCGCGCACGCGGGCCACCGCGTCTTCCTTCACCAGCAGGTCGAGCGCCGCGACGCCGGCCGCGCACGCGACTGGATGCGCCGAATACGTGTAGCCGTGCGGGAACTCGAGCATGTACTCGGGGCCGCCCGCGGCCATGAACGTGTCGTAGATTTCCTTCGTCGCGACCACGCCGCCGAGCGGCTGCACGCCGTTCGTCACCTGCTTCGCGAAGTTCAGGATGTCCGGCACCACGCCGAATGCGTCGGCGCCCGTCATCGCGCCGGCACGGCCGAAGCCCGTGATGACTTCGTCGAAAATCAGCAGGATGTCGTGCGCGGTGCAGATGTCGCGCAGGCGCTTCAGATAACCCTTCGGCGGCACGACCACGCCCGCCGAACCGGAGAACGGCTCGACGATCACGGCCGCGATGTTCGACGCGTCGTGCAGCGCGATCAGGTCGAGCAGGCGGTCGGCCAGCTCGGCGCCGTGCTCGGGCATCCCGCGCGAGAACTTGTTTTCGGCGAGTTGCGTGTGCGGCAGGAAGTCGGCGTCGATCCCCTGGCCGAACAGCTTGCGGTTCGGCCCGATCCCGCCGACCGAGATACCGCCGAAGTTCACGCCGTGGTAACCCTTCTCGCGGCCGATCAGGCGCGTCTTCGTGCCCTTGCCCTTCGCGCGCCAGTACGCACGGGCCAGCTTCAGCGAGGTGTCGGCCGCTTCCGAGCCCGACCCCGTGAAGAACACGTAGTCGAGGCCGGCCGGCGTCAGTTCCTTGATCTTGTTGGCGAGCTCGAACGATTTCGGATGGCCGAACTGGAACGCCGGCGCGTAGTCGAGCTGCGCGACCTGGCGGCTCACGGCTTCGACGATTTCCGTGCGACCGTGGCCGAGGCCCGTGCACCAGAGGCCCGACAGGCCGTCGAAGATCTTGCGGCCTTCGGCGTCCGTGTAATACGCGCCCTTGCCCGACACGATCATGCGCGGGTCGGCCTTGAACTGGCGGTTGGCCGTGAACGGCATCCAGTGCGCGTCGAGCCACGCGGCGTCGGTGCGGATGGTCGTGTCGTCCTGCTGCGCGGCGGTGGTGATGTCGGTCATGTCGGTCGGCGCGGCGCGCCCCTCCTTCTTGTGATGATGTTGCGCATTGTCGGGAGGCCAATTAGTCTCTTCAATATCGCAATATCAATGTTCACTTGCGCAACTATGCAAGCAAAGAAACCGAAGAGCCGCGCGCTGCTCGGGCAGCTCAGCGACATGGATCTCCGCCTGCTGCGGGTCTTCAAGGGCGTCGTGCAGTGCGGCGGGATGGCGGCGGCCGAACTGGAACTGAATATCGGCATCTCGACGATCAGCCGGCACGTGAAGGACCTGGAAACGCGCGTCGGCCTCGTGCTGTGCCGGCGCGGCCGCGCGGGTTTCACGCTGACGCCCGAGGGGCAGACCGTGTACGAGGAGACACTGCGGCTGCTCGCGTCGATGGAAGCGTTTAGAAGCAGGATAGACGGCATTCACGACCGGATGGGCGGCGAATTGCATGTCGCGGTGTTCGACAAGACGGCCACCAACGCGAACGCTCGCCTCGGCGACGCAATTCGCCAGTTCGCCGACGAAGCGCCCGACGTCGCGCTGAACCTGCACGTCGCGTCGATCAACGAGGTCGAGCGGGGGATCATCGACGGCAGCTATCAGGTCGGGATCATTCCCGCGCACCGCAACTCCGGCAGCCTCGTGTATTCGGAGCTGTTCGACGAACGGATGCTGCTGTACTGCGGCCGCCAGCATCCGCTTTACGACGCGCCGCACGGCAAGCTCACGTGGACGACGATCCGCAACCACGCATTCGCGGGGCTCGGCTTCCATTCGCCGAACATGGAGCTGAGCCACCGCGCGAAGCTCACGCGCAGCGCGACCGCGTCGGATCAGGAGTCGATCGCGACGCTGATCCTGTCCGGCCGCTACCTGGGCTTCCTGCCCGACCATTACGCGGAAAGTTTTGAAAACAAGGGGCTGATGCAGCCGATCGCGCCACACCGGTTCAATTACCGGTGCCGGTTCGTTAGCCTGCTGCGGCGCTCGCCGCGGCCGTCGCGGGCCGCGCTGCTGTTCCAGTCGTGTCTGGAAGCCGCGCACGCGGCAACGGCACGGCCGGCGGCGTAGGCGACTCACGCAAAGGATCGGGCTCCCGGCCGCCCGTCGTGCGGCAGCGTGCCGGCGATGAAGGGACCGACGAGCGCGGCGGCGGCACCAGCGCCCCGCCCGGTCACCCCGGTCACACGCCGTCGAACCGGTCGCGCGCGCGGTCGGCTTGCGCTTGCGCGCGGCTGCGCTTCACGAAATGCGTCGCGACCAACGCCGCGCCAAAACCGGACATCGCACCGACGCCGAGCGCCCAGCGCGGGCCGAGATGGTTCGCGACCCAGCCGGCCACCGGCGCGCCGATCGGCGTGCCGCCGAGCGCGACCGCGAGGCGCAGCGCCATCACGCGGCCGCGCATCGCCGGCTCGGTGGACAACTGCATCAGGCTGTTGGTCGAGTTCATGAAGGTGATCGCGGCGATCCCGGTCAGCACCAGCGCGGCGGCGAACAGCCAATAGCCCGGTGCCAGCGCCGCGAGCGTGCAGCCGAGCCCGAACAGCGCCGCGCCGAACCACAGATGCCGGAAGCGCGGCTGCTCGCGGCGCGCGGCGAGCAGCGCGCCCGACACCGTGCCGACCGCCATCATCGACGACAGCACGCCGAACCCGCGCGCATCGACGTGGAACACGCTGGCCGCCATCGTCGAGATGAACAGCTGGAAGTTGAGCCCGAACGTGCCGATCAGGAACAGCATCACGAGGATCGCCTTCAGGTCGTCGCGCCGCCACACGTAGCGGAATCCGTCTAGCAGGCCGCCGCGCGAGCGGCCCGCCCGCAGGTTCGCGCGCAGTTCGTCCTCGCGGAGCAGCAA
Source organism: Burkholderia reimsis (assembly GCF_003294055.1). Lineage (NCBI taxonomy): Bacteria > Pseudomonadati > Pseudomonadota > Betaproteobacteria > Burkholderiales > Burkholderiaceae > Burkholderia > Burkholderia reimsis. The sequence goes on from NZ_QMFZ01000005.1 coordinate 45,400, forward strand.
CAGCGACACCAGCACCGCGAAGAAGCTGAGCCCGTTGGCGACAAACGCCCAGCCCGTGCCGACCGACGCGATCATGAAACCCGCTGCCGCCGGGCCGATCATCCGCGCGGCGTTGAACGACGTCGAATTGAGCGCGACCGCGTTCGCGAGTTCGCGATCGCCGACCAGTTCCGCAACGAAGGTCTGCCGCACGGGCGCGTCGAACGCCGCCGCGCAGCCGAACAGGAACGCGAACACGTAGACATGCTCGAGCCGCGCGACACCCGTGACCGTCAGCGCGCCGAGCACCAGCGCCAGCACGCCCATCAGCGCCTGCGTCACCATCAGCAGCTTGCGCTGGTCGAAGCGGTCGGCCGCGTAGCCAGTCCACGGCAACAGCAGCAACTGCGGCCCGAACTGCAACGCCATCACCGTGCCGACGGCCGATGCGTCGTGATGCGTGAGCTGCGTGAGGACGAGCCAGTCCTGCGCGGTGCGCTGGACCCACGTACCGATGTTCGACACCAGCGAACCGATCGCCCACACACGGTAGTTGAAACTGCGAAGCGAACGGAACACGCCCGCCGCCGGCACGCTCATGGCCGCTCCCGGTCGGGCTCGTTGCCGCCGTGCAGTTCGCCGAAGTGCCGCGCGAGAAACAGGCCGAGCGCGAGGATGCCGAGGCCGAACGCCGCGGCATCGGCCGTGACCCGGAGGTCGAAATCGCCCACTCGGCACACCAGCACATAAGCCATCACGAGGTTCGCGACGCCCCACACGACATTCACGGTGGACGACGACAACCCGCGCCCGGGCGGATTCGCGAACGGGGTCTGGAACGGCTCGCCGCGCAATCCGCTGACGAGATGCGGCACGACGTTCGCGAGAAACGCGCCGCCGAAGAAGTACGCGACGAGATGCGGGAGGTTCATGTTCGGGTTGTCCTTTCGGCAAGCGGGCGGATGCGGTTCAAGGGCGCGGCGTTTCCTGGAATTCGGCGAGCCGCTGCAGCAGCTTCACGGCGGACGCGAGCTCGGCCTGCTCGGCCGTGGACAGTTGCGCGTGCAGCGCGCGGAACAGCCAGTCGTCCTTGGCCGCGCGGTTCGCCTGCAGCACCTTGCGGAAACCGGGCGTGACCGCGATCAGCGTCTGCCGGCCGTCGGACGGATCGGGCTCGCCGCTGACGGCGCCCAGCGTCTCGAGCGTCGCGACCGTCACGCGCATCGACTGCGGGCGCACGCTTTCGGCGCGCGCCAGGGCCGATACGGTCGCGGGGCCGTCGCGGTCGAGCCGCAACAGCACCGACTTCTGCGATGACGTGAGGTCGTTCGGGTGGATCTGCTCCCGCATCCGCCGCATCAGCTTGCCGACCGAGATGCGGAGTTCGCCGGCGAGACCGGCCAGTGGGAGCGCGTCGGAGGGAGGTAATGGCGGGTTCATGAATTCAAGATAGCAGATGTACAGTCAAACTGTACAGTTTAGCTGCATATTTCACCTTGTAAGGATCGTCCCTTCACCTGCGCTCGAGCCGATGCGAAACGTCGCGTTCGGCCGCGCAGGCCGGCTCTGCGATAATGCGGGCTCCCCATTTCCGCTCCGCTTCCCGCCATGACGCAGCCGTCCGCTCCGCTCTCCACCGACCTGCCGCCGATCTCGTGCCTGCCCGGCGACGCGCTGCCGTGGCTGCCGATGAGCGCCGACCTGCCCGGGCTCGCAATCAAGTACCTGCACATCAACGCGGCCGAGGATACGCTCACCGCGCTGCTGAGGATGCCGGCCGGCGGCACGCTGCCGCGCCATCGCCACGACGGCGAGGTATTCGTCCATACGCTGCAGGGGGCGTGGCGCTACCTCGAATACGACTGGATCGCGCACGCCGGCTCGACGGTGCTCGAACCGGCCGGCTCGGTGCATACGCCGGAAACGCTCGGCGCGCCGGGCGAGGACGTGATCACGCTGAACGTGATGCGCGGCGATCTGGTGCTGCTCGACAACGAAGGCCGCGAAACCGCGCGCGAGAACTGTCGCGTCGCGCTGCTGCGCCAGCGCAAGCATGCGCGCACCGCGCCGGACGACGCCGCGCCGTTCGTCACGCGGTAACACTGGCGGCATCGCCGCGTCGCGTTCCGTGTCGTGCCGGCTCGCGCCGATGTGCGGATGGCGGCCGGCGCCCTTCGGCATCGTCCCCGGCCTGCCCGCGCATTACCGAAACCGCCGGAAAAACCGCCGGACATCGTCGGCCAGCAGATCCGGCTCCTCCATCGCGGCAAAATGGCCGCCGCTCGGCATGTCGGTCCACTGCACGACGTCGAACACCCGTTCGAGCCAGCTGCGCGGCGGGCGGCCGATTTCCTTCGGAAAACGCGCAAACGCGACGGGCACCGCCACGCGCTGACCGGCCGCGAAGCGCATGGGCTGCAGCCGGTTTTCCCAATACATCTGCATCGACGAGCCGATGCAGCCGGTGAACCAGTACAACGAGATGCCGGTCAGCAGCGTGTCGTGCGAGAACCGCCGCGCCAGGTCGCCGTCGCAATCGCTCCACGCGCGAAATTTCTCGGCGATCCACGCGGCCAGCCCGGCCGGCGAATCGTTGAGCGCGACGGCGAGCGTCTGCGGCTTCGTCGTGTGGACATGCGCGTATCCGCCTTCCAGCGCGGCCCACTCGCCGCGCTGCGTCACGAACGCCCGTTCCTCGTCGGTCAGCGGCAAGGCCGCGTCGGTCGGCGGCTCGTAGCTGCCGGGCAGGAAGTTCAGATGGAGGCCGTCGACCACGTCGGCATGCCGCGCGCCGAGCGCAATCGACACGCCTGCGCCGAGATCGCCGCCTTGCGCGCCGAAGCGGCGATATCCGAGACCGGACATCAGTGCCGCCCAGCGGTCGGCGACCTGAAACGCCGACATGCCGGGTGCGGCGGGCGCCGGCGAGAACAGGAAACCGGGCAGCGACGGCACGACGACGTCGAACGCGTCGTCCGGATCGCCGCCGAACGCCGCCGGGTCGCAGAGGCGATCGATCAGCGCGTCGAATTCGAAGACGGAGCCGGGCCAGCCGTGCGTGATGACGAGCGGATAAGGCCTCGGCCCGACGCCGCGTCGATGGATGAAATGCACGCGCTGCCCGCCCGCGTCTGCGACGAACTGCGGCAGCCGGTTCAGCGCACGCTCCGCCGCACGCCAGTCGAAGCGTTCGGCCCAGTACGCGGTCAGCTCGCGCAACCAGGCGCCGTCGACGCCCTGCTGCCACGGCTCCGCGGGTGTCAGCGTCGGTGCGCGCATGGCGCGCAGGCGCCGGCGCAGGTCATCGAGCGCGTGATCGGGAATCGCAATGTCGAACGGGGCGGTGTGCATCGGGTCTCCTCGCGAAGCGGGTCGACGAGATTCTGCGCGATTTTTCCGGCGCGCGCAGAGCGGCTCGCGCACACGCGTCAGCCCGCCTCCCGCTCGCCCGACCGCTCATCCGCCCGCGCGTCGCGCCGCACCGCCTGCGGCGGCACGCCGAACCCGCGCACGAACGCCTCGCGCATGTGCCGCCGGTCGCGAAAGCCGTTTTCCTTCGCAATCACGTCGAGCGAATGGCGGCTCTGCTCGATCATCAGCCGCGCGGACTCCAGCCGCAGCCGCTCGATCGCCTTCGCGGGCGACTGCCCCGTCTCGAGCGTGAACACGCGGCTGAACTGGCGCGGGCTCAGGTGCACCGCTTCGGCGAGATCCTCAACGGTCAGCGCGCGGCCCAGATGCTGCCGCGCGTAGTTCAGCGCGTTCTGGATCCGGTCGGATTTCGGCGCGAGATCCAGCATTTCCGAATGCTGCGACTGGCCGCCGGCCCGCCGCTGGTGCATCACGAGCTTGTGCGCGACCGACCGGGCGGCATCCGCGCCCAGGTCCTTTTCCACCATCGCGAGCGCGAGGTCGAGGCCGGCCGTCATCCCGGCCGACGTCCAGATCGGGCCGTCGACGATGTAGATCCGGTCTTCCTCGACGCGAATCTCCGGGTAGTCCCGCTGCAGGTCGCGGCCGAACGCCCAGTGCGTCGTCGCGCGACGCTGCGCGAGCAGCCCGGCCTCGGCCAGCACGAACGCGCCCGTGCAGATGCCGGCGATCCGCCGCGCGCGCGCGTTGGCGCGCCGCAGGAACGCGACGACGCCGGGCGGCGCCGGCGACGCGACCGGATCGTTGACGCCCGCGACGATCCACGTATCGACGGCAAGCTGCCCGCGCAGCGCGTGCGTGGCGACCGGCAGCCCGAGCGACGAGCGCACGTCGCCACCGTCGACCGAATAGTTGCCCATCACGTAAAACGGCTCGCTCATGCCCATGTTCGCGTACTCGAACACCGACTGCGCGGCGAGCGCCATGATCTGGAAGCCGTCGCTGATCAGAAAGCCGATGCGGTGCATGTGCGTTCCCCCTTCCCTGGCCAGTGAGTTGGCCCGATGTCCTGAATCATACCCATCTACGTCATTTGTGTCACAGCGATTCACGGCCAGAATGGCTTCACGCCATCCGGCCAATCCCATCGAAACGGAGCACATCATGACGCAAGCACATCGCGGTACCGCCCTCATTACCGGCGCCTCGTCGGGCATCGGCGCCGTCTACGCGGACCGCCTCGCGCGCCGCGGTTACGACCTGATCCTGGTCGCCCGCAACCGCGACCGGCTGGCCGCCCTCGCCGAGCGCATCACGAACGACACGCAGCGCAGCGTCGAGATCGTCGACGCCGACCTCAACGACCGCGCGGCCCTCGCCGCCGTCGAGGCGAAGCTGAAGCAGGATGCGAGCATCACGCTGCTCGTGAACAATGCGGGCGTCGGCACGCACGCGCCGCTGCTCGACAGCGACGTCGACGCGATGACCCGGATGATCGACCTGAACGTGACGTCGCTCACGCGCCTCACCTACGCGGCGGTGCCCGGCTTCGTCGCCCGCGGCCGCGGTGCGGTGATCAATATTTCGTCGGTCGTCGCGATCTCGCCGGAAACGCTGAACGGCGTGTACGGCGGCACGAAGGCGTTCGTGCTCGCGTTCAGCCAGTCGCTGCATCACGAACTCGCCGGCAAGGGCGTGCAGGTGCAGGCCGTGCTGCCCGGCGCGACCGCCACCGATTTCTGGCAGACGGCCGGCCTGCCGCTCGAGCATCTGCCGAAGGAAATCGTGATGTCGGCGTCCGACCTGGTCGACGCGGCGCTGGTCGGCTTCGAGCGCGGCGAACTCGTGACGATCCCGTCGCTGCATGCGGGTGACGAATGGGACGCCTACGAGGCCGCGCGCCGCACGATGGCCCCGCACCTGTCGGCCGATACGCTCGCGCCGCGCTACGCGACGGCACGCTGACCGCCCGACGTCCCGCAGGTCGAAGGCAGCAAGCGCGTCGCCCTCCAGGGGCGCGCCGCGGGACCCGGTGACAGGCAGCAATTCGCTGACGATCATCCCGGGTTCCGCGGCACGTTTCCCGGCACGTGCCGATCGGTGGATTCGTCTGCCGAAACATGCACCGGATTCGTTCCCGATCGGCGCAAATCGCGCATAATGACAGACGATTCCGGTTCGCTTGCCACGCATTCCGCGCAACAGTAAGCTCTGCGATTGCAGTCCCCAAGCGGCCTCGTCCGACCGGCATTCGTCCGATCACGAGGGCAATCGTCCGTTGCAAACTCGACCATGCGGGTCCGTATGTTCATCACCGAGACCGGCGACGCGCCGGCCTCCGCGCGCGGTTCGGCCAACCTTCAGCCCGCGCTCCCGCCCGTGCCGGAACTGGCCACCGTCTGTCGTGTCGCGCGGGCGCATTTCGGTGCCGCCGGCGCGTTCATTGCGCACGCGGATGCCGATGCGCCACGCGTGCTCGCCGTCGACGGCGCGCTGCCCGATCCCCTTTTCGCCGATGGCTTGCCACCCCGGGTCGAGCCGGATCCGGCCGCCGATGCTCGGCTCGTGCCGGACGACACGAACGCGAACGCGAATGCGAACGGGCAACGCGACGGCGGCCCGCCTCACGCGCCGGGGATCGTCGCGGCCTGCGAACTGGCCGCGCCCGATGGCGCGACACTGGGCATGCTGTGCGTCGTCGACGATGCGCAACGCACGCTCGACGCCACGCAACGCACGCTGCTCCGCGACCTCGCCACGCTGGCGGCAAGCGCGCTTTGCCGCGCGATCGAAGCCGCCGCGTTGCGCGAACGGCTCGGCATCGTCGAGGAACACAGCACGCTGACCACGCTCGCGCTCACCGAAAGCGGCACCGGTGTGTGGGATCGCAACGTGGAAACCGGCGAGATCCATTACTCGCCGGCCTGGAAGGCGTTGCTCGGCTACGCGCCGCACGAGCTCGGCACCCGGATCGAGGATGCGTACGAACGGCTGCATCCGGACGACGTCGACGACGTGAAAGCCGCGATGCTCGCCCACTTCGAGCGCCGCACCGACCGCTACGCGGTCGAGCACCGCATCCGTTGCAAGGACGGCACCTACAAGTGGATCTGCAGCCGCGGCAAGGTGATCACCCGCGACGCCTACGGCCGCGCGCTCCGCATGGTCGGCACGACCACGGACATCACCGCGCTGCGCGAGCTCGCCACGCGGTTGCGCGACTCGGCCGCGCTCGTCACGGATCTCACCGACCAGGTTCCCGGGCTCGTGTTCCAGCTGCGGCAAACGGCCGACGGGCACCGCTTCTTTACCTACGCGAGCGCGGGTGTCAGCGACATCTATGAACTGACGCCCGAGCAGGTCGCCCACAGTGCGGAGGCGGTCGAGACGCGGATTCATCCGGCCGACCTGGTCGCCTATCGGCTGTCGCTGCACGACTCGTCGGTGCGGCTGACCCCGTGGCGCCTCGAATATCGCGTGCTGCTGCCGGGCCAGGGCCTGCGCTGGCGCGAAGGCGATGCGCGCCCGCAGCGCACGGCCGACGGCGGCACCGTGTGGCACGGCTTCATCACCGACGCGACCGACCGCAAGCACATCGAGGCCGAGCTGCACCGGATGGCCACGACCGATCACCTGACGCAACTGTCGAACCGCCACGCGTTCATGCGGCAAAGCGAAGCCGCGCTGCGCAACGTGCGCACGACCGGCCTGGCCGCCGCGGTGCTGATGCTCGATCTCGATCACTTCAAGGCGCTGAACGACCGCTGGGGCCACCCGGTCGGCGATCGCGCGCTCCGGCATTTCGCGCGGCTGCTGCTCGCGGAAACCGGGCCAGACGGGATCGTCGGCCGGGTCGGCGGCGAGGAATTCGCGGTCGTGCTGCCGAAGGCGGATCTCGACACCGCGCTGGCATTCGCGCAGCGCGTGCAGCAACGCGCGATAGCGGCGCGGCTGATGCACGAGGACCAGCAGGTCACGCTGACCGTCAGCATCGGCATCGACGCGATGCGGGCGTCGGACTTCGGCGCGTACCAGCCGCTGTCACGCGCCGACAAGGCGCTCTATCTCGCGAAGGAGCGCGGCCGCAACCGGATCGAGGTGTATCGGGCTTAGCCGACGCGACGACGCGACGACGCGACGGCGCGACGTCGCACCATCGCGCCGGGCGACATCCGCGCCGCGTCCGCCGCCCGGTTTCCCGGCCCCCGTTGCGCGATCGGTTCGAAACCGATCGTGTAGACTTGCGCCCCTTGCTCTCCTCACCCCGACTTGCCATGGACAATGCCAAACGAACCGCGCGAATCGCGACTGGTCTGCTCGTCGTCGCGCTCGTCGAGTTGCTGGCGCTTCTGATCGGCTACGTGTTCGCCAGTTCGATGGACGATCCGTACACCGGCGTTCGCGTGCTGATTACCGCGCTGTTCTGGGCGGCAGGCCTCTCGGCCATCGGCGTCATCGCGGCGATCGCCTGCCTGTCGATCGACCTGCAGGCGCGCGGCGGCGTGATCTACGGGGCGCTGGTGCTGCACGGCCTGCTCGTCCTGCCCGGGCTGTTTCTGTCCTTCCACTGAATCGCACCGCAGCCGCCGGCGTCACGCCGCCTCCGCACGCGGCACCGCCCGCACCCCCAGCAGCATCGCGACCGCGCACGCGGCCAACAGCGCGGCGATCATCAGCATCGCCGGATCCATGCTGCCGGTTCGCGTGCGGATCAGCCCGACGAGCCAGGGGGTGATCATGCCGCTCGACACGCCGATGCTGCTGATCAGCGCGATCCCGCCGGCCGCGCCCGCGCCGGAGAAATACGCGGACGGCACGGCCCAGAACACCGGATGCGCGGCGAAGATCAGCATCACCGCGACCGACAGCAGCGCCATCATCGCGACGATGCTCGGCAGGTGCAGCGTCAGCAGCGCAAGCGCCACCGCGCCGCCGAACGCGCATGCCGCGAAGTGCCGGCGCCGCTCGCGCTTGCGGTCGGAACGCCGCGCGATCGCGATCAGGCCGGCCGCGCCGATCGCGTTCGGCACGACCGACAGCAGGCTGATCTGCACGACGTCGTGGATGCCGAATTCGCGGATCATCAGCGGCATCCAGAACAGCAGCATCAGGAGCGCGGTGGTCAGCGAGAAATAGATGAACGCGAACAGGTACGTGCGCGGTTCGGCCAGCACCTGCCGCAGCGAATGCGGCGCCGGCGCATCGGCACCGGCGACACCGGCGGCGCCGGCGGCACCGGCGCGGTCGGCGGCCAGGTCGGCCGCAAGCCGCTGGCGATCGGCGTCGGACAGCCAGCTCGCCTGCTCGGGACGATCGCACAGCCAGAACCACGCGATCACGCCGAGCAGGATCGCGGGCGCGCCCTCGATCGCGAACATCCATTGCCAGCCGTGCAGCCCGAGCACGCCCGACATCCCGCGCATCAGCCAGCCCGACAGCAGCCCGCCGACCATCCCCGCCACCGCGACGCCCGCGTAGAAGATCGACAGCACCGACGCGCGCCGCCGCGCCGGATACCAGTACGTCAGGTAGAACACCACGCCCGGAAAGAACCCGGCCTCGAACAGCCCGAGCAGGAAGCGCAGCACGTAGAAGTGCTTCGCGCTGTCGACGGTGATCATCGCGACCGACACCGCGCCCCACAGGCACATGATCCGCGCGAACGTGCGGCGCGCACCGAAGCGGCGCAGCAACGCGTTGCTCGGCACCTCGAACAGCACGTAACCGACGAAGAACAGCACGGCGCCGAGGCTGTACATCGCGTCGGTCAGGCCGAGATCCTGCCGCATCTGCAACTGCGCGAAGCCGATGTTGCTGCGATCGAGGATCGACACGATGTAGCAGATGAACAGGAACGGCACGATCCGCGCGCCGATGCGCCGGTACAGCGCGTCGTCGTCCGGTGCAGCGGCGCCGGACGCAACGGCACGCGCGGCGTCGGCTTGAAGAGGGGCTGACATCGATCGTCTCCTCGATGGATTCGGGTGCGGGGCGAACATGGGCGCCGGTCGCCGCCGCCCGCGCGCGGCGACCGGTCGTTGCGCGTTCAGTCGCGCGGCGCGGCTTCGCCCTTCACGCCGAGCATCAGCGCGACGCCGCTCGCCACCAGCAACGCGGCCAGCAGATACACGGCGAGATCCATGCTGCCGGTGCGCGTGCGGATCATCCCGATCACCCACGGGCTGACGATGCCGCTCGTGATCCCGATGCTGCTGATCAGCGCGATCCCGGCCGCGGCCGCGTTGCCCGACAGGTAGCGGGTCGGCACGGCCCAGAAGATCGGCAGCGCGGCGAAGATCAGCGTCGCCGCGATCGACAGGCACGCGAGCATCGCCGCGAAGCTGTGCAGGTGCAGCGTCAGCGCCGCGAGCGCGATCCCGCCGCCGATCGTGCAGCATGCGAAGTGCTTGCGGCGCTCGCCGGTCCGGTCCGAACGGCGGGCGATCAGGACCAGCCCCACCGCGCCGACCGCGTTCGGCACGACCGTGTACAGGCTCACGGCCACGACGTCGGTCACGCCGAAATCGCGGATCATCAGCGGCATCCAGAAGTTGAGCGTCAGCGACGCGCAGGTCAGCGAGAAATAGATGAACGCGAACAGGTACACGCGCGGATTGGCGAGCGCGGCCACGAGGCTGCGCCCGTCGTGCGCGTGGCCGTGGCCGCGGCCGTCGGCGCACAGCGCGGCGACCCGCGCCTTTTCATCGGCCGTGAGCCACGTGGCATCCTGCGGCCGGTCGACCAGGAACGTGAACGCGGCGAACGCGAGCAGGATCGCCGGCGCGCCTTCGATCGCGAACATCCACTGCCAGCCGTGCAGGCCGAGCACGCCGCCCATGTCGCGCATGATCCAGCCCGACATCAGGCCGCCGAGCACGCCGGCCACCGCGACGCCCGCGAAGAACACCGAGATCGCGGCCGCGCGCCGGTTCGCGGGGAACCAGTAAGTGAGGTACAGCACGATGCCGGGAAAGAAGCCGGCTTCGAACACGCCGAGCAGGAACCGCAGCGCATAGAAATGCGACGGCTGCGACACGAACATCATCCCGGTCGACGCGATGCCCCACAGCAGCATGATCCGCGTGAAGGTGCGGCGCGCGCCGAAACGCGCGAGCAGCATGTTGCTCGGCACTTCGCAGAACACGTAGCCGACGTAGAACACTGCGGCGCCGAGGCCGTACATCGCGTCGCTGAAGCCGAGATCGTGCTTCATCTGCAACTGCGCGAAGCCGATGTTGATGCGGTCGAGGAACGATACGACGTAGCAGAGGAACAGGAACGGCACGATCCGCCATGCGATCTTGCGGAACAGCAGCGCGTCGTCCGTGGCGGCGGATGCGGAAGCCGAAGCGCTCGCGTGCGCGAGCGTCGCTTCGGCATGAAGCGATTGGGGCATGTCTCTCTCCAAACAGGCTGCGCGATTCGGGCGCGCAGCCGTCTCCCAGGGCGTACGTGCGCCCTGCTTTCTAGTGAGCTCGGATCACGGCGGACGGCAAGACGGCGGAACGCCGCGGCCGGTCGCCGCTTCAGAAAAAAGGCGGAGCGCCCTGTCGGACACCCCGCCTGTGCAAGCCGCTCAGTCCTGCAGCGCGGCCCACATTTCCTTGTCGCGCTGCGCGGTCCAGATGCGCGGATGCGTGATGCCGCTCGCTTCGTCGAACGCACGCGACACGTCGAACGGCAGGCAGTGCTCGTAGATGAACACGTGGCCGAACTTCGGGTCCATCGCTTCGCGCGTGAGCGCCATCGACGCCTTCAGGTCGAGCTTCTGCTCGACGGCCTTGCGGCCCTGCGCGAGCAGCGTCGTGACGAAATCCTTCGTGTAGTCGAGGCCCTTGTTCACTTCGGCCGGGTTCAGCAACGCGGGGCCACGGCCCGGCACCAGCTTCTCGGCGTTCAGCGCGCGCAGCGCCTCGAGCGTGGCCGGCCACTGCTCGAGCTGGGCATCGCCGCAGTAGCACGCGGCGTCGTATTCGACGAGGTCGCCCGAGAACAGCACTTTCTGCGACGGGATCCAGACGATCGTGTCGCCCTTCGTGTGGCCCGAGCCGACGTGCATGATCTTCACCTCGAGCTTGCCGAGGAACAGCGTGATCTCGCGCTCGAACACGAGCGTCGGCCAGGTCAGGCCGGGCACCGTCTCGACACCGGCGAACAGGCGCGGGAAACGCTCGATCTCCGACTTCATGTCGGCCTCGCCGCGCTCGACGATCATCTCGTACGTGCCACGGCTCGCGATCACGTGCTGCGCGCCTTCGTCGAAATACGCGGACGCGCCGAGCACGCGCACCGCGTGGTAGTGCGACAGCACGACGTGCTTGATCGGCTTGTCGGTCACGCTGCGGATCTTCGCGATCAGGTCCTGCGCCATCGCGGGCGTCGCGGTCGTGTCGACGATCAGCACGCTGTCGTCGCCGATGATCACGCCCGAGTTCGGATCGCCTTCGGCGGTGTACGCGTACGCGTTCTCGGACAGCTTCGTCCAGGTGACTTTCTTCTCTTCCAGATCGGCTTGGGAGGCGAATGCTTTGGCCATGTTGCGTTCCGTGGCTGCGAGCCATGTGTTGAGGGGAGTGAGCGGATCATCTTCTTGCGCCGAATATTTGTCAATGACAAAGTCGCTTGCTATTGTCTAATACGGGTAAACCTGCGGGCTGGCGCGATAAATGGCGTCGGATACCATGCGGGGTTTCGTCAACGGAAGAATCATCGCGTGCAGAACCACGAAGTCAGCGCAGACGATGCGCCGCCCAAGGCGCAGCGCGGGATCCAGAGTGTCGAGGTCGGCGGCCGGCTGCTCGACGCGCTCGCGCGCCGGCGCAAGCCGCTCGGGCTGTCCGAGCTGGCCGCGGCGGCCGACCTGTCGACCGCGCAGGCGCACACCTATCTCGTCAGCCTGACGCGGCTCGCGCTCGTGAAGCGCGACGCGCTCACCGGCAACTACGAGCCGGGCCCGTTGTCGCTGCGGCTCGGGCTGATGTCGATCGAGCGCCAGCCGGCCTACCGCGCGACGCTGCCGCACGCGGCACGGCTCGCGGAAGCGGTCGGCCTGAGCGTCGCGCTGTCGGTGCCGGGCGCGCTCGGGCCGACGATCGTGCGCATCGAGCACGGCGGTTATCCGCTGCACGTGAACCTGCATGTCGGTTCGGTGATGTCGCTCGACACGACGGCCACCGGCCGCGTGTTCCGCGCGTTCGGCGACCCCGCGCAACTCCGCGCGATGGCCGCCAGCCAGGCCGGCGCGGCCGACACGCTTGCAGGCGGCGAGCAGCCCGTGCCGGACACCGGCGTGCCGCAGGCCGAACTCGACGCGATCCGCGCACGCGGGATCGAGCGCGGCGTCGACCTGCCGAGCCCCGGCGTCAGCGCGATGTGCGTGCCGGTGTTCGACGCGGCGGGCGCGCTGCAGCTCGCGTTGACGGTGATCGGTTCGACGGGCTCGATCGACGTCGCGTGGGACGGCCCGATCGCGGCGGCACTGCGCGACGCGGCACGGCAGGCGAGCGCATCGCTCGGCGCGGCGCACGATGCCCCGCCGCCCGCACCCGGCGCAGCCCCGGCCGCTCCGCGCGTGCCGCCCGCGCTGGCCGACGATGCGAAGGCGCAGCGCGGGATCAACGCGCTCGACAGCACCGGCGAGCTGCTGCTCGCGCTGGTATCGGCGGGCCGCGCGCTGCCGCTGCGCGATCTCACGGCGGCGGCCGGCATGCCGGCCGCGAAGGCTTTTCCGCATCTCGTCAGCCTGCAGAAGATCGGCCTGCTGAGCCGCGATGACGCCGGCTGCTTCGGCGGCGGCCCGCTCGGGCAGGCGCTCGGCCTGATCGCGATGCAGCGCGTGTCGCCGACGCGCGACGCGGAAGCCGAGATCGTCGCGCTGGCCGGCGCGACCGACATGAGCGTGGCGGCCGCGACGCTCGGGCCGCTCGGCCCGACGGTGATCCGCCTCGAGGAATCGGCGCGGCCGCAGCACGTGAGCCTCCAGGTCGGCACCGTGATGTCGCTCGTCAATACGGCGATCGGCCGGATTTTCGCGGCCGGCATGTCCGACGACGTGCTGGCCGACCTGCTCGCCGACGAGCCCGTGCGCCTCGCGGGCCGCATCGCCCCGCCGGCCGACGACGCATTCCGGGCGCGGCTCGCGACGATCCGCGCAGACGCGCTCGATTTCGCGTTCGACGCGCCGGTGCCGGGCATCGGGACGGTCGCCGCGCCCGTGTTCGATCACACCGGCAGCATCCGGCTCGTGATCGCGATCATCGGCTCGTCGCGCGGCTTCCCGCGCGGGCCGGACAGCGATCTCGCGCAGGCGTTGCTCGCCGCGACGCGGCGGCTGTCGTGGCGGTTCGGGTGGATCGGCCGGTAAGCCGACGCCCGCTTCCGCCATCCTCCGCAGCGCCCGAATCCCCCTCTCTTGTTTCAGCCGTGCCGGCACGGCCTCGTCGCGCGCCAGCACGGCAGCGCCATGGCGCCCGATATTCATGTTGCGAAGCAGCAACACAAATTGTCAGTAATTCTCATATAACGAAATCGCATTTCACAAAGCGGAGACGTTTCGCTATGATTAGGGTTATCCCTAACTCGCCACCTATATGGGGCTTCGTCATGCAAACGTCTAATGTCTCCGACCGTTCCACCGAATCCGCTGGCTGGCTCGCACGTATGGGCGAGCTGATTGCAGAAGCTTGGGCACTCCACCTCGAGACCTGCGAAGTCATCGCTGAAGCACACGCACGCCTGCCGCACTGAGCGGTACGAGCGGCCAACAGCCGGCCGCACGATACCGCCCTGATCCGCTTGCCCGGATGCGCGCCGCAAGGCCGCGGCACCCGGCAACGCCCGGCGCGGCAAACAACGTGGAAACCGGCAAGCGTTGCCCCGGCTGAATGCGCTCCCGGTGTCGGGAGCGTGTCGAGGCCGCTTTAACGCCGATGCCGGCGCCAATCCGCATCGACGCGGTATCGAATCGGCTTCGGCGCGGTTTTGTGTGACGGTTGCCCGGGCGGGCAGCCGTTATCCAGCCAGCACGTGGGAAGGCTGAACCATCGCGGACGGAAGATTCATCCGCGTTGCCGGCGGCGGTACCGAACCGCGCCGCACGGCTTCTCCCCCGCGCGATCGCCGGCTTTCTGCGCGCATACGCGCAGCCACCAGCGCCGTCGTTTCAACGACGGCCGCCTCTCACCTCTGCCTTCCTCACACCTGAATCGACGGCACGTCCTTCATGCAGCGCAGCGCAAACATCGAGCGGCTGTGACGGATGCTCGAAATCTTGTACAGCTTTTCGCGCAGGAAGCGCTCGTAGCCGGCCGTGCCGTCCACCGCGACCTTGATCCAGTAGTCGTACTCGCCCGACACCAGATACGCCTCGAGCACCTCGGGCAGCGCGGCGAGCTCCTCGCCGAAGCGGGCGAGCGCGTCGTCCTCGTGGCGATCGAGCGTGACTTCGAGGATCACGATGTCCGCATAGCCCAGCTTCCGCTGGTTGACGAGCGCGACATAACCGTCGATGTAGCCGTCCACCTCGAGTTGCCGTGTGCGGTTCCAGCACGCGGTGGTCGACATGCCGATCTGTTCGGCCAGTTCGGCGTTCGACAGGCGCGCGTTTTTCTGCAGTGCACCCAGGATCTTGCGGTCCTGGCTGTCGAGCGTTTTCGGCGAGCGTTCACGTGTGGCCATGGCAGGAAGAATCTTCTACTGAAAAGCGCGATTCTATCTGAACGACATTCCGGATTTGTGTCGGTTTGTGTGGAAATGCGGAAGCCTTTTAATCCGGCCCCTTGATATATTTTCCCCATGCCTGTTGTCCGGCACGCTCCCCACGACAACCCCTTCGCAGCGGGACGCACGGCCGCAATCACGAGTTGCGGTGCCGGCCAGCAGGCATGCGATTCCCCGCCGCCCGCGCGCCTATCCGGCCGCGCGGCTTCGGCGCCCGTGTTCCTGTTCCTGCCCTACCCGTCATGTCGTTCAGGCTTTACCTCTCGTTTCTCGCTGCTTCCGCCGTTCTCGTCTACGCTCCCGGCCCCGTCAACCTCCTCACCATGAACCAAGCGCTGCGCGCCGGCTGGCGCCGCGCGCTGCCGTGCGTCTGGGGCGGCACGCTCGCCGTGCTGCTGCAACTCGCGCTGACCGCGCTGTGCCTGAATTCGCTCGTGCATCTCGACGAGCGCGCGTTGACCGTGCTGCGCTGGGCCGGCGCGGCCTACCTCGTCTGGCTCGGCTGCAAGCAATGGCTCAGCCGCGCGCCGGCCGGCGGGCCCGCTACGGCCGGGCCTGCCGGGGCTGCAACGCCGGAGACCGACTCGCACCGCGCGCTGTTCTGGCGCGGCCTCGCGACCTCGGGGCTGAATCCGAAAACGCTGCTGTTCTTCCCGTCGTTCTTCCCGCAGTTCATCGTCCCTGACGCCGACTGGAGCCTGAACCAGCAGTTCCTGCTGCTCTCGGCGACCTTCGCGGCGCTGTTCGCGGGCGGCGTCGCGTCGATGGCGCTGTTCTCGCACCGGCTGAGCCGCGCACTGCAGCGGCCCGCGCGGATGCGCGCGATGAACCGCGTCACGGGCGGGCTGCTCGTCGGGATGGGCGCGATCATGGCCGGCTGGAACTGAACGGCGGCCGCTACGCGCGTCGTCGCAACCGCCGACGGCCCCGCGAAAAAGCAGCCGATCGCGGAATGCTTTAGGGTAGCGCCTGGTTCGTTGGACATGCCCGGCCTGCCGGGCGACGGAATGAAGCACGTCACTACCCGCCTGCGGCGCCTGTTCGCGCCGATCGGCCTGCATTGGTATCTCGCCCTTCTCCTCGCGCTCGATGCACTGATGGTGCTGCGCCCGGTCGTCGACAACGCGAAGCTCGGCCGCCACGGTGCGTGGCTTGCCGATGCGTTGAACCTCGTCGACAACGCGGGGCTCGTCGTGCTGCCGCAGGTCGTGATCGCGGCCGGCCTCGCGACCATGGCCATCGGCATCTTGCTGCGCGCGCGCGTCGCATGGGTACTGTCGATCCTGCTGCTGGTCGCGGCTGCCGCGCTCAGCGCGCTCGGCGGCTATCCGAGCCACGGCGTGTTCGCCTACACGGCCGTGCTGGTCGTCACGCTGCTTTATTACTGGCGGCATTTCGACCGCGCGAGCATCGCCGCCAGCAGCCTGTTCGCGTTGCTGAGCATCGTGTCGCTGCTGATCTACGCCACCTTCGGCGTGCTGTATCTCGGCGACGAATTCACGCCGCCCGTCCACGACCTCGCCACCGCCGTCTATTTCTCGATCGTGTCGATGTCGACGGTCGGCTACGGCGACATCGTTCCGCACGCGCCGACCGCGCGGCTGTTCACCGCGTCGGTGATCGTGCTCGGCATCACGGTGTTCGCGACGTCGATCAGCGCGGTCGTCGGCCCCGTGATCGGCGGCAATCTGAAACGGATCGTCAAGGGAGGCATTTCGAACGTGATCCGCAAGCATCATTTCCTGATCGTCGGCGCAACGCCCGTCGCGCATGCGGTACACGACGGGCTGCGCAAGCGCGGCTACGCGGTGACCGTCGTCGTGCCGGCCGGCGTCGAGCACAACTACGCGGCGGCGACCGACCTGATCGTCGGCGACGCGACCGACCATGCGGTGCTCGAAAGCGCCGGCGCAGCGACCGCGCGCGCGGTGCTCGCGCTGCGCTCCGACGACGCCGAGAACGCGTTCATCATCCTCGCGATCCGCGAGATCTCGCCGTCGGTGCGCACCGTCGCGCTCGTGAACCAGCAGCGCAACCTCGAACGGCTGCGTCTGTTGAAGCCCGACATGGTGTTTTCGCCGCAGCAGCTCGCGGGCGAACTGCTCGCGAGCACGCTCAACGACGAACCGGTCGACAAGTCGATGATCTCGCACCTGCTGTTCGGCACGGCCGATGCCGCATGATCTGTCGAGCCCGTGATCTCGTGACTGCGTGACCGCATGTCCGCATGTCCGCATGTCCTCGTGACCGCGTGACCTCGTGACCGTATGACCGGCGGCGGCCGGCATGCGCCCGGTACAATCGCGCGATGTCCGAATTGCTCACTTACGGCGGCCTGTTCGCCGTGTCGATGGTCGCCGCGACCCTGTTCCCGCTCCAGTCCGAAGCCGTGCTCGCCGGCCTGCTGCTTGCCGGGCGCGAACCCGTATGGGCGCTGGTGCTCGTCGCGAGCATCGGCAACGTCGCCGGCTCCGCGATCAACTGGGCGCTCGGGCGCGGCATCGAGCACTTCCGCGAGCGCCGCTGGTTTCCCGTCAAGCCCGCCGCGCTCGCACGCGCCGAGCGCTGGTATGCGCGCTACGGCCGCTGGTCGCTGCTGCTCAGCTGGGCGCCCGTAATCGGCGATCCGCTGACGATGATCGCCGGCGTGCTGCGCGAGCCGTTGCCGAGCTTTCTCGCGATCGTGACGATCGCGAAGGTCGGCCGTTACCTGGCCGTCGCGTGGCTCGTCGCGCACTGACACCCGCGTTCCCGCCGCACCTGTCGGCGTCGCCATCGACGACGCGCCGCTAAAGAATTCGCCGCTGCTGCCGTATTAAACGGTCGATCAGCGGTGACGCGTGCGTTCCGCCCCTCTCCCTCCCCACTCAGGAAGTTTCATGAGATTGACCCAATTGGGCCGGGTGAGCGTCGGCGCGCGTCTTGCCGCGCTGGCGTGCGCGCTCGTCGCCCTGCTGTTTACCGTGTTCGCATGGACGCTCGCCCATTTCGCCGGCCGGCAACTCGCCGAAGAGGCACACCTGCGGATCGCCGACAACGAGCAGTCGATCCGCGCGATGGTCGACCTGTTCGACAAGGCGCTGACCGCCGAAGCCGATCGCTCGATGTCGCTGTTCGCGAGCTTCCTGCCGGCCGAGTTCTCGCTCGACCCGGCGCGCACCGTCGACATCGGCGGCGTCGCCGCGCCGACGCTCGTCGCGGGCGGCCAGCCGCTCGACCTCGACTATTCGATTCCCGACCAGTTCCTGAGGAAAAGCGGCGCGATCGCGACGGTCTTCGCGCGCGACGGCGACGATTTCGTGCGCATCACGACGTCGCTGAAGAAGCAGGACGGCGCGCGCGCCGTCGGCACGAAGCTCGACCGTGCGGGCCCCGCGTACGCGCCGCTCGTCGCCGGACGCGTGTACACGGGCCTCGCGAAGCTGTTCGGGCGGCCGTACATCACGCAATACAAGCCGGTGACCGACGCGACCGGCCGCGTGATCGGCGCGCTGTTCGTCGGCCTGGACATCGGCGCCGAGCTCAAGCTCGTCGAAGACGGCATCCGCTCGCTGAAGATCGGCAGCAACGGCTACTACTTCGTGCTCGACGCATCGCAGGGCCCGTCGCGCGGCACCTTCGTCGTGCATCCCGATGCGGCCGGCGCGCCCGCCGACGACACGCGCGCGCCCTACGCGCAGATGCTCGCGGCCGGCACGGGACGGCTTGCCTACACGTCGACCGACCCGGCCGCGCACGACAGCGGGCCCACCGCGAAATTCGTATCGTTCACGACGATTCCGCAGTGGCAATGGCTCGTCGGCGGCATCGCGCTCGACGACGAACTGCTCGCCGGCATGCGCGCCACCCGCAACCGCTTCCTGATGATCGGCGCGTTGCTCGTCGCCGCGTTCGCGACGCTGTTCGTCATCGTGGTCCGCCGTGTCGTGAGCCGGCCGCTCGATGCGGCGGCACGCGCCTCCGAGCGTTATGCGGCGGGCGATCTCAGCGTGCGCATCCGCGATGACGCAGCCATGCGCGGCAACGCGGGCCACGCCGGCAACGACGAGATCGGCCGGCTCGTGCAGGCCGTCGACGGGATCGGCGACGGCCTCGCCCGGATCGTCGAGCAGGTGCGCAACAGCTCGGCCGACATCGCGCGCGGCACGGTCGACATCGCGGCCGGCAGCGGTGACATGGCCGCGCGGATCGCGACGCAGGCGAGCAGCGTCGAACAGACCGCGGCCAGCATGGAGCAGATCACCGCCGCCGTGCAGCAGAGCGCCGAGCACGCGGCGCAGGCCAACGCGCTGGTCGCCCACGCGTCGGCCGCCGCGACGAACGGCGACGCCGCGGTGCAGCGCGTGGTCGCGACGATGGACGACATCGGCCGCGCAACACGCCGGATCGCCGAGATCACGGGCACGATCGAGGGCATCGCGTTCCAGACCAACATCCTGGCGCTGAACGCGGCCGTCGAGGCCGCGCGCGCGGGCGAACACGGCAAGGGCTTCGCGGTGGTCGCGGCCGAGGTGCGCACGCTCGCGCAGCGCAGCGCGGCTGCCGTGAAGGAGATCGACGCGCTGAGCGCCGAATCGTCGACGACCGTCGAACAGGGTTACCGGATCGCGGACGCCGCGCGCGGCACCATGCGCGACATCGTCGCGCGCGTCGACCAGGTCAGCACGCTGATCGGCGAGATCAGCGCCGCGTCGCGCGAACAATCGACCGGCATCGAACAGGTGAACCTGGCCGTCACGCAGATCGGCGACGCGACCCAGCGGAATGCCTCGCTGATCTCGGACGCCGAACGCGCGGCCGTCGCGCTGCGCGACCAGGCCGCGCAGCTGGCGGACGCGGTCAGCGTGTTCCGCCTCGAGCGGGACGCGTGACCGGAGCGGACGATGGACGACGGACGATCGGCCAGGGCCGGGCAACCCGCCTACTTCTTGTCGCCCGCCAGGTCGATCGCCTTGTCCGAGCCGACCGCGTTGCGCAGCTGGAATTTCTGGATCTTGCCGGTGGACGTCTTCGGCAGCTCGCCGAACCGCACGACCTTCGGCACCTTGAAGCCCGCGAGCAACTGCCGGCAATGCGCGACGATCTCCTCTTCGGTCGCGCTCGCGCCTTCGCGCAGCTCGACGAACGCGCACGGCACCTCGCCCCATTTCGGGTCGGGCATCGCGACGACGGCGGCGACCGCGACGGCCGGATGCCGGTACAGCGCATCCTCGACCTCGATGCTCGAGATGTTCTCGCCGCCCGAGATGATGATGTCCTTCTTGCGATCCTTGATCCGGATATAGCCGTCCGGCGTCAGCACCGCGAGATCGCCGGTATGGAACCAGCCGCCGTGGAACGCGTCGTCGGTCGCCTTCGGGTTTTTCAGGTAGCCCTTCATGCAGATGTTGCCGCGGAACATGATCTCGCCGAGCGTCTCGCCGTCGGCCGGCACCGGCGCCATCGTGTCGGGATCGAGCACCGTCGCGCCCGCTTCCAGGTGGTAGCGCACGCCCTGGCGCGCATTGAGCCGCGCACGCTCCTCATCGGGCAGTTCCTCCCAATGCGCCTGCTTCGCGCACACGGTCGCCGGGCCATAGACCTCGGTCAGCCCGTACACGTGCAGCAGGTCGAAGCCGATCTCCTTCATCTTCGCGATCACGGCCGGCGCGGGCGCCGCGCCCGCCACCATCGCGTGCACCGTGTGGTCGATGCCTGCGCGGAATTCGGCCGGCGCGTTCGCGATCGCGCTCTGCACGATCGGCGCACCGCAGTAGTGTGTGATGCGTTCGCGGCGAATCAGGTCGAACACCGTCTTCGCATCGAACTTGCGCAGGCAGACGTTCACGCCCGCGCGTGCCGCGACGGCCCACGGGAAGCACCAGCCGTTGCAGTGGAACATCGGCAGCGTCCACAGGTAGACGGCGTGCTTCGGCATGTCCCATTCGAGGATGTTGCTGATCGCCGCGAGATACGCGCCGCGATGGTGGTAGACGACGCCCTTCGGATCGCCGGTCGTGCCGGACGTGTAGTTCAGCGCAATCGCGTCCCATTCGTCGGCGGGCGGGGTCCACGCGTAGCCGGCGTCGCCGCTTGCAACGAGCGCCTCGTAGTCGGTCGCGCCCGCGAAGCGGGCGGGGTCCGCCGGCATCGCTTCGGCCACGCTGACGATCTTCAGGCCCGGCACCTCGAGCGCCGCGCGATGCGCGAATTCCGCATATTCCGTGTCGACGATCAGCACCTTCGCCTCGCCATGGCGCAGCATGAACAGCACCGACGACACGTCGAGCCGCGTGTTGATCGTGTTCAGCACGGCGCCGGCCATCGGCACGCCGAAGTGCGCCTCGACCATCGCCGGGATGTTCGGCAGCATCGCCGCGACCGTGTCGCCGCGGCCGACGCCGAGCCGCGCGAGCGCGCTCGCCAGCTGCTTCGCGCGCGTGTAGGTCTCGCCCCAGGTGCGCCGCACGTCGCCGTGCACGATCGCGAGGCGCTCGCCGTAGACTTCGGCCGTCCTGACCAGGAAGTCGATCGGGGTGAGCGGCACGTAATTGGCGTCGCGGCGGCCGAGTCCGGCCTCGAACATCTGCGTCATGATCCTGTCTCCCGTGTCCTGTCGACCGGGGTGGATCCACCCCGGATCGTTTTGATGTGGTTCAATTGCCGACAGCCTAACGGGCGCTATTGTGAGCCGTCTGTCATCGAAACGACAGAGTGCCTTTCCCGCGCTGCGCGTTATCCCTATCCTCGCAAACCCGCACCCATGCACGACCCTCTCGCCGCACCGCCCGACGCGCCCGTCCACCCGGCCGACGCCCTTTCCGCACCGGGCCCGCTGCCGGCGCTGTCCACGCTGTTCGGCCAGTGCGCGTGGTTCCGCACGCTCGCGCCCGAACACCAGGCGCTCGTGCTCGCGCAATCGCGCGTCGAGCAGTGCGAGGCCGGCGACGTGATCGCCCATCGGCTCGCGCCGTCCGAATACTGGATCGGCGTGCACCGCGGGCTGCTGAAGCTCGCGATCTTCAATGCGTCCGGGCGCGGCTGCACGTTCTCTGGCGTACCGTCGGGCGGCTGGTTCGGCGAAGGCAGCGTGATCAAGCGCGAGCTGCGCAAGTACGAGGTCGTCGCGATCCAGCGCTCGACCGTGCTGTTCGTGCCGGTCGACACGTTCCACGCGCTGCTCGACACGAGCCTGCCGTTTACGCGCTTCGTGATTCACCAGCTGAACAACCGGATGGGCGAATTCATCGCGTCGATCCAGAACAGCCGGCTGCTGGACGTCGACGCACGCGTCGCGCAGTCGCTCGCGCAGCTGTTCAATCCCGACCTGTACCCGGACACCGGCCCGTCGCTGTCGATCTCGCAGGAGGAACTGGGGATGCTCGTCGGCGTGTCGCGGCAGCGGATCAACCAGGCGCTACAGCAGCTCGAGAAACTCGGCGTGCTGCGGCTCGCCTACAACCAGATCGACGTCGTCGACCTCGGTGCGCTCGCGCGTGTCGGGATGGAGCAGATCTGAACACGGGCCCATGAGCGGAACCGCCGCAGGCGCAGCCGGCCCGTCCGGTATCGCGACCGTTTTCCGACCGTTTTGCGGCCGGCGCGCCGCGCGGCGTTTCCTCTGCCGAATCGGCACCGGGCCGCCCCGCCGCAACCTGACAATTCCGCCAGTTTCGCGACAGTAACCCGTTCCACGCCGACGCCTATCATTCGAGTTCCCTTTACCGACGCCTGATCACCGCCTGTCCCGCTGCCTCCATGTGGATCGTCAATCTTGCGCTCAGGCGCCCCTACACGTTCATCGTCATGGCCATCATGATCGTGCTGGCCACCCCGCTTGCGCTGATGCGCACGCCGGTCGACGTGCTGCCCGCGATCAACATCCCCGTGATCAGCGTCATCTGGAATTACAGCGGCTTCTCCGCGACGGAGATGACGAACCGCATCACGTCCGTGCATGAGCGCATCCTGACGACGACCGTCAACAACATCCAGCACGTCGAATCGACGTCGCTGCCCGGCATCGCGGTCGTGAAGGTGTTCCTGCAGCCGGGCGCGAACGTGCAGACGGCGATCGCGCAGACGGTCTCGTCCGCGCAGGCGATCGTGCGGCAGATGCCGCAGGGCGCGACGCCGCCGCTCGTGATCACCTATTCGGCCTCGAGCATCCCGGTGATCCAGCTCGGGCTGTCGAGCAAGACGCTCAGTGAACAGTCGCTCGCCGACATCGCGCTCAACTTCCTGCGCCCGCAGCTGATCACGGTGCCGGGCGTGCAGATCCCGTTCCCGTACGGCGGCCGCACGCGCGTGGTCGCGATCGACCTCGATCCGCAGGCGCTGCTCGCGAAGGGGCTCACGCCCGCCGACATCGTCAACGCGGTCAACGCGCAGAACCTCGTGCTGCCGACCGGCACCGCGAAGATGGGCCAGACCGAATACCGGATCGACACCAACGCGTCGGCCGATACGGTCGCCGACATCAGCAACCTGCCGGTCCAGACCGTCAACGGCGCGACGACCTATCTGCGCGAGGTCGCATCGGTACGCGACGGTTTCGCGCCGCAGACCAACGTCGTGCGCCAGAACGGCCAGCGCGGCGTGCTCATCTCGATCCTGAAAAGCGGCGACGCGTCGACGCTCAAGGTCGTGTCGGACCTGAAGGCGCTGCTGCCGAAGGTGATCCCGACGCTGCCCGAAGGGCTCACGATCACGCCGCTGTTCGACCAGTCGGTGTTCGTCGACGCGGCCGTCCAGGGCGTGATCCACGAAGCGCTGATCGCCGCCGTGCTGACCGCGATGATGATCCTGCTGTTCCTCGGCAACTGGCGCAGCACGCTGATCATCGCGATCTCGATTCCGCTGTCGATCTTCACGTCGCTGATCGCGCTGTCCGCGCTCGGCGAGACCATCAACATCATGACGCTCGGCGGGCTCGCGCTCGCGGTCGGCATTCTCGTCGACGATGCGACCGTCACGATCGAGAACATCGAGCGGCACCTGCATCTCGGCACCAACCTGCACGACGCGATCCTCGAAGGCGCGGGCGAGATCGCGGTGCCCGCGTTCGTGTCGACGCTGTGCATCTGCATCGTGTTCGTGCCCATGTTCTTCCTCACGGGCGTCGCGCGTTTCCTGTTCGTGCCGCTCGCGGAAGCCGTCGTGTTCGCGATGCTCGCGTCGTACGTGCTGTCGCGCACGCTCGTGCCGACGCTCGCGATGCTGCTGTTCCGCCCGCAGCAGGCGAGCACCGGCCCGGATCGTTCGACGTCGCGCTTCGCACGCCTCCATCACGCGTTCAACGAAGCGTTCGAGCGGCTGCGCGCGTGGTACATCGTGCTGCTCAGCATCCTGCTGGTGCGCCGCCGCTTCTACGCGACGTGCTTCCTCGGCTTCTGCGTGCTGTCGACCGGCCTCGTGTTCGTGCTCGGCCGCGACTTCTTCCCGAACGCCGATTCGGGCAACATCCGCCTGCACATGCGCGCGCCGACCGGCTACCGGATCGAGGAAACCGCGCGCCTCGCCGACCAGGTCGAGCGCGTGATCCGCGCAACCGTGCCGCCCGACGAACTCGGCGCGATCGTCGACAACCTCGGCCTGCCGGTGAGCGGCATCAACCTGTCGTACAGCAACGCCGGCACGATCGGCACGCTCGACGGCGAGCTGCTGATCGCGCTGAAACCGGGCCACCGCGCGACCCAGCATTACGTGCAGGCACTGCGCACGGTGCTGCCCGAGCGCTTCCCGGGCGTCGAGTTCTTCTTCCAGCCGTCGGACATCATCACGCAGATCCTCAACTTCGGCCAACCGGCCGCGATCGACCTGCAGGTGCTCGGCAACGATCTCGCGAGTAACATGACTATCGCGAGCAGCCTGATGAAAAAGTTCAGGCAAATCCCCGGCGCCGTCGACGTGCACGTGCTGCAACGCAACGACGAGCCGACCCTGCTGGCCGACATGGACCGTACGCGCATGCAGCAGCTCAATCTCTCCGCGCAGAACGTCGCGCAGAACATGCTGATCTCCCTGTCCGGCAGCTCGCAGACGACGCCGTCGTTCTGGATCAACCCGCGCACCGGCGTCCAGTACCCGCTGCAGATCCAGACCCCGCAATACAGCATCTCGTCGGTCGACGACCTGCTCGGCACGCCGATCTCGGCGAGCGGCCGCACCGGCATGCCGCTGCAACTGCTCGGCAACCTCGTGCAGGTGCGCAGCACCGCGAACCCGGCCGTGATCACGCACTACAACATCCGCCCGGCGATCGACGTGTACGTGAGCGTCGAGGGCCGCGACCTCGGCGCGGTCGCGGGCGAGATCGACCGCATCGTGTCGGACGCGCGCGCGACGCTGCCGCGCGGCACCGAGCTGACGATGCGCGGCCAGATCGAGACGATGCGCACGTCGTACCTCGGCCTCGGCGCGGGCGTCGCGATGGCGATCGTGCTCGTCTACCTGCTGATCGTCGTCAATTTCCAGTCGTGGCTCGACCCGCTGATCATCATCAGCGCGATGCCGGCCGCGCTCGCCGGCATCGTGTGGATGCTGTTCATCACCGGCACGCACCTGAGTGTGCCCGCGCTGACGGGCGCGATCATGACGGTGGGCGTCGCGACCGCGAACAGCATCCTGGTCGTGTCGTTCGCGCGCCAGCGTCTCGAAGCCGGCGCGCCGCCGCTCACGGCCGCGCTGGAGGCCGGCGCGACACGGATCCGGCCGGTGCTGATGACGGCGCTCGCGATGATCATCGGGATGGTGCCGATGGCGCTCGGTCTCGGCGAAGGCGCCGAGCAGAACGCGCCGCTGGGCCGCGCGGTGATCGGCGGGCTGCTGTTCGCGACCGTTTCGACGCTGCTGTTCGTGCCGCTCGTGTTCGGCGGCGTGCATGCGCGGCTGGCCCGCCGGCGCGCGCGCCACGCCGGACACTGACTTTCTTTCGCCCACTACCCGGTTGAATTGGTTGAATTCATGGAAGAGAAACATCACAGCGCCGTCGGCATCCAGGTGGACGAACACGGCATGCACCTGCCGACACGCACGTCGGTGTCGCGACGCGGACGCATCGTCCTGATCGTGATCGGCGTGCTGCTGGCCGCCGGCGCCGCGCGCACGATCGTCGTCAACGTGCTGAACCGCAACCGGCTCGACACGGTCGCCGAGCAGAACACGCGCCAGTACGTGACCGTCGCGCATCCGGTCGATGCGGCCACCGGCGGCAAGCTGTCGCTGCCCGGCACGCTGCGCGGCTTCGTCGAGGCGCCGATCTACGCACGCGCGAGCGGCTACGTGCTGCGCTGGCAGGCAGACATCGGCGCGCACGTGAAGCAGGGCCAGCTGCTCGCCGAACTCGACACGCCCGAGCTGAACCAGGAACTCGCGCAGGCCACCGCGCAGCGCCAGCAGGCACAAGCCGCGCTCGCGCTCGCGAAGACGTCGTTCGACCGCGCGCAGCAGTTGCGCCAGCGCGATGCCGTCTCGCAGCAGGAACTCGACGACCGGCAAGGCGCGTTCAACCAGGGCACCGCAAACCTCGCCGCGGCCGACGCGAACATGCACCGCCTCACCGAACTGAAAGGCTTCCAGCGGATCGTCGCGCCGATCGACGGGATCGTCACGCAGCGCAATGTCGACGTCGGCGATCTCGTCAGCTCCGGCAACGCGGGGCGTTCGCTGTTCACGGTCGTGCAGGCCGACCGGCTGCGCCTCTACGTGCAGGTGCCGCAGGCATACGCGCAGCAGGTGAAGGTCGGCCAGCGCGTGAGCGTCGCGCAGGCCGAGCTGCCGGGCCGGACGTTCGACGGGACGATCACGCGCACCTCCGAGGCGATCGACGTCGCGACGCGCTCGCTGCAGATCGAGATCACGCTGCCGAACCCGGACGGACGGCTGCTGCCCGGCGCCTACGTGCAGGCCACGTTGCCGATGACGCCGGTCGGCCGCCTGCAGGTGCCGGCCAATACGTTGCTGTTCCGCGCCGAAGGCCCGACGGTCGCGACGGTCGATGCGAACGGCCAGGTGCGCCTGAAACAGGTGACGGTCGTGCGCACGATCGGGCAGACGCTCGAGGTCGACGGCCCGCTCACGCCGAACGACCGTCTCGTCACGAACCCGAGCGACGCGCTCGCCAACGGCGATCAGGTGATCGTCTCGGCGCCGGCCGCGAAGCCGGCATCGAGCGCCGCGGAGGCGAAGTCGTGATCGCGATGCGCATCCGCCGGCGGCCCACCGCCGTCTCCGCCACCGCCGTTGCGCTCGCCGCCGCCCTCGCCGGCTGCACGGTCGGCCCCGACTACCAGCGGCCCGACGTCGCCACGCCGGCCGCGTGGCGGCTCGATCCGGCCGATGGGTACTGGCACCCGGCCGCGCCGGCCCGCGCGCCGCTCGACCCGGCATGGTGGACCGCGTTCGGCGATCCGCAGCTCGACGCGCTGGAAGCCGAAGCGCTGCGCAACAACCAGAACCTGAAGGCCGTCGCCGCGCGCTACGACCAGGCGAAGGCGACGCTCGCGTCGGTCGCCTCGGCGCAGTATCCGGCCGTCGGCCTGAACGCGAGCGGCCAGCGCTTCAAGATCTCGGCCGACCGGCCGCAGACCAACTACGCGACGCAGAGCATGTCGACCGTGCAGAACGACGTCCAGGTCGGCGCGAGCGTCAGCTACGAGCTCGACCTGTTCGGCCGCGTGCGGCGCAGCGTCGAATCGGCGCAGGCCACCACCGAACAGGCGCGCGACGATTTCGCGAACGCGCGCCTGGTACTGACCGCCGATCTCGCGTCGAGCTATTTCGCGCTGCGCGAATTCGACACCGAGATCGACGTCGTCAAGCGCTCGATCGACCTGCAGCAGAAGGCGCTCGACTACGTGAGCGCGCGGCACGACCTCGGCGCGGTGTCGGGCCTCGACCTGCTGCAGCAGCGCGCGCAGCTCGACGCGACGCGCACCCAGGCGCAGCTGCTGCTCCAGCAGCGCGTGCAGGTCGAAACCGCGATCGCGACGCTGGTCGGCACGCCGGCCCCCACTTTCTCGATCACGCCGCGCGTCGTGCCGATCAACGCGCCCGCGCTGCCGACCGGCCTGCCGAGCGACGTGCTGCAGCGGCGCCCCGACGTCGCGTCGGCCGAGCGCGCGATGGCCGCCGCGAACGCGCAGATCGGCGTCGCGCGCGCCGCGTATTTCCCGCGCATCATGCTGTCGCCCGACATCGGCTGGGACGCGACGCGCTTCGCCGGCCTGTTCACCGTGCCGGCGTTGCTGTGGTCGGTCGGCGGGTCGCTCAGCCAGCCGCTGTTCGAAGGCGGCAAGCTGAAGGCCGGCGTCGATTTCGCGCAGGCCGGTTATGTCGCCGCGCAGGCCAATTACCGGCAGACCGTGCTCACCGCGTTCCAGGAGGTGCAGAATGCGGTCACCGGATTGTCGGTGCTCGCCGAGGCCGCGCAGCAGGCCTCCTCGGCCGTCGACGACGCGCGCAAGCTCGTGTCGCTCGCGCAGGATCGTTACGCGGGCGGCCTGACGCCGTTCATCGACGTGCTGACGGCCGAGCAGCAGTTGCTGACGAGCGAGCGGCAGGCCGTGCAGATCCAGGGCCAGCGCGCGGCGCTCGTCGTGTTTCTCGCGAAGGCGCTCGGCGGCGGCTGGGACGGCCAGGCGGCAAGCGGCCCGGCGCCGGCCGAGGTCGCCGCAGCCCCGGCACCGGCGCCAGCGCCCCCGGGCCCTTAACCGGATTACGCGGACAACGGATTCGAACATGAAAGTCCTGATCGTCGAAGACGAACCGAAAGTCGTCGAATACCTGAAGAGCGGCCTGACCGAGGAAGGCTGGGTCGTCGATACCGCGCTCGACGGCGAGGACGGCGCGTGGAAAGCCGTCGAATTCGACTACGACGTGGTCGTGCTCGACGTGATGCTGCCGAAGCTCGACGGCTTCGGCGTGCTGCGTGCGTTGCGCGCGCAGAAGCAGACGCCCGTCATCATGCTGACCGCGCGCGACCGCGTCGACGACCGCGTGCGGGGCTTGCGCGGCGGCGCCGACGACTACCTGACCAAGCCGTTCTCGTTCCTCGAGCTGATCGAGCGGCTGCGCGCGCTGACGCGCCGCGCGCGCGTGCAGGAATCGACGCTGATCTCGATCGGCGACCTGCGGGTCGACCTGATCGGCCGCCGCGCGACCCGCGACGGCACGCGGCTCGACCTGACCGCGCAGGAATTCCAGCTGCTCGGCGTGCTCGCGCGGCGCAGCGGCGAGGTACTGTCGAAGACGACCATCGCCGAACTCGTGTGGGACGTGAACTTCGACAGCAACGCGAACGTCGTCGAGACGGCGATCAAGCGGCTGCGCGCGAAACTCGACGGCCCGTTCGCGGACAAGCTGCTGCATACGATCCGCGGGATGGGCTACGTGCTCGAGGCGCGCGAGGACGGCGATACCGAGAGGCCGGCATGAAACGCTCGATCGTCCTGCGGCTGTCGGCGATGTTCGGCATCGTGTCGCTGCTCGTGTTCACGCTGGTGGGCTGCGGGCTGTTCGTGATGATGGAGCGCCAGCTGTTCGCCGAGCTGCGCGCGACGCTCGATACGCGCACCAAGGTCGCCGAGATGATCGTGTCGCACGCGCTCACGTCCGAACGCGGGCGCCTCATGCAGGAAAAGCTCGCCGATCTCGAACCGCCCGACGGCTCGACGCGCTACCAGGTCGACAGCACGAATCCGGATTTCCGGTTCGGCAAGCCCGTCGACGGCGTGCCCGTCGGCGCGCCGTTCGGCGCATTCCAGCGCTACGCGCTGAACGACAGCAGCTACGACGTGATGACGAAGACCGTCACGGTGGCCGGCAACGGCGAGCGGCCGACACTGAGGCTGATCGTCGCCAGCTCGTGCGAGCGCACGCAGCGGATGCTGCGCCGCTTCGGCTGGACGCTCGCCGGGCTGATCACGATCGCGACGATCATCACGCTGCTGCTGAGCCGCGCGGTGGCCCGCTTCGGGCTCGCGCCGCTCGACCGGCTGTCGCAGGATGCATCGGCCATCAGCCTCGCGAACCGCCGCCAGCGGCTGCACACCGACGCGCTGCCGGCCGAGCTGCGCGACCTCGCCACGTCGTTCAACGGCGCGCTCGATCGCATCCAGCAGACCTACGCGCGGCTCGAGGCGTTCAACGCGGACGTCGCGCACGAACTGCGCACGCCGATCAGCATCCTGATCGGCCAGACCCAGGTCGCGCTGACCAGCCGCGACCGCACCGTCGAGCGGATGCGGCAGACGCTGCAGTCGAACCTCGAGGAATTCGAGCGGCTGCGCGTGATCATCAACGACATGCTGTTCCTGTCGCGCAGCGACCGCGGCGAACGGGCGACCGACCTGAAGGACGTGTCGCTCGCCGACGAGGTGCGGCGCATGCTCGACTTCCTCGAAATCCCGCTCGACGAGGCGCAGTTGCACGCCGAACTGCACGGCGATGCGCGCGCCGCCGTCGATCCGTCGCTGTTCCGCCGCGCGATGACGAACCTGCTGATCAACGCGATCCAGCATTCCGCGCCCGGCGCGACGTTGCACGTGACGATCACGCGCCGCGACACGCTCGTCGAGATGGCCGTGTCGAACCCCGGCGAGCCGATCGATCCGGTGCAGCGCTCGCACGTGTTCGAACGCTTCTACCGGCTCGAGGAAGCCCGCGCGAACAGCAAGGAGAACCACGGGCTCGGGCTGTCGATCGTCAAGGCCGTCGCCGAGATGCACGGCGGCAGCGTATTCGTCGCGTGTTCGGGCGGCGTCAACACGTTCGGCTTCTCGGTATCGACGGAACCCTGCGCGGGCGGACCGCTGCGCGCGGGAGATGCAACCGATGCAACCGACGCAACCGGCGTGGTCGACTCCACCGGTTCGCGGCCGTCGCACGCGCCGCGGGCGCTGCACTGACGGCGGCTGCGCCTGTCGACGTCCGGCCGCCTCCGATCGGCGCTTGCCGGCCACGAACGCGGCGCGGGACGCATTACGCGCGCGGCTTGCCGCCCTGCTCGCGCCACGCCCGCGGCGACATCGCAAACCGCTCGCGAAACACGCGACTGAAATGCGACATGTCGTTGAATCCCCAGCGCAATGCGACGTCGGACACGCGCAGCGACGCGCATTGCGGATTCGCGAGATCCTGCGCGCACCGTTCGAGCCGCAGGTTCCACACGTGACGCATCAGCGACGTCTCCTCGGCCTCGAAGAGCTTGTTGATGTACCGCGACGAAATCCCGATCGAGCGCTCGATCATCATCGGGTTCAGCTCCGGATCATGCAGGTGCTCGAGCACATGCCGCTTCACACGCGTCAGTGTCAACGCCTTCATCCTCG
Organism: Burkholderia reimsis; assembly: GCF_003294055.1. NCBI lineage: Bacteria > Pseudomonadati > Pseudomonadota > Betaproteobacteria > Burkholderiales > Burkholderiaceae > Burkholderia > Burkholderia reimsis. The sequence goes on from NZ_QMFZ01000005.1 coordinate 76,779, forward strand.
ATTGCGCGAGGTCGTTGCGTTGCATGCCCCCAAGCGTCATCGCGATCAGCGTGATCGCGGTATCCGACAACTGCCGCATCTCGTCCTCGGTCACACTGCGGATCTGCGACGACATCTGCTCGAGAAACGCACGCATGACGCTGCCGACGCCGTCTCCGGTTTGCGTCGGGCACGCCGTGCGGTGCTCCATCCCGACGACGAGCTGGTTCAGCGTCGCGCGGGGAATGCTGACGACGATCTCGCGCCACGACTGGCCGAACTGCAGGTGATGAGGCCGGGTCGCGTCGTAGATCGCGAAATCCCCGGGATGCAGCGTGACGATCTTGCCGTCCTGTTCGACCGACTGGCTGCCCTCGAGCATCAAGACCCCGAAATACTTGTCTTCGTACTCGCTGCGCGCCTGGCGATAACGCCGGATCACGGCCTGCTCGCTCGCGTGGATTTCCGAGATTCGCATCTTTTCGCACTTGCGCTGCCGCACTCGGCCGAAGAAATCGGCTTTCTGCACGGCCGCGATCTGCACGTCCGCGAACAGGCGCAGAATCGTCTCGCGCCAGAATTCGATACGCTGGCTGACCGAGCCGTCGATCGGCACCTCGATGGCCGCGTTCGTCCGTTCGTCCAGCGGGCTGCCGGACGCCGGACCGGGCGCGTCGCCGCTTGCGGCGCGCGGGAGAGGACGCATCGTCATGGTCGTGCCCCACATGGATTAGCAAACACGCAGCCGACAGCGTGCCCGTTCAAAAGCGCATTGTCCAATCGCTGACCGCGTACGCCGCATGGCCGGTCGAACCGGCACGCGGCGCAGCGGCGGCATGCTACCGCTCCGGACATGTCATGCGCACGTCGTCCGACGCCAGTCGGACGAATGTTCATACGCATACGCAACGCGGTAGAGCGTCGCCTCGTCGAAACGGCGCCCGACCAGTTGCAGCCCGATCGGCAGATCGTCGGCTACCCCGCACGGCAGCGACATTGCCGGATGCCCGGACACGTCGAACGGCGCGGTATTCGCGAGCATCTCGAACGCCCGCGTCAGCGACTCGGACATCGCGCAACCGGGCTCCGGCAGCTTCGACGCGCGCATCGGTACGGTCGGCATCACCAGTACGTCATACGATTGCAGCGCCGCGTCGTAAGCCGATCGCAAGCGCCGTGCGAGGTTCTGGCACTTCGCGTAGTAACGCCCGCGATACCGGCTCGTGAAGTATTCGCCCAGCAGCATCGTCACCTTCACGGTATCCGGCAACTCGTCGGCGCGCTCGCGCCAGCCCGCGTGATGATCGATCATGCCGGTCACGTACAGGCCGCCCCAGTTGAAACCGTGGCTGTTGCCCTTCATCATCTGCTGCGTCGCGCCCTCGGCCGCAATCGGCAGCCAGATCGCGGTGCCGGCCGCATGCAGCGGCACCGACACTTCTTCGACGCGCGCGCCCAGCTTGCGCAACCGCTGCGTGGCGGCCAGCACGGCCTCGTCGACCACTTTCTCCGAATTGGCAAGCCCGAACGCCTCGCGCAGGATGCCGATCCGCAATCCCGCGATGCCGTCGCGGATCGCGCCGAGATAGTCGGCGCGCGGCGGCAACGTCCGTTGGCGCGGATCGAGCCCGTCGTCGCCCGCGATCACGTCGAGCAGCAGCGCGTTGTCGAGCACGTTGCCCGTCATCGGCCCCAGGTGATCGACGGTTGCCTCGATCGGCATCGCGCCGGTGTACGGCACGAGCCCGTGCGTCGGCTTCATCCCGTAGATGCCGCAATAGGCGGACGGGATCCGCACCGAGCCGCCCTGGTCGCCGCCGAGCGCCATGTCGACCTCGCCGCTCGCGACCAGCGCGCCGCTGCCCGACGACGAGCCGCCGGACGAGTGCCCTGCCTTGCGCGGATTGTGCACCGGCCCCGACGCGCTCGTGTGCGAGCCGCCGGAAAAGCAGTAGTACTCGCAGGTCGACTTGCCGGCGATCGTGCCGCCGGCGTCGAGCACCCGCGTGACGACGGTCGCATCGACGTCGGGCACGTAGCCCTCGAACGTGGTCGAGCCATTGCGCATCGGTACGCCGGCGACGCAGATGTTGTCTTTCACGACCACCGTCCTGCCGCGCAGCTTGCCGTCGGCGGCGCCGTGGATCGTGCTCTTGCGCGCCCACGCGCCGTAGCGGTTCTCGTCGCCTTCCGGGCGGTAGCCGGGCGTGCGCGGATACGCGACGACGGGCAAATAGTCGGGCAGCGCGTCGATCGCATCGTAGGCGTCGAAGTTCGCCTGCAGGGCATCGTCGTATTCGGCGAGTTGCCGGGAATCGAGATGAAAGCCGAAGCCGGCTGCCATATCGGACAGTTGTTCGCGGGTCGGGCGTTTGATGGCCATCGACGTTCTCCAGTTCGGTAAGCGGCACCGCCGGCCCCGGCGGTGCCGGCGGGATTCAGCGGGCGATGGCGACGGCGTCGCGCATCATCCCGGTGCGCGGATGGCAGTTCACGTATTCGTAGACCTGATGCTTCGCGTCGAAGACGGAAACCTCGTGATACAGCCGCAGTTTCGACAGCCCGGTAACGACGCGGAAGAACGTGACGAAGATCCGCAGGTGCGTCGGATGGGATTCGGCCCATCGTTCGAGGCGGTCGAGCGAGCGCCAGTGGCCGATGTTGTAGCTCTCGTCGAGCACGTTGCCGTCGAGATCGATCGAGCGCACGTAGCGGTTGCTGTAGCAGCCGACGTCCGTGCCGTTGTCGCGCAGGAAGTCCATTCCGCTGCGCAGCGTCGGCTCGATCTCCTCGAGATACAGTCGGCGCTCGTCGTGCTCGGCCGCGCGCCAGTCCTGGCCGGAGCGAATCAGCGCGATGTTGTCGTGCGCCAGCACGACCACGCGGCCGCCGCGGGCCGGATCGCCCTCGACGATGCGCAACTCGCCGTCCGCGCGCATCCAGTCCGTCTGCGAGATCGGGAACCGGTCGCGCATCGATCCCCAGTAGCCGTGCTCCTCGATCTCGCCGCTGACGCCGTCCATGATCGCGCCGACACCGGGGAAATCGTTCGTGAATGCGTAGAGCGTCTCGAACTGCTCGGCGCGCGGCGCGACGATTTCCCGGAAGTAGCCGATGCCGTCCGCGAGGCGTGCGTCGGAGGTCCACCATTCGACGAGGGCTGGCGACGCAATCCAGCGCGCATACGCGGCCGGATCGCGCCAGTAGCCGACGGCGATCAGGTTCTCGTAACCCTGGTCGTCGGTGTGTTGCGTCAGATCGAAGTTGTTCGGGCCGTCCTGCACACCGAAATCGGCGACGATCCCGCGCAACGCGGCCAGTGCCGCCGCGCGCTTGTCGGCGCCGCTGTATTGCACGCCGAAATAGCCCATCACGACCTGGCTCAGGTCTTCGGCGGCCCGGGCGACGTACATCGGGAACGGCGGCTGGTAGTCATCGGCGACGCGGCGCGACAGCGTCCGCGGGCAGACCAGGTGTTTGTCGATGGCGGATTCCATGCATGACCTCTCTGGAAAGGGAATCGGGTGTCGAGGTATCGACGTGGGGAAGGAGCGACATGCACCGGCCTTGTCCCGGCGCAGGCGGGTGGTCAGAAGATGTGCGCGTAACGCAGGCCGGCGAGCACACTGTTCTTCGGACCGTTGCGCACGCTGAGGTCGGTGCCGAGCTGGATTTGCACCTGGTCGGCCTTCGTCACGAACTTCGCCGCGGTGATCCGCAGGCGCGTCGTGCGCAGCGCGTCGTTGTTGTCCGCGCCGTCCACGCTCGTTTCACCGCCCCAGAGCTGCGTGATGCCGATCCCGAGCGACGTGCCCGGATCGGGCATGTAACGCACCATCGCCTGTGCGCTGTAGCTCATCCGCTGATGCAGCGTCGCACCGTTCGCGCCATACGACGTGTTGTTGCCGTACCAGATCGCGTCGCCGACGAGATCGAGTGCCCACTGCGGCGAAAAGTGCTTGACGTAGGCCGCCTGGAAATCGAGCGACCAGCGGTTGGCGCCGAGATTGAGACCGCGGTTCTGGTCGTAGCTCCCGGTCGGCGCGTAGACGTAGACCGTCGCGGCAACGACGTCCTTCGCTTCGTTCAGGCGGAATTTCAACGGTGCGGTCAGGATCACGTCGCCGACACCGTTCGTACTGCCAAGCGCGCCGGCGTTGCCGAAGCTGCTGATATGACCGAACGGCAGCAACACCTGCGGATCGATCGTGAGCCTGTCGGTGAGCTGGAACACATGCAGCAGGCGGGCGATGCCGACATTCGACTGCAGGTCGAAATCCGACGTCCGGTGGCCGTTCGCGTAGTAGGCGTTCGTCGCGGAATAGTTGTAGTACAGCACGCCGATCGTCGCGCCGGCCGGATACTGCTCATAGTCGCCGGGATCGACCTCGACCGCGCCCGCGTAATGCGATGCGACGGCGATCAGCGACAAGCCGATCCAGCGCGCGATTCGCTTCAGTTTCATTCTGTTGACGTTGTCCATCATGCTCCTCACCTGGTTGCGCAGACACCGCCACGCTCGACGCACGACGAACGGGAACCGTCGCCGGAGGGTGGAATCGCGGGATGCTGGCCGACTGTTGTTCCGCCGGTACATCGGGGATGCCGGCGATTCGCGACATCGAACGGCCGTCGCTTGAGGATGAGAATAGGAAGGCAAAATCCGCAGTTCTGTTTTCCGGCGGAACAAGAAATTGGCTGTGGCGGACCTGCGCCTCCGATGTCATGCAACGGTCGCAAAACGTGCGCCGGCTGCCACCGTTTTCGTGCCGGGCGCCCCACCAATTGCCGCCGATCGCCGCCCGTCTCCGTGCATCCGTGATGCGTCGGTCCCATGCCGCGCCACGGGGCCGTCTCAGCACAGTTTCCGATCCGTGCCGGCAAAGAACCGCGCTTTTTCTCTTCTTACCCTGCTCGTCGAGCGTGACCGACACCACGCGTCCACGCCCCGTCACGGCAATACCACCGCGATGGCGGCGGTCAACCCGAACCACGACAAGGAACCCCACGATGAGCGCGACCCCTTCCGCGGAAACAGCCTCGACGCCCGGCGAACGTGCCTGGGCGCTGTTTCGCGTGATGAAAGAGAAGAACCTGATCCCCGACGGCTATATCGAAGGCTTGACCGAGCTGATGTCCACGACCTGGGATCCGGCCAACGGCGCGCGCATCGTCGCGCGTGCGTGGGTCGACCCGGCGTTTCGCGAACTGCTGCTGAAGGACGGCACGGCCGCGTGCGCGCAGTTCGGCTACACCGGCCCGCAGGGCGAGTACATCGTCGCGCTCGAAGACACGCCCACGCTGAAGAACGTGATCGTCTGCAGCCTGTGCTCATGCACGAACTGGCCGGTGCTCGGGCTGCCGCCCGAGTGGTACAAGGGCTTCGAATATCGTGCGCGGCTCGTCCGCGAGGGCCGCACGGTGCTGCGCGAGCTCGGCACCGACCTGCCCGACGACGTCGTCGTGAAGGTCTGGGATACGACCGCCGAAAGCCGCTATCTCGTGCTGCCCGTGCGGCCGGCCGGCAGCGAGCACATGACCGAGGAACAACTGCGCACGCTCGTCACGAAGGACGTGCTGATCGGCGTGGCGCTGCCGCGCGCGCGCTGACTCCCACCCCGTTTCGCTCTCGACCTTCATCTCGGAGATCACATATGGACGGCTTTCACGACCTCGGCGGATTCCAGGGTTTCGGCCCGGTGCCGCATACGATCAACAGTCTCGGCTACAAGCCGGTCTTCAAGGAAGACTGGGAACATCTCGCGTACAGCCTGATGTTCGTCGGCGTGGACCAACTGAAAAAATTCAGCGTCGACGAGGTACGTCACGCGGTCGAACGCATCGACGTGCGCCAACATGTCGGCACGCGCTACTACGAGCGCTACGTGATCGCGACGGCGACATTGCTCGTCGAAACCGGCGTGCTCACGCAGGACGAACTAGACCGCGCGCTCGGTTCGCATTTCCGGCTCGCGAACCCGCCGACATCCGGCGGCCGGGCGGCACCGCCCGACTCGACGCGGTTCGAGGTCGGCGAGCGTGTCGTCGTTCGCGACGAATACGTCAGCGGGCACATCCGCGCGCCTGGCTACGTTCGCGGCAAGGAAGGCGTCGTGCTGCACCGGACGACCGAATCGTGGCCCTTCCCGGACGCGATCGGCCACGGCGACACCGGCGCCGCCCATCAGCCGACCTACCATGTCGAGTTCCGCGTGAAGGATCTGTGGGGCGACGCCGCCGACGACGGTTACGTCGTGGTCGACCTGTTCGAAGGCTACCTGGATCGCGCGTCCGGGCAAAGCGCATGACGACGCCGGGGAAGCCAGGCGCGCCGGCCGCCCCTGGCCCGAGGATTCCGGTCACCGTGCTGTCCGGCTTCCTCGGCGCCGGGAAAACGACGTTGCTGAACCACATCCTGCGCAATCGCGCAGGACTGAAGGTCGCCGTGATCGTCAACGACATGAGCGAAGTGAACATCGACGCCGACGATGTGCGGCGCAACGTCGAGCTGCATCGAGGCGAGGACGAACTGGTCGAGATGAGCAACGGCTGCATCTGCTGCACGCTGCGCGCCGATCTGCTGGAGCAGATCAGCACGCTCGCGCGGCAGCGTCGTTTCGATTATCTGCTGATCGAATCGACCGGCATCTCGGAGCCGATGCCGGTCGCGGAGACGTTTGCGTTTCTCGATCGGGACGGTTTCAGCCTGAGCGAGCTGGCACGGCTGGACACGCTCGTCACGGTGGTCGACGGCGAGACGTTCGAGGACATGATCGCGTCGGCCGAACCGGTCGCGCACGACGCGGCGCTCGCGAGCGACGGCAATTCCGGTCCGCCGCGCAAGCTGTCGGACCTGCTGCTCGAGCAAGTCGAATACGCGAACGTGATCCTCGTGAGCCGTCTCGACCGGATCGGCCACGCGGGTTTCGACCGGCTGCGCGCGATTCTTGCGTCGCTGAATCCATCTGCGCGAATCCTGCCGATGCAGCACGGCAAGGTCGATCCGTCAGACGTGCTCGATACCCGGCGCTTCGATCTGCCGGCGCTCGTCGAATCGCCGGGATGGATGCAGCGCATGCAGGTCGACGAACGCCCCTCGGAATCGGATGCGTACGGGATCGCGTCGTGGACCTATCGCGAACGTGCGCCGTTTCATCCGGCGCGCCTGCTCGCATGGCTGCGTCGTCCGTGGGACAACGGCCGACTGCTTCGCTGCAAGGGTTATGTCTGGGCAGCGCACCGCCATGCCGAGATCGCCATGCTCGTGCAGACGGGCGGCGCGTTCCAGTGGGGTTACGTTGGGCGATGGTGGCGATTCATCCCGCAGTCGGACTGGCCGCACGACGACTATCGCCGCGACGGCGTGCTGAAAAAATGGGAGGAGCCCGCAGGGGATTGTCGGCAGGAGATCGTGTTCATCGGGCAGTCGGTCGATCACGATCGCTTGCGTCGCGAACTCGATGCGTGCCTGCTGACGGTCGAGGAAATCGACGCGGGCCCGGAGTCATGGCGTCGGCTTCCGGAAGCCGACGCGTTCGACGCGCTCGCGGCGGCCGCTCATCCGTGATGTGAGACTCGATGCCTTCGGTTGCAACGCCTGCGTCCAACGACTTTCGAGCACCGTTGAGCGCTGTGCCCGGTTCGGCGTTGCCTGAATCCGGACAGCGCCGCCGAGGGCAGTTTTCTTCAATACCGGCACGCGCGGCTTCTTTAGTCTCGATGCGACTTTGACATTCGCATGGAGGCACTCAATGAGCATGCTGGTTTCGATGGCCGCGTTCGCGCTGGCGTCGTCGATCACACCCGGTCCCGTCAACATCGTCGCGCTCAGCGCGGGCGCGCGCCACGGTCTCGGCGCAAGCCTGCGGTATGCGGCCGGCGCGACGCTCGGCTTCGTCGCGCTGTTCCTGCTGATCGGCCTCGGGCTGCACGCGGCGCTCGCGCGCTGGCCGATGCTGACGACGGCCACGCAATGGTCGGGGATCGCGTTCCTGCTCTACCTGGCGCTGCGGCTCGCGCTCGACGACGGCCGGCTGTCGGCCGACCCGGACGTGGCCGGCCCGTCGGCGGCGTCCGGCGCCGCGATGCAGTGGCTCAATCCGAAGGCATGGCTCGCGTGCGTGGCCGCGATGGGCGCATACGCGGCCGACGGCGACCGCGCGCAGGTCTGGCAGTTCGCCGCGCTGTATCTCGTGATCTGTTTCGCGTCGATCGCGTGCTGGGGGTATGCCGGCGCATCGCTGCGGCACAGGCTCGCGAACGCGCGGAGGATGCGCGTGTTCAACCGGCTGATGGCGCTGCTGCTCGCGGGCAGCGCACTCTTTCTGCTCGACACGTAGGGCGCGCCCCGCCCGGCTCGCCGCTCAACTCGCCACTCAGCTCGCCGCTCAACTCGTCGCGCTGCGGTATTGGCCGGGCGTCGCGGCCGCGATCCGCCGGAACGCGCGCTGGAAATGGGCCTGGTCGGCAAAGCCCGCGTCGAGTGCAACGTCGGCGATCGGCCGGCCGCGGCGCAGCTCCGTGCGGCCGTACTGCACGCGGCGGTCGATCAGGAACGCATGCGGCGTCATGCCGTAGCGCGCGTTGAACGCGCGGATCAGGTACGACGGCGACAAATCGGCGGCCGCGCAGATCGCATCGAGCGTGACGCCCTCGCGGCAATGCGCGGCGATGTAATCGGCCGCGCGCGCGAGCTTCGCGTTGTCGTCCCCGGCGCGCGGGCCGGGCAGTTCGCGGTCGAGCGCGCCGTGCAGCGCCGTGAAGAATTCGACCGCAGCGCTCTCCTTGCCGAGCGGATCGACCGATGGCGACACGAGCGTGCGATAGAAACCGCCAAATTGCGCGAACAGGTCGTGCCGTTCGGTCAACTTCGGCGAAAAGCCGTGAAAATCGCAGTTCGGATCGCGGCCCAGCGAATGCTGCAGCCGCGCGAGCCACGGCACGTCGACATAGACCATCCGGTACGCCCACGCGTCGGGGCCGTACGGGTTGCACGCATGCACCTGTTCCGGATCGATGATCACCAGCACGCCGCGCCCGACGTGCTCGTGCGTCGCGCCGTTCACGTAGGTGCTCGTGCCGCCGACGATCGCGCCCACCGAAAACGTGTCGTGCGTGTGCTTCGCATAGCAGATCGCGCGGCCGTCGTCGACGGTGCGCGCTTCGATGAACGGCAGCGCGGCATCACGCCAGAACGGCGACGGATCGATGGATCGGTTGGCGGTACGGCTCACGCGGCGGGCTCCCGGTTCGGACGGCGAACGCTCACCGTACAAGACTGTGCGGCGCCGCGCAACCGGATCCATCCACTTCGACGCGGGATCTCGCCGTTTCGCCTAAGCTTTGTGTTCCGGCCGCCGCGGCACACGCGGCGGTTTTCGTTCACTCCTCTCCCGTCACGCTCATGCACATCGATCTGAAAGGCAAGACCGCGCTCGTCACCGCTTCCACCGCCGGCATCGGGCTCGCGATCGCCGAAGGGCTCGCACGCGCCGGTGCGCGCGTCGTCGTCAACGGCCGCAGCGACGCGTCGGTGCAATCGGCGCTCGCGCAACTGCGCGCGGCCGTGCCCGACGCAAGCTTCGAGGGTGTCGCCGCCGACCTGTCCGACGCGGCCGGCGTCGCGCGCATCACGCAGCACACACCGGAGGCCGACATCCTCGTCAACAATGCGGGCATCTACGGCCTGAAGGCGTTCTTCGAGATCGACGACGCCGAGTGGGAACATTACTTCCAGATGAACGTGATGTCCGGCGTGCGGCTCGCACGGCATTACCTGAAGGGGATGATCGAACGCAATGCCGGGCGCGTCGTGTTCATTTCGTCGGAATCGGGCTTGAACATCCCGGTCGACATGATTCATTACGGATTCACGAAAACCGCGCAGCTGTCGATCGCACGCGGCCTCGCGAAGCTCGCGGCCGGCACCAGCGTGACCGTCAACTCGGTACTGCCGGGGCCGACGATGTCGGACGGCGTGCGCGCGATGCTGAAGGAAACGGCCGACGCATCCGGCCGCAGTGTCGACGACGTGGCCGTGGAGTTCGTGCGCAGCCATCGTTCGAGCTCGATCATCCAGCGGCCGGCGACGCCCGAGGAAGTCGCGAACCTGGTGGTCTACGTGTGCTCGCCGCAGGCTTCGGCGACAACCGGCGCCGCGTTGCGTGTCGATGGCGGGGTGGTCGATACGATCGCGTAACGGCCGGCGCCCGCGGGCCGCCGCGCACTAGCGCGAAGCGGCCTTGCCCGTCTGGAGCGTGCCCTTGCGGTCGGCGTTCATGCACGAATCGAAGCCGTGTTGCGTGACGATGCCGGCCCTGTCGAACACGACGAAATATTCGCGGTGATCGTTGCCGTGCTCGATGAAGTAGTTGTAGCAGACGCCGCTGCCGTTGCGGACCATCCACACGCTGCGCGGGTTGCCGGCCGCGCGGACGACGTCGGCGCGCGTCGCGCCGTGCCGCGACGCGGCCCGCGCGAGCGGCGTGCGTGAATACGAAAATGGCAGCCACGAGTCGAACCACGCGCAGCCGTGCAACATCAGGCAGCTGGCGGCCAGGGACAGCGTCGCTGCGGGACGGGCCATCGAAATCAATCGCATGCTTGAGGAAATCTGCTGCGCCGCGCCGGCGCGATCGAAAGCCCCATGCTACTCGACCTTTGGGTCCGGATCGAAAAGAAATGTAGAGATCTTTATACGAATCCCTGCATGTCATGCCCGCGCGCCAGCCCGGTCGATGCGGCCCGCGGATGCTTGTACGCGCATCGAACCCGCCGCGCCGATGCGTCAAATCGGCACAACGTCGCGCATCGTCACGCGATCCACTCGGCCCACAGCATCGTCAGCACCGTCATCAGCGCGGGGCCGACGAACAGCCCGATCAGGCCGAACGTCTCGGCACCGCCGAGGATGCCGAACAGCACGAGCAGGAACGGCAGTCGCGTGGAGCCGCCGATCAGCACCGGGCGCACGAAATGCTCGGCGACGAACACGACGACGAAACCGAGCACGGCCACCACGACGGCCCACACCGTCGCACCCTGCACGAACAGCCAGAGCGCCGCACCGCAGAACACGATCGGCGCGCAGAACGGCAGCATCGCGGCGATCGCCGTGACGAGGCCGAGCAGCGCCGCATGCGGGACGCCGGCCAGCGCATACGCGATGCCGAGCAGCGCACCCTCGCCGAGCCCGACGACGACGAGCCCCGTCACCGTGCCGTACACGGCCTTGACCATCCGGTCGATCAGTTCCGCGCCGTTGTGCCCGAACGCGCGCCGCGCGCCCTGCAGCAATGCGCCCGACAGCTTGTGGCCCGCGCGCAGGATCACGAACAGCGTGACGAGCATGAAGCCGAATTCGAGCAGCACATGCGCGACCTTCGTGCCGAACTGCCGCCCGAACGCGAGGAATTTCTCGCTGTTGACGCTGTGCATCGCGCTGGCCGCATGCAGCGGATGGCCGAGATTGGCCTGCCACCATTCGGTGATCTGCGCCGAGCCGTAAGGCAGCCGGCTGACGACGTCCGGCAACGGAATGCCGTTGTCCTGGACCGACTTCAGCCACTCGCGCAGGTCGTGCGCCTGCCCGATCGCCTGGATGGTCGCGACCGCGACCGGCAGCACGACGAGCAATGAGATCGCGGCCGTGATGACGGTCGCGATCAGCGTCGGCCGGTCACGGAACAGCCGGTGCGATTCGAAGCATTTGAGCAGCGGCCACATCGCGATGGCGATCACGCAGGCCCATGCGATGGCGGGAATGAAGTCGCGGATGATCCACAGCGCGAGCACCAGCAGCGCCGCATACAGCACGACGCGGGCAATCTGCTGCGCGCGCGGCCGTGCGGCGGAGTCGTGAGACGACGGGACATGTGCGCCCATGGCACCTCTGTCGAAATGAAAAATGGCGGTTCGCGCAGGCAACCGGCCTGCATGAACCGCCATTCTATCCATCGGCGCCGGATCGGCGACGCGCAAGATGCGCGCGCCGTGTCGTCAACGCGGCTCAGGCCGCCTTGTCGGCGATCCGGTAGCGCTCGAGCCAGTGCGCGTACGGCGCGGGCAGCGTCCACGACGGACGCTCGACGCCGAGCTGCCTGGCCGCGTAGTACGGCCAGTGCGGATCGGCCAGATGCGCGCGCCCGACCATCACGAGATCGAGCTGCGCCTCCGCCACCACGCGGTTCGCCAGTTGCGGCGTGTCGATCCCCCATGCGGACGACACCGGCAGCCCGGCCTCACGGCGCACGCGCTCGGCGATCGGCGCGAGGAACGCCGGGCCCCACGGAATCTGCGCGGCGGGCGTCGAGAAACCGACCGACACGCTCAGCATGTCGAGCCCTTCCCGCTTCATCCGCTGCGTGAGCGCGATCGACTCGGCGAGCGTCTCTTCGTCGCGGCCGTCGTATTCGATCACGCCCAGGCGTGCGGTCAGCGGCAGGTGCTCGGGCCAGACCTTGCGCACGGCCGCGAGCGTGTCGACGAGGAAGCGGCCGCGATTCTCGGCCGAGCCGCCGTATTCGTCGGTGCGGTGGTTCGAATGCACCGAGAAGAAGCTCTGGCCGAGATAGCCGTGCGCAAAGTGCAATTCGAGCCATTCGAAGCCGAGATCGCGCGCACGCTTCGCCGATGCGACGAAATCGGCCTGCACGCGGGCGATGTCGTCGTGCGTCATTTCACGCGGCACTTTCGGCAGGTGCGCGCCGAACGGCACGGCCGACGGGGCGATGGTCTGCCAGCCGCGCGGATCGCCGTCGGCGATATGGTCGTCGCCTTCCCACGGACGGTTCGCGCTCGCCTTGCGGCCCGCGTGCGCGATCTGGATGCCGGGCACCGCGCCGGCCGCCTTGATCGCCGCGACCGACGGCGCGAACGCTTCGGCCTGCGCATCGGTCCACAGCCCCGCGCAACCCGGCGTGATGCGCCCTTCCGGCGACACGGCCGTCGCCTCGGCGATCACGAGGCCCGCGCCGCCGCGCGCGATGCCGGCCAGATGCACGTGATGCCAGTCGTTGACGACGCCGTCCTCGGCGACGTACTGGCACATCGGCGGCACCGCGATACGGTTGCGCAGCGTGACATCCTTGAGTTTGAACGGTTCGAACAGGGCAGACATCCACGGCTCCTTTGCTTGGTTCTGCAAAACGACGGGAAACGCGCCGTGCGGTGCGCACGGCGGAACGATTCGGGCCGTCGCCGGACGGCTTGCGCCCGGCGACGGATACGGTGCGGCGCCGGCCCGGCCGGCGCCGTCGGCTCAACGGCGGCCGAGTTGCGCGAGCAGCGCCTCGGCGGCGGGCGCCGACGACGCGGGGTTCTGCCCCGTGATCAGCAGCCCGTCGGTGACGATATGCGGCGCCCAGTCGGCGCTGCGTTCGAATTGCGCGCCGTTGGTCTTCAGCATGTCCTCGACGAGGAACGGCACGACTTCCGTCAGTTCGACGGCCGCTTCCTCGCTGTTGGTGAAGCCCGTCACGCGCTTGCCGCGCACGACCGATTCGCCGGTCTGCGGATTCTTCACGTGACGCAGCACGCCCGGCGCGTGGCAGACGGCCGCCACCGGCTTGCCGGCCGCCAGCGCGCGCTCGATCAGGCCGATCGAATGCAGATCCTCGGCGAGATCCCACAGCGGGCCATGGCCGCCCGGGTAGAACACGGCGTCGTAATCGTCCACGGACACGTCGGCCAGCTTGCGCGTCGACGCCAGTTCGGCCTTGGCCGCCGCATCGGCTTCGAAGCGGCGCGTCGCGTCGGTCTGGGCCGCCGGATCGCTGCTTTTCGGGTCGAGCGGCGGCTGGCCGCCCTTCGGCGACACGAGCGTCAGCTCGACGCCCGCATCCTTGAACACGTAGTACGGCGCGGCCAGTTCCTCGAGCCAGAAGCCGGTCTTCTTGCCGGTGTCGCCGAGCGTGTCGTGCGAGGTCAGGACAACCAGAATCTTCATGATCGGACACTCCTTCGAAAAGTTGATGGGAACGGGGCCGAATGACCCAAAAAACCGGCCGGCGCGGCGCGCCTGTCCGTTAGTCAGTTGTGACGCATCATCGTGCGACCCGCGTATCCGAATGCAGCACGCGCCTATTAGACCAGTCGTCTAGAACATTCGAAAATAAAACGACGGCGTCTCGCCGCGCTACCAGCACCACAGCGCGAGATGGCATTTTCGCGCCTTGCTTGCATGCGCCACGGACGTCGCCGCATTCACAAGGACGGATGATAGTCGCGGATTAGACCGGTCGTCTAGTAACTGGGTAATCATCCCTGCCGCCGTCATGGGCTTTCTCGAGGGGCGCGATCCGTCGGTGTCCGCAGGTGCTCGCGCCCCTCGCCTTCATCGCGCCGGCCGGTCGCGCAACGGACCGTCGGTGTCGCCCGCCTCGATTGCCGGCGCCTCGAGCCGGTGCTCGCGCACGCCGTCGCCCAGCAAACGCAGCATCAGTTCCGCGAGCGAGCGCCCCGACGCGTGGCCGGTCGGCTGCACGACCGCCGTCACGCGATGCGGGTGCGCGAGGCCCGGCGGCACGCCGTCGTAGACGATCAGCGACATGTCCTCGCCCAGGCGCAGCCCGCTGTCCACGAGCGCCCGAAACGCGCCGCCGCCCGCGATATTGTTGTCGACCAGCAGCGCCGTCGGCCGCTCGGCGCGCGCGAGCAGCGCCCGCACCGCCTGCAACCCGCCGTCGTGCGTGAACGGGCACTCGACGAGCAGCGCCGGATCCGGCTCGATGCCGGCTTCGCGCAGGGCCGACAGATAGCCTGCACGGCGCTGCGCGGCGAAATTCAGCGCAAGCGGCGCGCTGATCATCGCAATGCGCCGGTGCCCGAAACCCGTCAGCCGGCGCACCGCGTCCCGCGCGCCCGCTTCGTTGTCGAAGTCGAACCACGCGTACGGCTCGGCCATCCGGGTCCGGCCGTAGGCCACGTACGGAAACGCGCTCGCCTGCAGGTACGCGATGCGCGGATCGTCGACCAGCGTGCGCGCGACGATCAGGCCGTCGACGAGTTTGCCTTCGACGATGCGCCGATAGGTGTCCAGTTCCGCGTTCGGCCGCGCCGACGCGATGATGAAATCGAGATTGCGTTCCGCGAGCCGCTCGGTGATGCCCGCGACGACCTCGCCGAAACGCGGATCGCCGAGGTCGCCCGCGCCGAACGGATAAACGATCCCGATCATGTCGGCCCGACCGGTCGCCAGCCGGCGCGCGGTCGGGTCCGCCACATAGCCCATTTCCCGTGCCGCCCGCGCCACGCGCTCGCGCGTCGCCTCGCTGACGTCGTCGTAACCGTTCAGCGCGCGGCTGACCGTCGTCCGCGACAGCCCGAGCGCGTCCGACAGCGCCTTCAGATTCACCTTCACCGTCACTCCTCGCATTCGCCGATCCGCCCGGCCGCCCGGCCGCCCGAACATCGGGATGCACCGGCCGGGTAATTATTTCCAATTGGTAACGATTACCGTCAAATAAATATCTTTTGCGTTCCAAACCGGTTTGAAATAGCATCCAAACCGGTTTGGACATCGATGCCCACTCAGCCGTTCACTTTCACCTTCCCAGGAAACGACGACGAGATGACATACTTTCCCCTTTTCCGCCCGACGACGACCAAACGTTTGCTCCTCGCTGGCGGCGCACTTGCCGCCTTCGCGTCCGTCGCGCACGCGCAGTCCGGCGGCACGGGCGCGCCCATGCCCACACCCCATACGCAGCAGGCCTACGATCCCGAAGGCAACTTCACGATGCGCTGGACGCGTGCGGACATCCGCCAGATCGTCGCGCAGTCGCACACCGCCGGCGCCGACAAGAACTCGCTGCCGCAAGCGCTGACGATGCCGGACATCCCGCAGGATTTCCCGCTGATCAACTCGAACGTATGGGTGTGGGACACGTGGCCGCTGGCCGACCTGCGCGCGAACCAGCTCAGCTACAAGGGCTGGGAGGTGATCTTCTCGCTCACCGCCGATCCGCACGCGGGCTACACGTTCGACGACCGTCACGTCCACGCCCGCATCGGCTTCTTCTATCGCCGCGCCGGCATCCCCGCGTCGCAGCGCCCCGCGAACGGCGGCTGGACCTGGGGCGGCCACCTGTTCCCCGACGGCGCGAGCGCCAAGGTTTTCGGCACCGCACCGATGACCAACAACGCCGAATGGTCGGGCTCCGCGCGCCTCACGAACGGCAGCAACGTCAGCCTGTACTACACCGCGACGTCGTTCAACCGCTCGGCGCCCGGGGGCGCGGACATCACGCCGCCGCAGGCGATCATCACGCGCGCCGACGGCCACATCCACGCCGACGACAAGCATGTGTGGTTCTCCGGCTTCGACGACCACAAGGCGCTGCTGCAACCGGACGGCAACTACTACCAGACCGGCCAGCAGAACACCTACTTCTCGTTCCGCGATCCGTTCGTGTTCACCGATCCCGCGCACCCGGGCAAGACCTACATGGTGTTCGAAGGCAATACGGGCGGCCAGCGCGGCGCACGCACCTGCACCGAGGCCGATCTCGGCTACGCTCCGAACGATCCCTACAAGGAAGATCTCAACGCGGTGATGAATTCGGGCGCAGTGTATCAAAAGGCCAATGTCGGCCTCGCGGTCGCGACGAACCCGCAATTGACCGAATGGAAGTTCCTGCCGCCGATCCTGTCGGCGAACTGCGTCGACGACCAGACCGAGCGCCCGCAGATCTACCTGAAGGACGGCAAGTACTACCTGTTCACGATCAGCCACCGCACGACGATGGCGGCCGGCGTCGACGGCCCGGACGGCGTGTACGGCTTCGTCGGCAACGGCATCCGCAGCGACTTCCAGCCGCTGAACGGCGGCAGCGGCCTCGTGCTCGGCAACCCGACCGACTTCTCCGCACCGGCCGGCGCACCGTATTCGCAGGATCCGAACCAGAACCCGCGCGAATTCCAGTCGTATTCGCACTACGTGATGCCGGGCGGGCTCGTCGAGTCGTTCATCGATGCGATCGGCCCGCGTCGCGGCGGCACGCTCGCGCCGACGGTGAAGGTGAACATCAACGGCACGTCGACGGCGGTCGACCGCACGTATGGACGCGGCGGCCTCGGCGGCTACGGCGACATTCCGGCGAACCTGCCCGCGACGGGCGCCGGACACAACGACGGCAGCAGCCAGTGAAGTCGGGATAACCAACCATAACAATCATCGATAAAGGCACGGGGTTAGGGAGGCGCATATCGCGCGTGTCGCGTGCGCGCCTCCTCTTTTTTCCTTCCATCCATTGCGCGCACCGCCGTCGAAAGCGGCAGGCGCCCTTCTTTCCCGCCTTGCACGGCGAAGCACGACACCCCGCATGATATCGACGTCTTTTCGCTTTTCCGCCCTGATCGCCCGGTTGCTGCTCGCCTGCGTGGCCACCCAGGCCGCTGCCGCGCCTTGCCACGCGCCGGCTGACGACGGCACCCCGCAATGGCGACCCGCGCTCCATTACACGCCGCAGCGCAACTGGATGAACGACCCGAACGGGCTCGTCTACGACAACGGCCGCTATCACCTGTTCTACCAATACAATCCGCTCGGCAACGACTGGGGCAACATGTCGTGGGGCCACGCGACGAGCACCGATCTCGTTCACTGGCGCGAGCAGCCGGTCGCGATGCACGCGAACGCGACGGAGGAAATCTTCTCCGGCTCGATCGTCGCCGATACGCTGAACACGTCCGGTCTCGGCACACCGGGCCACACGCCGCTCGTCGCGCTTTATACGAGTGTCTACAAACCCGGCTCGGGTCACGCACCCGGCATACAGGCGCAGTCGCTCGCGTACAGCCTCGATCAGGGCACGACCTGGCAGCCGTATGCGCACAACCCGGTGCTGACGCTCGACCCGGAATCGAAGCAATTTCGCGATCCGAAAGTGTCGTGGTATGCGCCGGGCGGCTACTGGCTGATGACGACGGTCGTCGCCGATGCGCACGTCGTGAAGCTCTATCGCTCGGACGACCTGATCCACTGGAATTTCCTGAGCGACTTCACGCGGCCGGGCGTGCCGCACGACGGCGCGCTGTGGGAAATGCCCGACCTCGTGCCGCTGCCGCTCGACGGCGACCCCGCACAAACACGGTGGGTCATGATCGTCAACGTCAACCCGTGGTCGATCGCCGGCGGCTCGGGCGCGATGTATTTCGTCGGCCACTTCGACGGCCGCACGTTTACGCCGGATCGCGTCGCCCCCGCCGGTTCCGATCCCGCGCAATTCCACTGGGTCGACCATGGCGCGGATTTCTACGCAGCCGGCACCTTCTCGGGCGCGCCCGGCTCACGACCGGTCGCGATCGCGTGGATGAGCAACTGGGATTACGCGGCGAAAGTGCCGACCGCGCCGTGGCGCGGCGCGACGACCCTGCCGCGTGAACTCTCGCTGAAAACGATCGACGGCGAACCGACGCTCGTCGTCGCGCCGGCCGCCGCGTTCGACGCATGGGCGGACGGACGGCCCGCCGTGCACGAAGGCGACCTCGCGGTCGATTCCGCGACACGCGCGCTGTCGCCCGCGACGCGCGGTACCGTCCAGCGCATCACGGTCACGATCGAGCCG
Organism: Burkholderia reimsis; assembly: GCF_003294055.1. Taxonomy (NCBI): domain Bacteria; kingdom Pseudomonadati; phylum Pseudomonadota; class Betaproteobacteria; order Burkholderiales; family Burkholderiaceae; genus Burkholderia; species Burkholderia reimsis. Next base: position 95,324 of record NZ_QMFZ01000005.1, read on the forward strand.
CGGCACGCGGCGCGTGCCGGCCTGATCGTCCGCCGCTCGGCTGACGGCTCGGTCGGCACCCGGATCGTGTACGACACCGTGAAGCGCACGCTGACGCTCGACCGCTCCCGCTCCGGCGAAGCGAATTTCGCCGGCACGTTCAGCCGCGAACACATCGTGGACCTGCCGCTCGAGCACGGGCGGTTGCGGCTCGAGATCGTCGTCGATCGCGGCTCGGTCGAAGTGTTCGCGAACGGCGGCCGAGTGGCGCTCACCGACCTGATCTTCCCGCCGCCCGACGCGGACCGCGTCGCCGTGTTCGCCGAGCACGGCCGCGCGACGTTCTCCGGGCTCACGGTGACGCAGCTCGAAGCCGGTGGCGACAGGCATGACGCCTGTGCGGCACGATAGAAGCAGCACGCGGACGCGCTCCGTCCGCCGGTGACGAAGGCTGTCCGCCCGGCGCAACGCCGGGCGGTTGCAGCCCCCGCCGGGGGCTCGCCGATCAGAGCAAGCCCATCCCACCCGACGCGATGATCTCCGCGCCGACGATGAACGCGGATTCCGGCGCGCTGAGGTGCAGCACCGTCGACGCGATCTCGTCCGGCGTGCCGAACCGGCCGACCGGCACGAGGCCCTTGATCTTGTCGGCCGTCTCGTCGAGCGTGGCCGCGTCGAGCCCGAGCTTGCCGTAGAGCGGCGTCTGCACGGGCCCCGGGCTCACGACGTTCACGCGCACGCCGTGCGGCAGCAGTTCCGTCGACAGTGTCTTCGCGAACGAATTGACGGCCGCCTTGCTCGCCGCATACACCGACGAGCCGGGCATCCCGATGTGCGCGTTGATCGAGCCGTTGATCACGATCGAAGCGCCACGGTTCAGCAGCGGCACCAGCGACTGGATCTGGAAATACGCGCCCTTCACGTTGGTGTTGAACACGAGATCCCACATGGCCTCGTCGCTGTCGGCGAACGGCGCGAGTTTCGCGACGCCCGCGTTGATGAACACGGCGTCGAGCCGCGCTCCCGCCGACGCGATCGCATCGGCCAGCGCGCGGGCCGACGCGACGCTGCCGGCCTCGTTGCGGATCGCGAGCGCATCCGCGCCGAGCGTTTGCCGCGCGGCCTCGAGCGTCTGCGCATCGCGCCCGGTGATGATGACCCGCGCGCCTTCGGCCGCGAATGCCCTCGCGGCCGCCAGGCCGATGCCGCTGTTGCCGCCCGTGACGAGGACCGTCTTTCCTTCGAAGCGTTGCATGATGTTCTCCTGTGAACCGGTGAGTTGACCGTGGACACAGGATGCGCGCCGCGCCCGGCCTTGCCGTGCGACGGGCGCGACGAACACGTTCGAAATCGTCGAACGTGTTTGCGCGGGCGGGATCGGTCGCGCTGTTCCGCGCCGCGTCAGCCGGCCACGTCGATCCCGTCGAGCAACCGTTGCGCGAGCCTCGGTTCGCGCAATTGCTCGAGCCACCATTGCAGCGCCCGGCCGTCCCGGTCGCCGTGCCATGCGACATACAGCCGGTTCGGCTCGCGCGGATCGGCCGTCTGTCTTTCCACGAGTTCGCCGCGCGCGAGCAGCGACGCCACGCGCCGGCGCGGCACCCAGCCGACGCCCAGCCCGTCGCGCTGCGCGAGGATCTTCGCACGCATCGACGGCACCGCCAGCACGGCCTGCCCGCCGAGCAGGCCATACGTACGGCCGGCCGCGCGCCGCGACGAATCGGCGACGACGACCGCCCGGTGCGCGCCGATCGCATCTCGCGTCAACGCGCCGCTCACGGCGGCCAGCGGATGGCGCGGCGATACCGCGAACACCCACTCCATCGCCCCCAGCTCGAACCACTTGAAGCCGGGAATCGCCGGCGGCTCGTTGGTCGCGCCGACCACCAGGTCCGCACGGCCGTCGCGCAGCGCTTCCCAGGTACCGCCGAGCACTTCGTGCGTGAAACGCAACGATACGCCCGAATCGAGCGCATCGAACGCGTGGACGACGGGCAACAGCGTGTCGAACTCCAGCACCTCGTCGCTGACGATCCACAGCCGGTCTTCCCAGCCGCTCGCGACCTGCCGCACACGCTGCGTCAGTCGCGCGACGTCCAGCGCCAGCCGCGCCGCCTCGTCGGTCAGCAGCTGTCCGGCCGGCGTGAGCTGCAGCCGGTAGCCGCGCCGGTCGAACAGCAGCGCGTCGAAACGCGTTTCGAGCTGGCGCGCCGCGTGCGACACCGTCGACGGCGCCTTGCCGAGCCGCGCGGCCGCCCGCGACAGGCTGCCGGTGGCGCGGATCGCGTCGAGCAGCGCAAGTTCGTCTTCGGACAGCATGGGATCGCTCCGGTGTGGGGTTGTCGTGGATCGTAAGGCAGCGGCGGGCCAAGGTCCAATCGGGCGATGCGGGCCGGTCGTGCCGGTCACGCGCGTGTCCCGCCCGGTCGGTTCGGCCGGCCTCCGCACGATTCCTTGCGCTCCGGCGGCCGGTACAGGCATCGCGTCACGCCGCCACGGAGCCCGCACCACGCCGCCTTCCGGTATGCTGATTGACTCGAAATCACGGCAATCGAGGTAACCACTGCGATGGACATCGCGATCCGCATCGAAGGCCGTCACGACCTGACGGGGCAGATCTTCCGGCAACTGCGCACCGCGATCGTCGACGGGCGCCTCGCCGGCGGCGCGCGGCTGCCGTCGACGCGCGACCTCGCGAAACAGCTCGGCGTCTCGCGCAAGACGACGCTCGACGCGTTCGAGCGCCTGGTGGCCGAGGGCTACCTGAATACCCGCGCGGGCGACGGCACGTTCGTCGCCGACGGCCTCGCGCGCGTGCCGCACGCCGCGTCCCTGTCGGCGCCGTCGCTCGTCGACGGCACGCCGCGGATCGACGCGGTCGATGCGCGCGCGCTGTGGAACGACCTGCCCGACGCGCTCGCGATGCCCGCCCCGCAGGATGCGCCCGCCTTCGACTTCCGCGGCGGCGTGACCGACAAGACGCTGTTCCCGTTCGACGCGTGGCGGCGCTGCCTGCATCACGCGCTGCGCCAGCAGATGCGCGGCCCCGCCCAGTATCACGACCCGGCCGGCGATCCGCAGTTGCGCGGGGCAATCGCGCGCTACGTCGGATTCAGCCGTGCGGTCGCATGCAGCTGGGACGACGTGCTCGTCACGCAAGGCGCGCAACAGGCGCTTGACCTGATCGCCCGCGTCGTCGTGCGGCCCGGCGATGTGGTCGCGGTCGAGGATCCCGGCTATCCGCCCGCGCGTGCCGCGTTCTCGTCGCTCGGTGCGACGGTGATCGGCGTGCCGGTCGACGCGCACGGCCTGGTGACGGAACGGTTGCCCGACGACGCGCGCCTCGTCTACGTGACGCCGTCGCATCAGTTCCCGCTCGGGATGCCGATGACGCTGGACCGGCGCGTCGCGCTGCTCGAATGGGCGCAGCGCCGCCGCGCCGTGATCATCGAGGACGATTACGACGGCGAGTTCCGCTTCGAGGGCCGGCCGGTGGAGTCGCTGAAGAGCCTCGACCGCACGGGCCTCGTCGCGTATGTCGGCACCTTCTCGAAGACGATCTTTCCGGAGCTGCGGATCGGCTACGCGATTCCGCCGCGCGCGCTGCGCGGCGCGCTGGCCAAGGCGAAGCAGATCGTCGACTGGCACACCTGCACGCTGACGCAGGCGGCGCTCGCCCGCTTCATGCTCGAAGGCGACTTCGCGCGGCACCTGAAGCGCGTGCAGAAGCACTACGACGCGCGTCGCAAGATGTTGATCGCGCATCTGCGCGGCGAACTCGCGCCGTGGTTCGACGCGATCGTGCCGACCGCCGGCATCCACCTCGCCGCCCGCCTGAAGCCGGGGCTCGACGAGGCGGCACTCGTCCGCGCCGCCCGCGAGCTGGGCATCGGCCTGTACGGTATCTCGGCATTCCACGTCGCCGTGCCGGTCAGTGCGGGGCTGCTGTTCGGCTATGGCGGGATCGACGCGCTGCGCATCGACACGGCGCTTGCGAAGCTCGCCGGCCTGCTGGGTTCGGGCGGCATCGGCGGCCCGGCACTGGTTACCTGAATTTTCCAGAAATTGGCCATTCAAGCAGGCCAGCTTGCGTCCTAAAGTGGGTCCTGTCGCGCCACCGTGCGCTCCAACCGAAAAAGGACCTGCCATGCAACCGCGCCTGAACTTCTATACCGCCAGCCCGAACGCCATCAAGGTGATGCGCAACGCCGAGGACTTCATCGCGAAAAGCTCGATCGAGAAGCCGCTCGCCGAACTCGTCCGCCTGCGCGCGTCGCAGATCAACGGCTGCGCGTTCTGCGTCGACATGCACACGACCGACGCACGCAAGGACGGCGAAACCGACCGCCGTCTCGCGACCGTCGTCGTGTGGCGCGAGACGCCGTTCTTCACCGAGCGCGAACGCGCGGCGCTGGAATGGACCGAGGCGCTGACGCTGGTGGCCGACAACCACGTGCCCGACGCCGTCTGGGAGGCCGTGAAGCCGCATTTCACCGACGAGGAACTGTTCGACCTGTCGATGCTGATCGCGACGATCAACACGTGGAACCGCTTCGCGATCGCGTTCCGCAAGATGCCCGAGTAAGGAGACGACGATGACGTACGCCACGCTCCGTCGCGCCGCCCTCGGCGCATGGCTCGCGGCCGCGGCCGCGCTGCCGCCGGCCGCCGCCCATGCACACGACACCGGCGACACCGTGCACACGATCATGCAGCAGGCCGTGCCCGAAGCGCCCGGCAAGCTCGCGGTCGTCGCGACCGTCGACTACGCGCCCGGCCAGGCTTCGGAAGCCCACCGGCACCTCGGCTCGGTGTTCGCGGTCGTGTCGAAAGGCGAAGTGCTGTCGCAGGTGAACGGCGGCCCGCTGCACCGCTACCGCGCCGGCGAAGGCTGGTACGAGGCGCCCGGTTCGCGCCACCAGGTGTCGCGCAACGCGAGCGCGACCGAACCCGCGCAGCTCGTCGTGTTCGGGCTGACCGGCGAACACGTGCCGCTGACGTCGCCGATCGATCAGTAAGCGCTTGCGGGGGCGCGTGCCGTTGTCGAGGCACGTGCCCCGGCTGCGCGACCGGGTTCGCCACCGTTTCGCTTACTGAGCCCCGCCGCTCCCCGCCGGTTTTCCCTCGGCGCTTCTCCGCCGTTTCTCCGCCGTTTCTCTGCCGTTTCTCTGCCGTTTCTCTGCCGTTTCTCTGCCGTTTCTCTGCCGCTTCTCCGCCGCTCCCCGCCGTTTCCGCATTAGCCGCTCCCTACACTCCGCTACCGGCTTGCCGCACCGCGCCGCGCCACATCCCTGCCCGCCCGCGCCCCCGTTCGACGCTCGCCTGATCTCGATCAACCCGGTCGCAAACCCTTCCTTGAAATTAACTAACTCATCAATTAGCGTCGATTTCATGAACGAGAAATCCGCCGTCGCCAGGCCGCGCGGGCGCCGCCCGTCGGTCGACGATTTCGACCTGCGCGACCACATGCTCGACGTCGCGATGCAGTTGTTCGCCGAGCGCGGCATCGCCGCGACGACCGTCGCGCAGATCGCCGCCGCAGCAGGCGTCACGTCGGCGATGGTCCACTACTACTTCACGAATCGCGAGCGGTTGCTCGACGCGATCGTCGAGGAACGGCTCGCACAGGCGATCGCGTTCGTGTGGCGACCGACCGAGCCGCGGATCGACGACGATCCGTTCGCACTTGTCGGCGAACTCGTCGACCGCTTCTTCGACGTCACGCACCGCATGCCGTGGCTGCCGTCGATCTGGCTGCGCGAGATCGTCCACGAAGGCGGGCTGCTGCGCGAACGGATGGTCCGGCGCATTCCGCTCGATCATGTCGGGCGCTTCGCCGAACGCATCCGCGGCGCGCAGCAGGCCGGCACGCTGAACCCCGCGCTCGAACCCGCGTTCCTGTTCCATTCGATCGTCGCGCTGGTGATGCTGCCGCTCGCGACCGCGAAACTGTGGCAAAGCGCGCGCGGCATGCCGCCAATCGATCGCGACGTGCTGCACCGGCACGTCCGCGCGCTGCTCGGTTCGGGAATGCAGCCGCCGGCCCCCGCGCGTCGCGCTCGGGCCCGCTCGCCACGGAGGCCGTCATGAACCCGCTCCGCGCACGGCCGCTGGCGACGGTTGCCACGGTTGCCGCAGTCGCCGTGCTCGCCGGCTGCGGGCGCCCGGCCGACAACGGCACGACTTACCAGGGCTACGTCGAAGGCGAATTCGTGTACCTGTCGTCGTCGCAATCGGGCACGCTGACGCAGTTGGCGGTCGCGCGCGGCCAGACCCTCGCCGCCGGCGCGCCGGCCTTCTCGCTCGAGGCCGTCAGCGAAACCGCCGCGCTGTCGCAAGCGCAGCACCAGCTCACAGCCGCCCGCGCGCAGCTTGCCGACCTGCAGACGGGCAAGCGCCCGCCGGAAATCGCGGTCACGCAGGCGCAGCTCGCCCAGGCCACCGCGCAGGCCGCGCGAGCCGCCGCGCAACTGGCGCGCGACGAACGCCAGTACGCGGCCGGCGGCCTGTCGAAGCAGCAGCTCGACGATTCGCGCACGTCCGCGCAAACCACCGCCGCGCAGATGCGCGAACTGCAGAAACAGGTCGACGTCGCGCGCCTGCCGGGCCGCGCGCAGCAGGTCGCCGCGCAGGCCGCGCAGGTCGACGCCGCGCAGGCGGCCGTGGCCGAAGCGCAGTGGAAGCTCGACCAGAAGCGCGTCGCCGCCCCCGCCGCCGGGCGCGTGTACGACACGCTGTACCGTGTCGGCGAATGGGTGCAGGCAGGCAATCCGGTCGTGCAGATGCTGCCGCCGCAAAACCTGAAGGTGCGCTTCTTCGTACCCGAGGCCGCCATCGCATCGCTCGCACCGGGGCGCACCGTCGCGATCCACTGCGACGGCTGTGCGGCCGACGTGCCCGCGCACATCACCTACGTGTCGAGCGAGGCCGAATACACGCCGCCCGTGATCTACAGCAACGAGAGCCGGACCAAGCTCGTGTTCATGATCGAGGCGCGCCCGGCCGTGGCCGACGCGCCGAAGCTGCATCCGGGCCAGCCCGTCGCCGTGAGGGTGCCGTGAACGCGCCCACCGCCCCGTACGCGATCGACGTCGATCGCCTGAACAAGCATTTCGGCGACAAGCATGTCGTGAAGGACGTGTCGCTGCGCGTCGCGCGCGGCGAGATCTTCGGCTTTCTCGGGCCGAACGGCAGCGGCAAGACCACGTCGATCCGGATGATGTGCGGGTTGCTCACGCCCGACTCGGGCAGCGGCACCTGCCTCGGCTACGACATCGTGCGCGACAGCGCGCAGATCAAGCGGCGCGTCGGCTACATGACGCAACGCTTCTCGTACTGGGAAGACCTGTCGATCCGCGAGAACCTCGATTTCGTCGCGCGCGTGTACGGGATGCCCGACCGCAAGGCGGCCGTCGCGCGCGCCCTCGACGGGCTCGGCCTCGCGAGCCGCGCCGACCAGCTCACGGGCGCGCTGTCGGGCGGCTGGAAGCAGCGCCTCGCGCTGGCCGCCTGCATGCTGCACGAGCCGGCCCTGCTGCTGCTCGACGAGCCCACGGCCGGCGTCGACCCGGCCGCGCGCCGCGACTTCTGGGAAGAACTGCACCGGCTGGCCGCCCAGGGAATTTCGGTGCTCGTCAGCACGCACTACATGGACGAAGCCGAACGCTGCCACAAGCTCGCGTACATCGCGTACGGCGAGCTGCTCGCGCAGGGCACGTCGGCGGAGATCGTCGCGTCGCAGGGGCTCGCGACCCGCGCGATCACCGGCGGGCACCTGGCCGAACTGTCCGCGCGACTGCGCACGATGCCGGGCGTCGACCAGACGGTCGTGTTCGGTTCGGCGCTGCACGTGAGCGGCCGCGATCGCGCGCGGCTCGACGCGACGCTCGCGCAGGTCGCGGCGCACGCCGGCGGGGCCGCCGCGCTGCAGGTCGCGCCGATCGACACCGGCCTCGAGGACGTATTCATCTACATGATGGGCCGCGCATCCGCGCCGCCCGGCGGAGCGTCGTCATGAACGCGTGGGCGAGCCTGCGCGACGCGTTCTCGGTCGCGCGCTGGTGGAGCATCGTGCTGAAGGAATTCCTGCAGTTGCGCCGCGACCGCGTGACGTTCGCGATGATCGTCGGCGTGCCGATCATCCAGCTCGCGCTGTTCGGCTTCGCGATCAACACCGATCCGAAGCACCTGCCGACCGCGGTGATCGTCGCCGACGCGAGCCCGTTCGCGCGGAGCTTCGTCGCCGCGATGCGCAACTCCGCGTACTTCGACATCGTCGAGATGCTGCCCGACGAAGCGGCCGGCCAGCGTGCGCTCGCGCGCGGCGACGTGCTGTTCGTATTGAACGTGCCGGCCGATTTCTCGCGCCGGCTGCTGCGCGGCGAACGTCCGTCGCTGCTCGTCGAGGCGGACGCGACCGATCCCGTCGCGACCGCCTCGGCGATCGGCGCGCTCGCCGGCCTCGTGCAGCCGGTCGCGGACAAGGACCTGACCGGCCCGCTCGCGCACCTGAACGGTCGGCCGGCCGCGTTCGACGTCGTGCTGCACCGGCTCTACAACCCCGAGGGCATCACGCAGTACAACGTCGTGCCGGGCCTGATGGGCGTGATCCTGACGATGACGATGGTGATGATGACGGGCCTCGCGATCACGCGCGAACGCGAGCGCGGCACGATGGAGAACCTGCTCGCGACGCCCGTGCGGCCGCTCGAGGTGATGACGGGCAAGATCGTCCCGTACGTGCTGATCGGGCTGATCCAGGTGTCGATCATTCTCGCGGCCGCCCGCTTCGTGTTCGAGGTGCCGTTCGTCGGCGGCGCGTTCGCGATCTACCTGTCCGCGCTGCTGTTCATCGCCGCGAACCTGACCGTCGGCATCACGCTGTCGTCGCTCGCGCAGAACCAGTTGCAGGCGATGCAGCTCGCGGTGTTCTACTTCCTGCCGAACATCCTGCTGTCGGGCTTCATGTTCCCGTTCGCCGGGATGCCGAAGTGGGCGCAGTTCATCGGCAACCTGCTGCCGCTCACCTACTTCAACCGCCTCGTGCGCGGCATCCTGCTGAAAGGGAACGGCTGGAACGACCTGTGGCCATCCGTGTGGCCGGTCGCGCTGTTCACCGTCGTCGTGATGGGCATCGCGTTGCGCTTCTACCGGCGCACGCTCGACTAGGCACCGCACGATGAAACCGGCTTCGCGTCGCCCCCTCCACGCCACCCGCTGCTGCACGCTGGTCGGTGCCGTGCTGCTCGTCGCCGGATGCGCGGTCGGGCCGGATTTCCACGCGCCGGATGCGCCCGCCACGCAGCGCTACACGCGCGGCGAACCGCCGGCGACGACGGCCGCCGCCGCCGGCCCGGCAGGCGATGGCCAGACGTTCGCATCGGCCGAACACACTCCGCAGCACTGGTGGACGCAGTTCGGCTCCGAACCGCTGAACCGGCTCGTCGATACCGCGTGGCGCAACAGCCCGACGCTTGCCGAAGCCCGCGCGCGGCTCGACGAAGCGCGCCAGAACCATGCGGCGGAAGCCGGCGCGACAATGCTGCCTAAAGTCGATGCGAGCCTGTCCGCGACGCGCGAGCAGGTCGACACGACCGCGTTCGGCCTGCCGGCCAGCGTGCCGAGCCCGGGGCCGTTCACGCTTCATGACGCGTCGGTGAGCGTGTCGTACGTGCTCGACGTGTTCGGCGGCAACCGGCGCGCGCTCGAGGCGCTGCGCGCGCAGGTCGACTATCAGGCCTATACGCTCGACGCCGCGCGCCTGACGCTCGCGGGTAACGTCGTCGCCACCGCGATCCTGCGCGCGTCGCTCGCGCAGCAGGTCGCGCTCACGCGGCAGCTGATCGACGCGCAGACGCGACAGTTGCGCATCGTCGAAGCGCGTTTCGCTGCCGGTGGCGTATCGCAGGCCGATGTGCATGCGCAGCGCGCGTTGCTCGCGCAGACGCAGGCGTCGCTGCCGCCGCTCGCGGCCCGCCTCGCGCAGTCCGGCCACCGGCTCGCGATCCTGCTCGGCGCGCCGCCCTCCGATGCGATGCTGCCCGACCTCACGCTGGATACGCTCGCGCTGCCTCGCACGCTGCCCGTTGCGCTGCCGTCGACGCTCGCACGCGAACGGCCCGATATCCGCGCCGCCGAAGCCGTGCTGCACCAGGCGAGCGCGAACGTCGGCGTGGCCACCGCGAACCTGTATCCGCGCTTTTCGGTTTCGGCGGGGATCGGCTCGGAGCGCACACGTATCGCGGATATCGTCAGCGGGCTCAATGTATGGAATGTCGGTCTCGGTCTCACGCAGCCGCTCTTTCACGGCGGTGAACTGCGTGCGAGGAAACGCGCGGCCGAAGCGGCGTACGACGCCGCGTTCGCGAGTTACCGGGAAACCGTGCTCGAGGCGCTGCAGCAGGTGGCCGACGCGATGCGCGCGGTCGAGCACGACGCTGCCGAGCTGCGGGCGAGAGACACCGCTGCGCAGGAAGCGGCGGCCAGCAATACGATTGCCGGCAACCGTTACGCGGCTGGGGGAATCAGCACGTTCGACCTGCTCGACGCGCAGCGGCAGGCACTGCAGACGGCGCTCGACCGTACGCGCGCACAGGCCGACCGGCTTGCCGATACGGCGGCGCTGTTTCAGGCGCTCGCGGGAAGCTGGATGGATGATGCGGCGGAGTGAGTGCGCGGTGGAGGCTCAATGCGGCGATCGAAACGGAGCAATCGCGCGACGCGGGCTTGACCCAGCGATAGAAACGGAGCGATCACGCATGCAGGTTCGCCGCAGCGGTAGACGCGCAGTGACCGCGCGGTGCGCGGGCTTGACGCAGCGATCGAAGCAGAGCAATCGCGCATGCAGGCTCGACGCAGCGATAGAAGCGGAATGATGGCGCGGTAAGGGTTTGACGCAGCGATCGCGGCGCGACATTCGCCCGAATTGCGCAGCCATGAAAAAACCGGCCCGAAGGCCGGTTTTCATACCGCATGCCGCAAGCAGCGCTTGCGCGCCGCGCGACATCAGAAGCGGTGGATCATGCCGACGCCGACGCCGATCTGGTTCTGCTTCGAACCTGCGCCCACGCCGTCGCCGATCGACGTCGTTGCGGCGATGATGCCGCCCGTCGGGGTCAGCGTGTTACCGCTGGAGTGCTGGTAAGCCTCAACTGCGTACAGGCCCGTGCGCTTCGACAGGCTGTAGTACTGCGACACCGTGACCTGGTGGTACTTGGCCGAGCTCGTGATGCCATTCGACTGCGTTGCCGCCGTGTACGAGTAGCCTGCCGCGAAGTCCCACTGAGCGACCGGCTTCCAGTGCAGCACGGCGCCAGCCGTGTTGAAGATCGCCGTGTTCTTGAAACCCGAACCCGTGCCCGGAATGTATTGAACGTTCGAGTACGACGCCGAAATGTCCCACGCCGGCGAGAACTGGTAGCCAGCCGTGACGGCCAGGCGCTGTTGCGACTGTGCGAACTGGTAGCCATTGTTGATCGACGAAACTGCCGGCTCGACACCGTTGGTGCCGGCTGCGTTCAGGCCGTTCTGCACCGTCGAGTTCGCGCCCCACGCGCCGCCGCCGAGCGTCGCGTTGTTGACTCGCTGGTAGCCGACGGCGATGCCTGCCGGGCCGTTCAGGTACTGGATCGCCGCGCTCCACGTCGAGCCGCGGTTCGTCGCGCCTGCGACGCCGCCGAACGAGTACGAACCGCCGACCGTGAAGCCGTAGAACTTCGGCGACATGTAGACGAGCGAGTTGTTCGCGCGGTAGCTGGTATCCAGCGAATCGATATCGCCCGGGTGCGCGCCGTAGTAACCGGTCAGCCAGGTCGTCGGGCTGTACGGCGACAGCAGCGTGTAGTACGCGGTGTACTGGCGGCCGGCCGTCAGCGTACCGTACGTATTGTTGGTCAGGCCAACCCACGCCTGACGCGTGAAGATGCCGTTGGTCCATTGCGACGAACCGTTAGCCGTGTTGACGCCGGCTTCCAACTGGAAAATCGCCTTCGTGCCGCCGCCGAGATCTTCGCTGCCCTTCAGGCCGAAGCGGCTGCCTGCCCACACGCCGGTGGACATCTGCACCTTCGAGTGACCACCCGTGGTCGCGCCGACTGCCGACGAGTTGTTTTGGTATGCGATACCGTTATCGACGATACCGTACAGGGTCACGCTGCTCTGTGCGTGGGCGGCGGTAGCGGCTGCAAGGCCCGCTGCCGTCATGGCGAAAGCGACGCGCTTTTTCATTGATTCTCCGTCCTCAAAGAATGATTTCTTTTCTGGTGTGGTTTTATGACTGACACATGTGCGAGTACATGCCGACGCGATTCTGACGGATTACCAATCATTTCCCAACATGTGCAGTCGGTCATCGTATGATCGACGCAACGCACGGGTTCACCAAGCAGTTACATAACACCTGAAAACGCTTACGCAGCGGGCCTTTCCGGCATTTCCCGGTGAAAACCCTAGCTTTACATTTTTACGGGTGCAACACGACCGTCGGATGTTGTCAGATGCCTTCGGCGAAATACATCTTACAAATGCGCGACCGCGACTGACGCCACGATTCACGCCGCCGCGAAGGATCGCTGACGTTCATGACACCCACGTTTCGCGAAACGAAATAATGAAAACGTTTTTAGACGATGCGGGAGAACCGGCCCGGCGAACGCGGGCCGAGGGGCGGCGCCGGCACCTGTCGCGCCGGCATCGTTCGGTGGGTGTCAGCGGGTGACCGGCTGCACGAGGTGCGCGCTCACGGCATCGGAAAGCGCGGTCATGCGCGCGCGAATCGCCGTGTTCGAGCCGACCAGCGCGAGCGACGACGCCATGATCCGATAGACGCGCTTTCTCGGCACCTTGGCCGGCTTCGCCGGATCGAGCCACGCGTCATGGCCGGCCAGCAGCTCGAGCGTTTCGAGGCCGATCATGATCGGCCACAGGCATGCCAGCCGCAGCCGAACGAAGCGGCGCGGGATCGCAACGGTATACAGGCACGCGTCGCGATACTGGTCCAGCGTCACGCGCAGCAGGTCGACCAGCACGCCGCGCGCGCGCGCCGACGCATCGGGCAACATCAGGTCGGCGACGCTCAGCCCGTGTGCGCCCAGCACATCGTCGGGCAGGTAGCAGCGGCCGATGCGCAGGTCCTTCGCGCAGTCGCGCAGGATGTTGGTCATCTGCAGCGCCTTGCCGAAGCGGATGCCCTTCTCGACCATGTCCGGCAGGTTCCAGCCGCGCGCGGCCGGCGTGTGCATGCCCGTCATGTCGGTCCAGAACTCGCCCACGCAGCCGGCGACGAGATAGGTGTAGCGGTCGAGTTCGTCGCGCGTTCGCAGCGACGCGACCCGCCCCGATTGCTCGTCGGGGAACGTGCGCAGGTCGAATACCATCCCCGCCGTCAGCGTTGCGACGACCTTGCGGATCGACGCGCGATCGGCGTCCGGCTGCGCGCGCAGCAGCGCGAGCATCGGCTCCATCGAGCCGAGCAGCACGTGCTCGTGCGAATCGGTCTGCATCCGCGTCACGTCCTCGAGCGCACGCGACAGCGCGACGCCGTCGCCGAGCTGCTCGACCTCGTCGCGCAGCTCGGTCAGCAAGGCCGCCCGGCGATCGGGCGCGACGAGCGCCGTATCGGCGATCGTGTCGGCCGCGCGCGCAAGCAGGTATGCGAGGCCGACCGGGTCGCGCATGCCGTCGGGCAGCACGCGCAGCGTCAGGTAGAAGGAGCGGGAAACGTTCTTCAGCAGGTCGCCGAGCAGGTAGGCGGAATCGGTTCGAGTCGTCATGGGTCGGGAAAAATCGGCCGGCGCGGGCCCCGGACGCACACGGGCGCCGGGCGCCCGCGCCGGCCCGCGAGTCGCCGCATCGTCGCGCCAGGCGGGCGTCCGGCCCGGCACAGCGATGCAAAATTCCCGCAAGTTTAGTGCATCCGGCGCACGGCCTGCCCGGGACGGCCGGAATGCGTCATCCGTCGGGCCGCCATCAACCGCCCCGCCGCGCACATCGCGCCCCAAAAACAGGAAACAGAAAGGCCGAAGTAATACATATGTAATTATTCGGTGCGACGATCGCGTCCCATCCGACTCCGTGCGACACGGCACGACAGCCGCGCCGCCGGAGCGACCGCCCCTTTCCGACTCTCGTTTCGAAGGTTCACCGACATGCTCTTCAAGCGCCCGACCTCCCTGCGCTACGTCCCGTTCGCCTGTGCCGCCGCGTTCCTGCTCGCCGCGTGCGGCGGCGACGACGACGTCGCGTCCGATCCCACCCAGCCGATTTCCGCGAAGGTCCAGGTGGTCGGCCATCGCGGCGCGAGCGCGCTGCGCCCCGAACATACGCTGGCGTCGTACCGCAAGGCAATCGAGGACGGCGCGGACGTGATCGAGCCCGATCTCGTGTCGACCCGCGACGGCGTGCTCGTCGCGCGGCACGAGAACGAGATCTCGGGCACGACGAACGTGTCCGCGCTGCCGCAGTTCGCGAGCCGCAAGGCGACCAAGACGATCGACGGCGCGCAGCTGACCGGCTGGTTCACCGAGGATTTCACGCTCGCCGAGCTGAAGACGCTGCGCGCCCGCGAGCGCATTCCGCAGGTCCGCCCCGCGAACACCGCGTACAACGACCAGTTCGAGATTCCGACGTTCGACGAAATCGTCGCGCTCGCGAAGCAGATGTCCGCACAGACCGGCCGCACGATCCACCTGTATCCCGAAACCAAGCACCCGACCTACTTCCAGTCGATCGGCCTGCCGCTCGAGGACCGCCTCGTCGATGCGCTGCTGAAGGATTCGTACACGGCCCGCACCGCGACCGTCTACATCCAGTCGTTCGAGGTCGCGAACCTGAAGGCGATCCGCAACCGGATCAAGTCGAGCCAGCCGAACTGGAAGCTCGTGCAGCTGATGGACGAAGCCGGCCAGCGCCCGTACGACTTCGTGAAGGCGAACGACAAGCGCACCTACGGCGACCTGTCGACGCGCGACGGCATGCGCGAGGTCGCGACCTATGCGAACGGCGTCGGCCCGTACAAGACGTCGATCATCGCGGTCGCCGCGGACGGCACGCTGCAGCAGCCGACGCAGTACGTGCGCTACGCGCACGAGGCCGGCCTCGTCGTGCACCCGTACACGTTCCGCCCGGAGAACAACTTCCTGCCCGCGTCGCTGAAGGACGGCGGCACGCCGGCCACGCGCAACACGGCAGGCTCGGTGCGCGAGATCCAGGCGTACCTGCGCGCGGGCATCGACGGTTTCTTCACCGACGATCCTGCCGTCGGCCGCACGGCCGTCGATACGTTCAAGCGCTGACACGCGCGTCGACCGGGCGCGGCGCGCGTTACGCGCGTTGCGCCCGGTTGCATCGCATCGGTCAGATCACGGTGAAGTGGTGCGTGCCGTCCCGCTTCAACTGGTCGACCAGCCCGTATTCCCAATCGAGATACGCCTGCATCGCGGCCGCCGCGTTGTCGGTGCCTTCGTACGGGCGCCGGTAGCGGTCGACACGCGGTGACGCCAGGCGCGTCTCGCCGCTTTCGAGCGGCAACCCGGCGTCGATCCACGCGGCCGTGCCGCCGGTGAGCACCCGGATCTCGGCCGAGGCCGGCAGCAGCGCACGCGCGTCGTCCGCCGCAAACCGCGCGAGCAGGCTCGACCCGCACGTGAACACATAACGCTTCGCGGCCGGAATCGCCGCGAGCGCGTCGCGCAGCTGCGCACGCACGGCGAACCACGCGCCCGGAATATGCCGCTTCACGTAGTTCGCGCTGGCCGTCACGTCGACGATCGCCAGCTCGCCGGGCGCCGCCTCCTTCAGCCAGCCCGCGAGCGTCGCGGGCGATACCTCCGCCACGGCCGGCGTCGCCGGCACGTCGCGCGGCGGCTGGCCACGCTCGCCGAAAGCGGCCGCGCCGGCCGGCTCGACGACACGCACGTCCCAGCCCATCTGCGCGAGCCACGACGCGGTCATGTCGGCGCGCACGCCGTCGTCGTCGGCGAGCACGATCCGCGCGCCGCGCACGGCCGCATGATGGTCGGTCTCCTGCACGAGCTGACCGCCCGGCGTGCTCAGGAAACCCGGCAGATGGCCGGCTTCGTATTCCTCCGGCGTGCGCACGTCGAAGCGGTACAGCGTGCGGCCCGGTTCGTCGAGCGCGGCGACGTCGGCGAGCGCGATGCGCGGCACGCCCGCGCGTTCGGCCACCGCGCGCGCAGCGCGGCGCGCTTCGTCGCGCTGCGTCGCGTCGATGTCGTCCGGAAAGCGCCGCGCGGCCCCCCGCTCGAGCGTCTGGCCCGCGAGCGTCCAGCCGATCGTGCCGTTGCGCAGCGCCGCGACCGGATTCGGCAGCCCCGCGTTGACGAGCGACTGCGTGCCGATGATGCTGCGCGTGCGTCCCGCGCAGTTGACGACGACCTGCGTCGCCGGGTTCGGCGCGAGCGCGCGCACGCGCAGCACGAGTTCCGCGCCGGGTACGCTCGTCGAGGTCGGGATGTTCATCGTCTGGTATTCGTCGAAACGGCGCGCGTCGACGATCACGACATCGGCCTGCGCGTCGATCAGCGCCTGCACCTCCTGCGCGGACAGCGACGGCGTATGCCGCTCGGCCTCGACCCATTCGCCGAACGACTTGCTCGGCACGTTCACGTCGATGAACAGTTCGCCGCCCGCCGCGAGCCAGCCCGCGAGGCCGCCGTCGAGCAGCCGCACGTCGGTGTAGCCGAGTTGCGCGAGCTTCTCGGCCGCGCGCGGCGCGAGATCCTCGCCGCCGGCTTCGCCGAATACGACGATCGGCGTGTCGCGGCGCGGAATCCGCGTCCACGCGTCGAGTTCGAGTTTCGACAGCGGAAAGTTGGCGGCCCACAGCGGGTGGCCCTGCGCGTACGGATCTTCCTCGCGTACGTCGATCAGTGCGATCTCGTCGCGGGCAAGCAGGCGCGCGCGCACATCCTGGTACGACGCGACGGGAAAACGGGAAGTGGAATCGGCGGAGTGCGTCACGATGTCTCTGTATTGAATGCGTTGAAGTCGGTGAAGAAAGCGGAACGGATCAATCCTGGGCCCGCCGGCGCGTGCGGGCAACCGGCCGCATCGGCGGGCGTTGCATCAGGCGTTCGAATAGCCCGACACGAAGGGCTTCACGGTGCCGTCGTCCAGGTACACCGCGCGCTCGACCTTGCCGATGTTCGCGCCGTACACGTGGATGCTGATCGATACCTGGTCGGCGAACGCGTTGGTCACGCGATGGACGTCGCCGATGCGCGGCGACACGGCCTCGATCTCGCCCGGCGCCAGCCGCACGGCTTCGCCGGACGGCACCGGCCGGCCCGCCGCGTCGAACCGGTACGGCTGCGAGAATTCGCCGCCGCGCAGCATTCCGATCAGCCCCCACACCGTGTGGTTGTGGATCGGCGTCGTCTGGCCGGGGCCCCACACGAAGCTGACGACCGAGAACCGCTCGTCCGGGTCGAGATGCAGCAGGTATTGCCGATAGCGCGCGGGGTCGGGCTGCGCGAACGCGTCGGGCAACCAGTCGTCGTGTTCGACGAGCGCGGCGAGCAGCGCACCGCCCTCGTCGAGGATGCGCGCCTCGTCCGCGCCGGACGCGAGCAGCGCGCCCAGACCGTCGACGAACGGACGCAGCGGCGTCTGATGCAACGAAAGCGTACTCATCGGCTGGCTCCTCGAATATGATGCCGAATATGATGGATCGTCATGATGCACCTGAAAGACCATGCAGAACAAACATGAAAATTAGCGATATCGACGCTTTTGCAGCGGTTGTCCGCTGCCAGACCCTGAGCCAGGCCGCGGCCGAGCTCGGGATGACGCAGCCCGCGATCACGCGGCGCGTCCAGAATCTCGAGGAAGCGCTCGGCGTGACCCTGCTCGATCGCAACACGAAGCCGCCGCGCCCGACCGACATCGGCCGGCAGGTCTTCGAGCAGTGTCGCGCGATCCTGCGCGAAGTCGATGCGCTGCGCGAGCTGACGGCCGGCGAGCAGCCGCCCGCCGGCGAGTTCCGGATCGGGCTCACGCAGGGCCTCGGCGAACTGATGCTGCCCGCGCTGATCGCCGAACTCGCCGCGCAGTGGCCCGCGCTCGCGACGCAGGTCACGACCGCGTGGGGCGGCATGCTCGTCGAGCGCGTCGCCCGCCGCGAACTCGATGCGGCGCTCGTGTTCCTTGCGCGCGAGATGGTGCTGCCGGCACAGGTCGACGGCGAACGGCTGCTGGCCACGCGGCTCGTCGCGGTCGGCCGCAAGGGTGACTGGCCGCGCCGCAGCTACCGGCTCGCCGATTGCCACGCTCATGGCTGGGTGCTCAATCCCGACGGTTGCGGCTTTCGTGCGGGCCTGCGGCGCGCGCTCGACGCGCAGGGCCTGCCGATGCCGGTCACGCTCGACGCCTACGGCCGCGACCTGCAACTGCAGAGCGTCGCGAACGGCTTCGGCATCGGGCTGATGCCGCTGCCGCTCGTCGAAGGCAGCCCGCTGCGCGATGCGCTCGACATCGTGCCGCTCGCCGATTTCAAGCCGCACATCGATCTGTGGTTGCTGCGCCGGCACGATGCGGCCCGCTTCGGCGCGCCGCTCACGGCCGTCGCCGCGCATGCACGTGCGGCATTCGCACTGCCCGAGCAGGCGCACGACCAGGCTGCGTGACCTTATCGGGCGGCGGCAGCATCGCGCCGCCCGGTCGATGCTCGCGCCAGCCCTGCTCCGCTCACGCATCGCTGCGGCCGCGCTCGGTCCCGTCGACCGACGCCTCGCCCGTTTCCGTCTCGCCGCCCGCTTTGCCGCCCGCTTCGCCCTTCGTCTCGCCCTTCGCTTCGACCCGGCTCGCCGCGTCGAGCACCGCACGCCCCGCCGCCACCGCGATCGCGTCGTCCTGCGGCGTATGCACGCGGCTGCACAGCACGTCGCGATAGTGGCGTTCGAGCGGATTGGCGCGGCTCAGCCCGTGATTGCCCGACAGCTTCAGCGCCTGTTCGACCGCACGGATCGCGTGCTCGGTCACGGTGCGCTTGACCAGTCCGCTCGTCGTGACCGGCGGCGCATGACCCGCGTCGGTGCGCGCGATGTGATCGTCGAGCAGCACGCGGTTCGCGTGCAGCCAGCCCTCGATTTCGCCGACCGCTTCCTGCACGCGCGGCAGCGTCGCGAGCGGCGCGCCCAGCCCGCTCGGCGCACGCGTCGTCGCGAATTCGACCACCCAGTCGCGCGACGCACGCGCCACCGCGTCGTACAGGCTGCCGAGCAGCGCGACCATCCACGCCTGCTGGTCGGCCTGCGCGTCGGCATCCGCGTGGGTCGCGGCCGACACGGCCCATGCATCCGGTGCGCGCACGTCGACCGCGTGATCGGCCGGCAGCCGGACGTCGTCGAACACGACCTCGTGGCTGCCCGACGCACGCAGGCCGAGGTGATTCCAGCTTTCGATCACGCGGATGCGATCGCCATCCGCATCGCGGTCGCGCGGCACGAGAAACACGCCGACCCGCGGCGCCGGTTCGTCGGTGCGCGCCCACACGGCCAGCCAGCGCAGCGCCGGAATCCCGGTGCTGTACAGCTTGTGGCCGGACAGCCGCCAGCCGTCGCCGTCGCGCCGGGCTACGGTTTCCGGCAGGCCGCCGCGCGACGGCGAACCGAGCGCGGGTTCGACCCGCAGCGCGTTGATCAGCGCACCGTGCGTGACCGCGCTGTCGAACACCGCGCGCCGCACCTGTGCGGGCCAGCGGTTGTCGGCCCGGCCGAGCGCGCGATGTTGCAGATAGGTCATCGTCAGCACCAGCGCGGTGGCCGGATCGGCCCGCGCGACGGCGGCGACGATCCGGCTCGCCTGCGCGAGCGTCGCACCGGCGCCGCCATGCTCGCGCGGCACGACCTGCGCGATCAGCCCCGCGCGATGCAGCCGTGCGAAGTTCTCGTGCGGAAAGCGGCCATCGACGTCGTTGCGCGCCGCGTCGGCGGCAAGTTCCGGCGCGAGGCGCTCGAGCAGCGCGGCGACGCGTGCGTCGTCGGCATCGGCGGTGGGCAGGAGGCGCAGCGCGGGCGGCTGCGGCGACGGCGAGGAAGCGGCAAGGCTGGCGGACATCGAAACGGATTCCCTGGGTAATACGGACAGGCGGCAAGCGCGACGGAGATCGGCAACCGCGGCAATCGATCGCCGCGCGGCGCGGTATCCCATGAACCGGGCGATCCGCAACGCGTCCCCCCGGATTCGCCGGCGCCCGCGCGCCCGATCGTTCGTGAGCCCACAGCGTATGCGTAGCGCACACGCGCCCAAACCATGCAAATCTGATATTCAAATCGGGATTGATTATTTCCATTCCGCATGATCGCGGCGTTAACCTGCGCTCCATTCCTGCCCGGCCGCGTGCCGGGACATCCCCGCACCGGAGACCCAGATGAGCGTCGAATTCATCGGCATGATCCAGAGCCAGAAGCAGTCGGAAATCCACCCGCCGTCCGGCCCCGTGGTCGACCCCGGCTACGTGCGCGACTTTGCCCGCGCCCACGAGACGGCCGGCTTCGACCGGATCCTCGTGCCGCACCACTCGACCGGCCCGTCGGCGACGCTGACGATCGCGTTCGCGGCGGCCGCGACCGAGCGCATCCACTTCATGCTCGCGCATCGCCCCGGCTTCACCGCGCCGACGCTCGCCGCGCGGCAGATCGCGACACTCGACCAGTTCAGCCGCGGCCGGCTCGCCGTGCACTTCATCTCCGGCGGCTCGGACAGCGAGCAGCAGCGCGACGGCGATTTCCTTGACCATGACGCGCGTTATGCGCGCACCGACGAGTACCTCGGCATCCTGCGGCGGATCTGGACCGAAGCGCAGCCGTTCGATCACGACGGCGCGCATTACCGGTTCAAACAGGGGTGCTCGGAAGTGAAGCCGTTCCAGCAGCCGCATGTGCCGATCTATTTCGGCGGCGCATCGGAAGCCGCGCTCGCCGTGGCCGGCAAGCATGCGGACGTCTACGCGCTGTGGGGCGAATCGCTCGACCAGGTGCGCGACCTGACGACCCGGGTGCGCGCCGAAGCCGCGAAGCACGGCCGGCAGGTGCGTTTCTCCGTGTCGTTCCGCCCGATCCTCGCCGCGACCGAGGACGAAGCGTGGGCGCGTGCGCATCGCATCCTCGACGAAACACGCCGGCTGCGCGAAGCGGCCGGCCTCGGCGCCGGCGGCCCGCAACAAAGCGAAGGCGCGCGCCGCCTGCTTGCCGCGGCCGAACGCGGCTCGCGCGTCGACAAGCGGCTGTGGACCGAGATCGCCAGCCTCACCGGCGCGCGTTCGAATTCGACGGCGCTGGTCGGCACACCCGAACAGGTCGCCGATGCGCTGCTCGACTACTACGACCTCGGCGTCACGACGTTCCTCATCCGCGGCTTCGATCCGCTGGAAGACGCGATCGACTACGGCCGCGAACTGATTCCGCGCGTGCGCAGCGCCGTCGCCGCACGCGACGCGGCGCGCCGCGCGGCCTGACGCAACCCGAGAGGACCCTTACGATGTCCGCCGTTCCGTCCACACTCGAACGCACCGCGTCGGGCCTCGCGCTCGCCGCGTCGCCGCGCCAGCATTTCTGGTTCGATCCGCCCGCGCCGCGCATCGACGTCGTCGCCGAGCGCCGTCACCGTCAGGAACGGCTCGCGGCCGCGTTCCGCCTGTTCGCTCGCTTCGGCTTCGCACAGGGGCTCGCCGGCCACATCACCGCGCGCGACCCCGAACTGCCCGACCACTTCTGGGTGAATCCGCTCGGCGTGCATTTCTCGCAGATCAAGGTGTCCGACCTGCTGCTCGTCAACGCGCGCGGCGAAACCGCGATCGGCACGCGCCCGCTGAACAAGGCCGCGTTCGCGATCCATGCGGCCATCCACGACGCGCATCCGCACATCGTCGCCGCCGCGCATACGCATTCGACGTACGGCAAGGCGTGGTCGACGCTCGGCCGCCCGCTCGATCCGCTCACGCAGGACGCGTGCGTGTTCTATGAAGACCACGCGCTGTTCGACGACTTCACGGGGATGGTCGTCGACACGAGCGAAGGCGCACGGATCGCCGATGCGCTTGCGAAACCGGACGGCACCACGCACAAGGGCGCGATCCTGAAGAACCACGGAATCCTGACCGCCGGCCCGACGGTCGAGGCCGCCGCATGGTGGTACATCGCGCTCGACAACGCCGCGCACACGCAGTTGCTGGCCGAGGCGGCCGGCACGCCGCAACCGATCGATCACGCCACCGCGCGCCACACGCACGGCCAGATCGGCGGCCCCGAGGGCGCGCTGCATGCGTTCGACAGCCTGTTCGCGCGCGTCGTCGCCGACGAACCCGACCTGCTCGACTGAGCGCCTTCCCGCACGACCGGAGACCAGACCACATGACCCGCACCGCCGCACCCGCGCCCGCCAATGCGCGCCATACGCACGATACGCACGACACGCTCGACGACAAACGCCGCAAGCTGCTGCGCGCGGTCGGCGCCGCCGTGCTCGTCGCGCCTGCGATCACGCTTGGCCGCAAGGCCTGGTCCGCGCCGCCGCTGAAGAAGCTCACGTTCGCGTGGAACCAGAATGCGTTCTGCCTGACGCCGATCGTCGTCGCGCAGGAGCGCGGCTTCTTCGAGAAGAACGGCCTCAAGGTCGAACTGATCAACTACAGCGGCTCGACCGACCAGTTGCTCGAATCGATCGCGACCGGCAAGGCCGATGCGGCGGTCGGGATGATCCATCGCTGGCTGAAGCCGCTCGAAGCCGGTTTCGACGTGAAGATCATCGGCAGCTCGCACGGCGGCTGCGTGCGGCTGCTCGGCTCGAAGGCGGCCGGCGTCACGACGCTGCAGGCGCTGAAGGGCAAGACGGTCGGCGTCAGCGACCTGGCCGCGCCCGGCAAGCATTTCTTCTCGATCCTGCTCGCGAAGAACGGGATCGATCCCGAGCGCGACATCACGTGGCGGCAGTATCCGGCCGACCTGCTCGGCGTCGCGGTCGACAAGGGCGAGATCCACGCGATCGCCGACGGCGACCCGAACCTTTACCTCCTCGAAAAGCGCAGCAACGGCGCGTACACAGAACTCGCCACGAACCTGTCAGGCGAATACGCACGCAAGGTGTGCTGCGTGATCGGCGCGCGCGGCGACCTCGTGCGCAACGACCGGCCGTCCGCCGCCGCACTCGCGCGCTCGATCGTGCAGGCCACCGAGTTCACGCACGACAACCCGAACGAAGCCGCGAAGGTGTTCGCGAAATATTCGCCGAAGATCAGCCCCGAGGACCTGCGCAAGCTGTACGCGACGCTCACTTACACGCACCACCCGACCAACGTCGACCTGCAGCAGGAAATCGCGTTCTATGCGGACGATTTCCGCCGTATCAGCGTGCTGAAGAAGAGCACCGACCCGCAGCGCTTCGCGCAGCAGGTCTATGCGAACGTGCTCGGGTGACGCGATGTCGACGATCGAACACGCCTCCACCGCGCGCACCGCACCGTCACCGGCCGGCGGTGCGCCCGCTTCCGCTGCTTCCGCTGCTTCCGCTGCCTCCGCACGCGTGGCCTGCACGGCCTGCGAAGCGACGCTCGCTGCCGAAGCGCGCCGCGCGCGCACCTGGCCGACCGGCATCGCCGCCGCGCTCGCCTGGGCCGCGCTCGGCGCCGTCACGCAGCTGTGGCCGAACCGCATCGTCGGTTTCAGCGACTGGGCGTACACGGACACGTTCGGCACGGCCGCGTGGACGATCGCCGCGTTGCTGCTCGTCGCCGCGACGCTCGGCCATCTCGTCGCCGCGACGCGCACGCGGCTCGCGCGCGTGCGCCCGGCCGGCCCGTGGCTCGTCGCGCTGCCGCTCGTGCTCGCCGCGTGGGAAATCGTCACCGCGAAAACCGGCTGGCTGCCGACGCCGTTCTTCGCGCCGCCGCAGGCACTGATCGAGGTCTACGTCGACGACTGGCCGCGCCTGCTCGGCAGCGCCGGCAACACGCTGAAGCTGCTCGCGCTCGGCTTTGCATACGGCGTCGCGGTCGGTTTCGCGGTCGGCGTGTCGATCGGCTGGTCGCGCCGGATCGGCTACTGGGTGCATCCGGTGCTGCGCGTGCTCGGCCCCGTGCCGGCCACCGCGCTGTTGCCGCTCACGTTCTACTTCTTCCCGTCGAGCTATTCCGCCGCCGCGTTCCTGATCGCGCTCGCCACCGGCTTCCCGGTCGCGGTGCTGACGTGGTCGGGCGTCGCGAGCGTCAACAAGCAGTACTACGACGTCGCACGCACGCTCGGCGCGAACGCGCGCTTCCTCGTGCTGCGCGTCGCGATTCCGGCCGCGCTGCCGCACGTGTTCGTCGGCATCTTCATGGGGCTGAGCGCGTCGTTCACGGTGCTGGTCGTCGCCGAGATGATGGGCGTCAAGTCCGGGCTCGGCTGGTACCTGAGCTGGGCGCAGGGCTGGGCCTCGTACGTGAACATGTATGCGGCGCTGATCGTGATGGCGCTGCTGTTTTCCGGGCTGATCGCGCTGCTGTTCGCGGTGCGCGACCGTGTGCTCGCCTGGCAGAAAGGAACCGTCAAATGGTGAGCGCCGCCGTACTCGAATCGTCCGCTTCCGCTTCGCCCGCCGCGTCGCCTGCCGTCACGGCGCCGCGCGGCGCGCGCATCGACATCCGCCGCGTGAGCCATGCGTTCGACGGCCCCGGCGGCCCGCTGCCCGTGCTCGACGACGTCACGCTGTCGGTCGCGGCCGGCGAATTCGTCGCGCTGCTCGGCCCGAGCGGCTGCGGGAAATCGACGCTGCTGCGCCTCGTCGCGGGCCTCGACGCCGCGCGGCAAGGCGGAATCGCGCAGGACGGCGTGCCGATCGAGCAACCCGATCCGTCGCGCATCGTCGTGTTCCAGGACCCGACGCTGTACCCGTGGCGGCGAGTGCGCGCGAACGTCGCGCTCGGCCTCGAGGCGCGCGGCGTGGCGCGCGCGTCGCAGCATCGCGTCGACGATGCGCTCGCGCGCGTCGGCCTGCAGGAATTCTCGAACGTGTTCCCGCATCAGCTGTCCGGCGGGATGGCGCAGCGGGTCGCACTGGCCCGCGCGCTCGTCAACGATCCGCGCCTGCTGATTCTCGACGAACCGCTCGGCAAGCTCGATTCGCTCACCCGGCTCACGATGCAGGCCGAACTCACCGCGCTGTGGCAACGCGACGGTTTCTCTGCGTTGCTCGTCACGCACGATGTCGAGGAAGCGCTGTTCCTCGCGCAGCGCGTGATCGTGTTCGGGCCGCGTCCCGCGCGGATCGTCGCCGAATTGCGCGTCGACCTGCCCTACCCGCGCCATCGCGGCGACCCGCGCCTCGCCGAGCTGCGTCACGACGCGTTGCGGCATCTCGGGCTCGATGCGAGCTGGTAGATGCGCGGTACCGTTCGACGATGGGCCGCCGTGCGGCGGGAACGTAGCCGATGAATGCACCGACGTTCTCCGACTGGGCGCTGCTGTTTCTGCAAGGGCTGTATCGCGCGCAAGTCGCGCTGTCGCGCGTGCTGCATGCGATCGGGCTGACGGGCGACGCCGACGGTCAGCCTGCGTGGCCCTGGGCCCGTCGCATCGCGCTCGAAACACTGCGCATCGACGCCGGGCTCACGCGGCAACTCGCATTCGCCGTCGCGGCGACGACGCTGGCCGCCGTGCTCGCGTGCATCGCGCTCGCGTTACGCAAGCGGCGTGTGACGTCGGCGCTTGCGGTGCTTGCCGCGCTGGCCGTTGCGTGGTTCGCGCCGTGGCCGCCGGCTTCGCTGTGGCTTTCGCCCGCCGTGCCGACGAGTTTCCAGCGCGATCCCGCGCCGTTTTCGGTATCGAACGTGATGCGCGGCGCGCACTTGTATGCGCAACACTGCGTGGCGTGCCACGGCGTGGACGGACGCGGGGAAGGGCCGCTTGCGGCCACGCTCCCGCACTGGCCGCCGACCTTCGCCGGCGCCCTGCTCGCCCGCCGCCTCGACGGCGAACTGTTCTGGCGCGTGCGCCACGGGACACGCGACGAACGCGGTGCGCCGACGATGCCCGGCTTCGCCGCGACGCTCGGGCCCCGCGACACCTGGGCCGTGCTCGACTACCTGAAAGCGCTCGCCGCGGGCAGCGGCGCGCAGGCGGAAGGCGCGTGGCCCGTGCCCGTCCCGCTGCCGGCGCTCGACGTGCGCTGCGGCAGCGCCGCGCCCCAACCGCTCGATCGCTGGCGCGCAGGCCAGCGCGTGCGCATCGTCGCGCTCGCGCCGGGCGCGACGCCCCCGCCGGAAGACGCGCGCTGGCAAACCTTGCTCGTCACGGCAAGCGGCACGCCCGTGGCGCAGGCGGCCGGCACGGCGCGAGCCGATTGCGTCGCGTCGACGCCCGATGCGTGGCTCGCCTTCGCGACGATCGCCGGCGTGGCGCCCGCCGCGCTCGGCGGCACGCAACTCCTCGCCGATCGCCGCGGCTGGCTGCGGGCGCGCGCGTTGCCGGGCAGCGCGGGCTGGTCGGATGCCGACCTGCTGTGCCGCTCGGACGCCACGGCACGGCCGGCGGTACCGGCCGCGAACGGCGACGCGCTGACCGCGCTGCTGCTGCGCGTCGACACGGAACCCGTGCGCGACGTACAGGCCGGGCTCCCGCATTGATTGAATTCCTGACTTTCTCTTTCGACCGAACTTCACGATGAATCCGACCCGACGCCACTTCCTCGCGCAAGCGAGCGCCCTCGCCACGATCGCCGCGGCCCCGGCCGCCGTGCGCGCGCAATCGGGCACGCGGCCGCTGCTGCGCGCCGGCGACCAGAAAGGCGGGCTGCGCGCGCTGCTCGAAGCAGCCGGCGAACTGAACGGCCTGCCGTACGACATCGCGTGGACCGAGTTCCCGGCCGCCGCGCCGCTCGCCGAAGCGCTGAATGCGGCTGCCGTCGACTGCGGGCCGATCGGCGATGCGCCGGTGATCTTCGCGCTCGCGTCGGGCGCACGCATCAAGGTGATCGGCGCGAACCGCTCCGACCCGTACGGCACGGCGGTGCTCGTGCGGCCCGACGCCGCGCTGAAAGGCCCGGCCGACCTCAAAGGCAAGCGCATCGGCACCACGCGCGGCTCGATCGGGCATTTCGTCACGCTGAAGGCGCTCGACGCGGCCGGGCTGCCTCCCGACGCCGTCTCGTTCCGCTTCCTGCCGCCCGCCGATACGATGCTTGCGCTCGCAACCGGTTCGATCGATGCGTGGGCGACCTGGGAGCCCTATACCGCACTCGCGGAAACGAGCGGGCGCGCGCGCGTGCTCGTCAGCGGCCGCGGGCTGTGGTCGGGCCTCAGCTACATCGCGGCGACCGACGCGGCGATCGCGTCGAAGCGCGACGTGCTGCACGATTTCCTGCGGCGCGTCGTGCGCGCGCAGGCCTGGTCGTACCGGCATGCCGACGCGTATTCGGCGGCGCTCGCGCGCATCATCAGCATTCCGCCGGCGGCTGCGAAGCTGCAGTTCGAGCGCCGCAACACGCGCTGGTTACCGATCGACGCGACGGTCATCGCCGAACAGCAGCGCACGGCCGACTTCTACCTGAAGGCGGGACTGCTGCGCCAGCCGCTCGACGTGCGTCCCACGTTCGACCCGGGCTTCCCGCTCGCATGACCGGCCGCGCGACGCAGCGCAGCCGTCCGAACGGCTGCGGCGCGATCTGGCACAATCGCAGTCTCGCCATCCGCCTTCAGCCAGCGTCATGCCAGCCATCGCCGAACTCTTCGTCTATCCGATCAAATCCTGCGCCGGCATCGCGCTGTCGCGCGCGCAGCTGCTCGAAACGGGCCTGGCGTACGACCGCCACTGGCTGATCACCGACCCCGCCGGACAGATGATCACGCAGCGCACGCACCCGCGCCTCGCGCTGATCCGCACCGCACTGAACAAAGATGCGCTCGTGCTGAGCGCGCCGGGCATGCGCGAGATCCGCACGCCGCTCGACGGCGACGTATCGCCCGCCACGCCGAAAATGGCCGCGACCGTGTGGCGCGACACCGTCGATGCGATCGACACGGGCGCCGAAACGGCCGCCTGGCTCACCGAATTCCTCGGCACGCCCGCGAAGCTCGCGCGCTTCGCGCCCGACGCGCGCCGCGGCTGCAACCGCAAATGGACCGGCGAGATCGATACGCACACGCAGTTCGCGGACGGCTACCCGCTGCTCGTGATCGGCCAGTCGTCGCTCGACGACCTGAACGCGCGGCTCACCGCCAAAGGTGCACCGGCGATTCCGATGAACCGCTTCCGGCCGAACATCGTGGTGTCGGATCTCGACGCGTACGAAGAGGATTTCGTCGAACATCTCGACACGGAAGGTGCGGCACCCGTGCGGCTGCGGCTCGTGAAGCCGTGCACGCGCTGCCCGATGCCGACGATCGACCAGGTCACCGGCGCGCCCGATCCCGCGTGGCCGCACGAGCCGACCGACACGATGCAGACCTATCGCGCGAACCCGAACTTCGGCGGCGAGCTGACGTTCGGCATCAACGCGATCGTCGTCGAAGGCGCGGGCGGGTGGCTCGAAGTCGGCCAGGCGCTGGAAGCGGAGATCGGGTTCGGCGATTGAGGCCCGTACACGGCACCAATCACCCGATCACATCGCGTTCGTAGCCCGGAAGCCGCCCGAGCGGCTTCCTACTTCCCGCTTCCCGCTTACCCGTTACCACTTCCGGCTACCCACATCACGACTCGCCATCACGCGGCATGCGCCCCCGCGTCGTTCGCCGCCGGCAACCGGATCGTCACGACCAGCCCCCCGCCGGCCGCATCGGCCAGCGTCACCGTGCCCTGATGCACGCGCGCGATCTCCCGCACGATCGACAGCCCGAGCCCCGTCCCTTCGACCGTCTGCGTCTTGCTGCCGCGATGGAAGCGCTCGAACACCGCGTCGCGCTCGTCCGCCGGCACGCCCGGCCCGTTGTCGATCACGTCGAGCCGCGCATGCGCCCCGTCGCGCGACACGCGTACCGTAATCACCGCGCGATCGCCCGCATAACGGATCGCGTTGTCGATCAGGTTGCCGATCATCTCGCCGAGCAGGTCGGGCTGCCCGTGCACGTCGATGTCGGCCTCGTGCTCGAAACCGAGATCGATGTCGCGCGCGCGTGCGACCGGCGACCAGTCGAGCGTCACGCTGCGCGCGAGCCGGTGCAGCGCGACCGGCTGGTGGGCAACAGCGTGGCCGCTGTCCGAATCGAGCCGCGACAGCGACAGCAGTTGCTGGACGATCTTCGCGGCCTGCCGCACCGCGCCGTTCGCGCGCCGCAGGTGCCCGTTCGCACGCGGCTGCTCGTCGGGCCGCAGCGCGAGCTCGACGCCCGCCTGCACGGACGCGAGCGGCGTCTTCAGTTGATGGGCCGCGTCCGCGAAGAAGCGGCGCCGCGCGACCTGCATCCGCTGCGTGCGGCCGATGTACTGGTTGATCGACTCGACGAGCGGCGCAAGTTCGCTCGGCATCGCGCCGGTATCGAGCGGCGTCGTATCGTCCTCGCTGCGCGCGGCGACCGTCGCCGACAGCCGGTTCAGCGGCCGCAGCCCGCGCCCGACGCCGAGCCACACGATGCCGAGCGCCAGCACGACCAGCAGCCCTTCCTGCAGCAGCGACCCCACCAGGATCTCGCGCGCGAGCGCCTGGCGCGCCTCGATCGTCTCGCCGACCATCACCCACACAATGCGCGACTGCGCGGTCGGCACGTCGTGCACCGGGATGCGCAGCGCGGCCATCCGCAACTGTTCGCCGCGATAGACGACGTCGTAGTAGCGCGTGACGAACAGTGCACCGTCGCCCGCGTCGCGCCCGTGCGGCAGCGGCAGGTCCGGGTAGCCGGTGACCGTGTGGCCGTTGTCCTCGCGGATCAGGTAGTAGATCTTGCCGCCGTCGCTCGATTCGAGCATTTCGAGCGCGAGATACGGCAGGTCGACCTCGATCTCGCCGTCATTGAGCCGCACGCCTTCGCGGATCGACTTCAGCGACGACGACAGCGTGCGGTCGAACGCGACGTGCGCGGCGTTCATCGCGCGCTGGTACGTGAGCCACGAGTCGAGCGCGAGCAGGCCGAGCAGCGGCAGCAGCAGCCACAGCGCGACCTGCGTGCGCAGGTTCGGGCGGGGCATCATGCGTTCCGCCGGGCCGCCGCAACGACGCCACGCGCCGCGTCGGGGCGCAGCGAACCGCCGCGGATGGGCGGGACGCTCATTCCGCCGCCTCCGCCCTCGCCTCCAGCAGATAACCGAGCCCGCGCAGCGTGACGATCGCGACACCCGTGTTCTCGAGCTTCTTGCGCAGCCGGTACACGTAGATCTCGATCGCATCGGCGTTGACCGATTCGTCGAGCCCGAAAATCTTCTCCGACAGCGTTTCCTTGTTGATCGCACGGCCGTTGCGCAGGATCAGCACCTCGAGCACCGAACGCTCGCGCGGCGTGAGCGACAGCGGCTCGCCCGCGAGATGGAAGCTGCGGTCGATACTGTCGTACGAAAGCGGCCCGCATTCGACCCGCGAATGCTCGTGGCCGAGGCTGCGGCGGATCAGCGCGCGGGCGCGCGCCTCCAGCTCGGTCAGCTCGAACGGCTTCGCGAGATAGTCGTCGGCGCCGAGATCGAGCCCCTTCACGCGATCCTCGACCGACCCGTGCGCGGTCAGGATCAGCACCGGCACCGGATTGCGCCGCGCGCGCAGCCGCCGCAGCACTTCCAGCCCGTCGAGCTTCGGCAGCCCGAGATCGAGGATCACCAGCGCGTAATCCTGCGTGCGCAGCACGTGGTCGGCCGCCTCGCCGTCCGCCATGTGATCGACAGCGAAGCGCGCCGCGCTCAGCGCGTCGTTCAGCGACTGAGCGAGGTTCGGGTTGTCTTCGACGAGCAGCACACGCATGGGGATTCCGGGAAGGTCAGCGACAGGCCGCTACATTACATGATCCTTTCCGTCGCGACGCCTCGCGGAAACACGGGTTGCGCCGCGGGCCCGCCCGCGCGTCGGCCGGCCCGCCGACCGTCGCCGAACGCTTGGCCCTCAGCGCTCGGCGGCGGCGGCGGCGGCGGCGGCACGGCTTCGCGGCGCGAAGCGCGAACCTTCACCTGCGTGCCGCCGCTCGCGCAGGCCGACCACCACCGCCAGGAACGCGACGCTCGCCCCGGCCGTGACGACGATCATCGGGCGCGCGGTACCGTCCGACAGCCACGCCAGCACGCCGCCGCACGCGGCCGTGATCGCCATCTGGATAAAGAAGAACAGCCCGGACGCCGTGCCGGCGATCGTCGTGTACGGCTGCATCACCGCGAACTGGCAGGCCGGGATCGCGATCCCGACGGCGATCATCACGAAGAACATCGGGACGACGAGCGCCGCCACCGCCGTCGGCGCGACCGCTCCGCCGATCCACAACGCGGCGGTGCCGGCCAGATTGACGCCCGCCGCCGCCGCGATGACCGAATCGGCCTTCCAGCGCGTGCCGGTCCGCGCGAACACGTGCGAGCCGATCAGGTAGCCGAGCACGGTCAGGCCGAAGATCGCGGCATACACCGGGCCGGACACGCCTCGCTGCCGCTGGAACAGCGTCGACGATTCCGCGATGAACGGGTAGTACGTGCAGTACGCGAAACTGATCGCGAGCGAGTAGCGCAGGAAACGGCGCTCGCGCAGCAGGCCCGCGTAGGTCCGCAGGAGCCCCGCGCCCGGCGCCGGCCGCGCGTCGCTTTCGCGGGTCTCCGGCAGGTAGCGCAGCACCATCGCCGCCGCGACCACCCCGCCCGCCGCCAGCGATCCGAACACGCCGCGCCATCCGAGCCACTCGGCCAGCGCGCTGCCGGCCAGCGGCGCAATCACGGGCGACAGCGCCATGCCGGCCGAGATCCGGCCCAGCATCGTCGCCTGCATCGCAGCCGGGAAACGCTCGCGCACGATCACCCGCCCGACCACCGTGCCGCAGCAGCCGCCCAATGCCTGGAAAATGCGTGCGGCGACGATCGCCGCGATGCTGGTCGAGCACGCGCAGGCGACGCTCGCGATCACGTAGAGGCACAGGCCGCCGATCAGGACGGGGCGACGGCCGTAACGGTCGGACAACGGCCCTGACACCAGCATCGACAGCGCATAACCGACCATGTAGAGGGTCAGCGTGAGCTGCAGCTGGGCGTCGGTGCCGTGCAGCGTGTCCGCCATCGCCGGCAGCGACGGCAGGTACGCATCGATCGTGACGCGCGGCAGGCACACGACGAGCATCAACAGGAACAGCCAGCCCCACTGGGGTAATGAACGCGTTTTCATGCGGTGAGCCCGCCTCCGGTCGGATCGATGTGGTCGACTGAAATCTAAGGTCAAAGTGATATAAGCTGAAGGGCCATTAAATTCGACCCTGACTGGACCACTATGGCGCGAGGCAAAGCCGCGATTCCGCTCGATCTGCCGTGCCCTGCCGGGCTGTCCACGGGCAATCCGCAGTCGAAGCAGGAGTGCATCGCCGACGCGCTACGCGACGCGATCCTGAAACGCCTGCTCCCCGGCGACAGCCCGCTGCCGTCCAGCCGCACCCTCGCGGCGCGCTGGGGCGTCGCCCGGGGGACGGTCGAGGCGGCATACGACCGGCTGTGCTCGGAGGGCTACATCGCCCGCGCGCAAGGGTCGGGGTCTCGGGTATGCGCAGTGGTACCGGACAGCTACCTGCGCGCGGCCGCGCAATCTCGCGACAACGGCGCGCCCCCTGTCGACGCGCGCCCCGCGCCGGCGCGCACGACCGACGCCGCCGAGCCGGAACAAGGCGTGCGTCCGGGCGTCCCGTTCGTCGCGCGGCTTGCCGATCCCGGCCTGCTGCCGATGCAGCAATGGAAGAAGGCGCTCGGGGCCAGCCTGCTTGCCGCGACGGCGAACGACCTCGGGGCGACGCCGGCACAAGGCGTCGAAAGCCTGCGCGACGAAATCGCCGCCTATCTGCGCGAATATCGCGGCATCCCGTGCAGCGCCGGCGACATCTTCATCACGACCGGCATCCGGCATTCGATCGATCTCGTCGCGCGCACGCTGCTCACGCCCGGCTCGACGGTGCTGATGGAGGACCCCGGCTACGCGTCGGCCTGGCAGATCTTCACGATCGCGGGCGCGACCGTGATCGACGTGCCGGTCGATCGGGAAGGCATCGATACCGCGTCGCTGGACCGCCATCCCGATGCGCGCGCGGCCTACGTGACGCCCGCCCACCAGGCGCCGCTCGGCGTCACGATGTCGGTGTCGCGCCGGCTCGAACTGCTCGACTGGGCGCAGCGCAACCGCGCGTGGATCGTCGAAGACGACTACGACGGCGAATTCAGCTACCAGACCGCCCCGCTGCCCGCGCTGAAATCGCTCGACGCGTGCGATCGCGTGATCTACTGCGGCTCGTTCAACAAGACGCTGTTCTCGGGGCTGCGCATCGGCTTCATGGTCGTGCCGGCGGCACTGCGGCCGGCGCTGTCGTCCGTGTGGCACGCGACCGCGCGCTCGGTCGGCGTGGCGCCCCAGCTGGCGCTGGCCCGCTTCATCGCGCACGGCGATTTTGCGAAGCACCTGCGCGCGGCGCGTCACGCGTACCGCCAGCGGCGCGACATCGTGCTCGACCAGTTGGCGAAACACGCCGGCGGACGGTACGCGGTGTCCGGCGAACACGCGGGCTTTCATTTCGTGCTGTGGCTGCCGCCCGGGATGGACGACGCAACGTATGTCGCGCAAGCCCGCGCGGCCGGCATCGAGTTGCAGCCGGTCCGCGGATTCTGTCGAAGCGCGCGGTACGCAGCAGGCGTCGTCGTCGGGTACTCGGCGCTGACGGCCGCGCACGCGCGGCATGGCGGCCGGCTGCTCGCGAAGCTGCTCGCGCCCTCCGTCTAGACGCCCCCGCCGTCGTTGCCGCGCCCCGCGGCAACCCGCTTCCCTCCGTTGCCGGATCGTGCCGCGCGCCGCGAAACGGCGGGCCGCCGCCGCATCGACCTCGGGAAATCCATGACACGAACGACGCGATTGTGAACTGAAATGAAAGCGGGCTGAAAGTGCGCCGCAATTAACATCCGCGTCACTCGAACAACACCTAGACGTAACTGGAGGAAGACATGCCGTTTGCACCGAAGCACCTCGCCGCCGCGCTGGCGGTCGTTCTGGGCACTGCCGCCGGCAGCGCCGCCGCGCAGGTTCCGGCCGGGTATCCGGGGAGTTACCAGGGCGTGATCGACGCCGCGAAGAAGGAAGGCAAGCTGATCGTCTACTCGACGACCGACACGGGCCTCGTGCGCCCGCTGATCAAGGACTTCGAAAGCCTGTACGGCGTGAAGGTCGAGTACAACGACATGAACAGCACCGAGCTGTACAACCGCTACATCAGCGAGAACGCGGCGAGCAGCACCAGCGCCGACGTGCTGTGGAGCTCGGCGATGGACCTCCAGGTCAAGCTCGTCAACGACGGCCTGATGGCGTCGTACGATTCGCCGGAAGGCCCGAACGTGCCGCAATGGGCGCAATACCAGAAGCAGGCGTACGGCACGACGTTCGAGCCGCTCGCGATCGTCTACAACAAGCGCCTGATCCCCGAAAACGAAGTGCCGAAGACGCGCGCCGACCTGATCAAGCTGCTCACGTCGCAACCGGACAAGTTCAAGGGCAAGCTCACGACGTACGACGTCGAGAAATCCGGCGTCGGCTTCAACGCGCTGACGCAGGACGCGCACCTGAACGAGAAGGTCACGTGGGAACTCGTGAAGGCTATCGGCAAGACCGGCCCGAAGCTGCAATCGAGCACCGGCGCGATGATGGAACGCATCTCGTCGGGCGAGAACCTGATCGGCTACAACATCATCGGTTCGTACGCGTACGCGAAGGCGAAGAAGGACAAGTCGATCGGCTACGTATTCCCGAAGGACTACACGCAGATCGTGAGCCGCCTCGCCACCATCTCGAAGAAGGCGAAGAACCCGAACGCCGCGAAGCTG
The DNA here is from genome assembly GCF_003294055.1 of Burkholderia reimsis. Lineage (NCBI taxonomy): Bacteria > Pseudomonadati > Pseudomonadota > Betaproteobacteria > Burkholderiales > Burkholderiaceae > Burkholderia > Burkholderia reimsis. Next base: position 130,243 of record NZ_QMFZ01000005.1, read on the forward strand.
TGGGTGGACTACCTGCTGTCGAAGCGCGGCCAGACCATGATCGCGAACCAGGCGAACCTGTACGCGATCCGCACGGACGTGACCGGCGAGACGTCGGCCGCGAGCCTCACGAAGGAACTCGGCGATTCGCTGAAGCCGATCCAGATCGGCACCGGCCTGCTCGTCTACCTGGACCAGTCGAAGCGGCTCGCGTTCCTGAAGCAATGGCAGCAGGCGATCAAGAGCTGATCCGCTGATCGGCTCCGGCTGACCCATGGCCGCCCGCCGCACGTCGCGCGGGCGGCCCCTTCCCCTTACCGACTTCCTTGAGGCGGCCATCCGGATGGCCGCAGGGGCGAACTCATGCTTTCAACCAGCACCCGCGGCACGGCACCGGCCGCGCCACCTGCCGCCGGCCCGCGCGACGCGATTCCCGCGCTGCCGGTCAACAGCCTGCAGCCGCTCGCCGGCATGCTGCGCTGGATCGTCGTCGCGGTACTCACCATCGCCGTCGCACTGCCGCTCGGCTTCATCCTGTTCCAGAGCCTGCTGTCCGCGCCGTTCTTCGATGCGAACAAGACGCTCGGCATCGAGGGCTTCCGCTTCGTCTTCAGCGATCCCGACTTCTGGTCGGCCGTGAAGAACTCGTTCATCATTGCCGGCGGGATGCTGTTCATCTCGATCCCGCTCGGCGGCATCCTCGCGTTCCTGATGGTGCGCACCGACCTGCCCGGCCGCCGCTGGCTCGAACCGCTGCTGCTCACGCCCGTGTTCGTGTCGCCGATGGTGCTCGCGTTCGGCTACGTGGTCGCGGCCGGCCCGGTCGGCTTCTATTCGGTGTGGTTCAAGGAACTGTTCGGGGTACAGAACGTGCCCTGGAACGTGTATTCGATCTTCGCGATCACGGTGATCGTCGGCCTCACGCACGTGCCGCACGTGTACCTGTATTCGTCGGCCGCGCTGCGCAACCTCGGCTCGGACGTCGAGGAAGCCGCGCGCGTGACCGGTGCCCGCCCGTTCCGCGTCGCGCTCGACGTGAGCCTGCCGATGACGATGCCCGCGCTGCTGTTCGCCGGCGTGCTCGTGTTCTTCCTCGGCTTCGAGGTGTTCGGGCTGCCGCTCGTGCTCGGTGACCCGGAAGGCCACCTCGTACTCGCGACCTACCTGTACAAGCTGACCAACAAGCTCGGCGTGCCGTCGTATCACCTGATGGCCGCGGTCGCGGTGTGCATCGTCGCGATCACGTTCCCGCTCGTGCTGCTGCAGCGCCGCTTGCTGAAGACGGCGAACCGCTTCGTCACCGTGAAGGGCAAGGCCGGCCGAACGACGGTGCTGCCGCTCGGCGTGTGGCGCTGGGTTGCGCTCGCGATCGTCGTGCTGTGGCTGATGCTGACCGTGATCGTCCCGATCTCGGGCATCGTGCTGCGCGCGTTCGTGACCAACTGGGGCGAAGGCGTCGCGCTCGCCGAGGTGCTGACGCTGTCGAACTTCACCGAACTGTTCGAGCAGGACAACCTGGTGCGCGCGATCGTCAACACGCTCGGCATCGGCGTGATCGGCGGCGCGCTCGCGATCGGCTTCTACTCGCTCGTCGCGTTCGCCGGCCACCGCCGCCCCGACTGGGCGACCAAGCTGCTCGACTACCTCGTGCTGCTGCCGCGCGCGGTGCCCGGCCTGCTCGCCGGTCTCGCGTTCCTGTGGATCTTCCTGTTCGTGCCCGGCCTGCGCGAACTGAAGAACTCGATGTGGAGCATCTGGATCGCGTACACGGTCGTGTGGCTCGCGTACGGGATGCGGCTCATCCAGAGCGCGCTGCTGCAGGTCGGCCCGGAACTCGAGGAAGCCGGCCGCAGCGTCGGCGCGACCCGCAGCCGCGTGTCGCTCGACGTGACGCTGCCGCTCGTGCGCTTCGGCCTGCTCGCCGCGTGGCTGCTGATCTTCATGATCTTCGAGCGCGAATACTCGACGGCCGTCTACCTGCTGTCGCCCGGCACCGAAGTGATCGGCGCGCTGCTCGTGTCGCTGTGGGCGACCGGCGCCGTCGACCAGGTCGCCGCGCTTTCTGTCATCAACATCGCGATGGTCGGCGCCGGTCTCGGCGTGGCCCTGCGCTTCGGAGTGAAACTTCATGGATAAGCTCATCGTCGACGACCTGCATCTCAGCTACGGCGCCAATCCGATCCTCAAGGGCGTGTCGTTCGAACTGAAGGCCGGCGAAGTCGTGTGCCTGCTCGGCGCGTCGGGCAGCGGCAAGACCACGCTGCTGCGCGCGGTGGCCGGCCTCGAACAGCCGTCCGACGGCCGCATCCAGCTCGACGACCGCGTGTTCTTCGACGGCGCGCAGCGCGTCGACCTGCCCGTCGAACAGCGCTCGCTCGGCCTCGTGTTCCAGTCGTACGCGCTGTGGCCGCACCGCACCGTCGCCGACAACGTCGGCTACGGGCTGAAGCTGCGCCGCGTCGCGCCGGCCGAACAGAAGCGCCGCGTGCAGACTGCGCTCGACCAGCTCGGCCTCGGCCATCTCGCGGAACGCTTCCCGCATCAGCTGTCGGGCGGCCAGCAGCAGCGCGTCGCGATCGCGCGCGCGCTCGTCTACAACCCGCCGGTGATCCTCCTCGACGAGCCGCTGTCGAACCTCGACGCGAAGCTGCGCGAGGAAGCGCGCGCGTGGCTGCGCGAACTGATCGTGTCGCTCGGGCTGTCGGCCCTGTGCGTGACGCACGACCAGACCGAGGCGATGGCGATGTCAGACCGCATCCTGCTGCTGCGCAACGGCCGCATCGAGCAGGAAGGCACGCCGGCCGAGCTGTACGGCGCGCCGCGCTCGCTGTACACGGCCGAGTTCATGGGCAGCAACAACCGGATCGACGCGCGCGTCGCGGCCGTCGACGGCGAACGCGTGACGCTCGCCGGCGACGGCTGGGAGCTGCAGGCCCTCGCCCGCGACACGTTCGCGCCGGGCCAGGACGCGCAGGCCGTGATCCGCCTCGAACGCGTGCAGGTCGCCGACGGCCCGGGCGCGAACCGGCTGCAGGCCGACCTCGTCACGTCGATGTATCTCGGCGATCGCTGGGAGTACCTGTTCCATTGCGGCGAGATGCGCCTTCGCGCATTCGGCCACGTGCCGCGCGCCGCGGGCAAGCACTGGATCGAATTCCCGACCAACGACTGCTGGGCGTTCGCGAAAGCGGGCTGACCCGCGCGCGGCGGCAGCACGCTCGCCGTCGCGCACGCATACCGCGCACATCTCGTCATGGGATGACATGCCTTCCGGCGGGCGTCTTCCGGCGTCCGCCGTGGGCTGCTGCGCGCCGCATCCGTTTCACCCCAACCCACAAGAACCAAGGAGACACCGTCAATGAAGTCACGCGCAGAACGTTCGATTCGCACAGTAGTCCTCACGGGATCGGCCGCCGCGACCTGCATCGCCGCATCCGTCGCACACGCGCAGTCGTCGGTCACGATGTACGGGATCATGGATGCCGGCATCGAATACACGAACCACGCGGCGCCGGAGGGCGGCAGCTCGGTCAAGCTGAAGTCGGGCAACAAGAACACATCGCGCTGGGGCCTGCGCGGCGTCGAGGATCTCGGCGGCGGGCTGAAGGCCGTGTTCCGCCTCGAAAGCGGGATCGACCTCGCGAACGGCGCGCTCGACGACGGCCCCGATTCGATCTTCGCGCGCCGCGCGACGGTCGGCCTGAAAAGCAAATGGGGCGAACTGACGCTCGGCCGCAACTACACCGTCACCTACGACTACATGCTGCCCTTCGACCCGATGGGGTACGCGCAGAACTACTCGTGGGCGTCGGCGGCGACGGCGACGGGCGGCCGCAAGGACGGCATGTTCACGCGCTCGTCGAACGCGGTGCGCTACGACGGCGAATTCAGCGGGTTCAAGTTCGGCGCGCTGTATGGCTTCGGCAACGTGCCGGGCAGCGTGAAGACCAGCTCCAAATACGATTTCGCGGTCGGCTACGAGAAAGGCCCGTTCGCGGCGGTGGTCACGTTCGACCGGCAGAACGGCGCGGCCGACAGCGTCACGCCGGCCGATACCGTCAACTACATCCAGGGCATCCACGCGGGCCTGAGCTACGACTTCGGCAACCTGAAGACGATGGCCGGCTATCGCAACTACAAGCGCACGTTCCGCACCACGGCAGCGAACCAGTTGAGCGACACGTACTGGCTCGGCAGCTCGTACCAGTTCACGCCGGCGTTCTCGCTGATCGCGGCCGTCTATCACCAGAACATCAAGGGCGGCAGCGATGCCGACCCGACGCTCGTATCGTTGCGCGCGAACTACGCGCTGTCGAAGCGCACCGTGCTGTACGCGGCCGGCGCGTTCGCGATCGCGAAGCACGACCAGAAGGTCGGCGTGTCGCGCGATTTCGTGGGCTACGGCACCACGCAGGTCGGTGTCACGGCGGGGATTCAGCAGCGGTTCTGAGTTTGACGATACGGGCGGCGAGCGGCCTTCGAATCGCGCCGCCCGTCTTGTGCGGTTCATTGCGCGCGTGCCGCCCTGCATCGCCTCCACCGCGCGCATCGGCGTGACAACGGGCGATCGGCCAGCTTCCCGCACACGACGGCCGCGCCCTCATCCGTGGCCCGTGCCGGTCATTCGCCGTGCATCGTGAACACCAGGCGAACGAGGCTGCTCGTATCGCTCCAGTGCTCGCCAACCGCCGACAGCGGCACCGTGCGCGTGTCGATCGTCAGCCCCGCCGGTCCGGCCGCGTCGAACACACCGCGCACCGACGCCAGCAAGCGCGGCAACGACACGCTGCCGATGCCGCTGCCCATCAGTTCGATCGCGGTTGCTCGCAATACGGCGCCCGGCAACAGCACGTCCGCGCCGCCGATCGAGCCGATCTGCACGAAACGCAGCCGACGGCCATCAGGCGTCGCCTTCGCGGCGGCCACCAGCAGCGTCTGCGCGCTGGCGCCCCACAGATAATCGAGCACGACGTCCACGCCCGCGCGGAAATGCGGTTCGAGCGCGCGCTCCAGATGTGCGTCGTCCTGCTGCAACGACACGACGGCATCCGCGCCGGCACTCAGCAACGCCTGCAGCGCGGCCGCGTTGCGGCCCGTCGCGATCACCTTCGCGGCGCCGAGATGCTTCGCAATCCGAACCGCCAGCCGCCCCGACGTACCTGTCGCACCGTTGACGAGTACAGTCTCGCCCGCGACGAGCCGCGCGCGTTCGGTCAGCGCCGCCCACGACGACATCCCGGGAATCGCGATCGCGGCCGCCGTGACGTCGTCGAGCGTATCCGGCAGCGGCACGCACCGCGTATCGGGCGCGATCGTGCGTTCGGCCATCGCGCCGAACGGTGCGGGCGCGCCGAAGAAGTAGACGCGCTGCCCGTCGTCGAGACGGCGGCCAACCCCGTCGACGCCAACGACGAACGGATAACGCCCGTCCGACGAGTAATGGGTGCCGGCCGCGCGCCCCTGCGCGATCCGGCTCAGCGCGGACGCCGTCACGTCGATCAGGCTGTGGCCCGGCCTCGCGTGCGGCGCATCGAACTCCATATGAACGGGGCGCACGCCGGCGCCCGTCACGACTGCTGCTTTCATGGTGACTCCTTGAATCGGGGATCCCGATCGACGGTTCCGGTGCGCATCAGCGTGCGTCGAGCCACGCGCGCAGCGCGGGATCGCGCACTTCCAGCACGTCGAACAGGCCGAGCGCACGCAGCGCGGGCAACGCATCGATCGCGTCGGCTTCCGCGCGCGCCCGGTCGACGGGCGCGGCGTTCGGGTCGGTCAGCACCCGCGCGTTGACCAGGAACGCACCGACGGTCCCCTTGCGGATCGTCGTATCGCCGAGCGTGATCCGGTCGGTCTGGTCGGGAAGCATCTGTTCGGCTCGCATCGTGTCGTACTCCGGTTGTTATCGATGGACGCAGTGTAGGCGTGCAAATTCGGCCGATCTCCGGTATAACGGCCATTCGATACCGATATCCGGCCATGTCCGATCCGCTCCTGCCCGCCCGCTTCGTCACTTCCGACGACGGCCCGTTCGTCGTCGCCGCCGTGCTGTCGCAACGCGACCCGCGCGTGACGCCACCTCATTCGCATGCGCGCGGCCAGCTCGTCGGCGCGCTGAGCGGGTTGCTGACGATCGGCCTCGACGACCAGGACTGGGTCGTGCCGGCGATCCATGCGATCTGGATTCCACCGCATTGCCGCCATTCGTTGCATTCGTTCGGGCCGATTTCCGGCTGGTCGGCATTCATCGCCGAAGCGCGCTGCGCGGCGCTGCCGGATACCCCGCGCGCGATCCGCACGACGCCGCTGCTGCGCGAAGCCGTGCAGCGCGCGGCAAGTTGGGAGGGGGCCGAGCTGGATGCCGCTCGAACCCGGATCGCCGACGTGATCCTCGATGAAATCGCGTCGTCGGAAGTCGAGGCGCTGGGGTTGGCGCGGCCGCAGGATCCGCGGCTGACAAGGATCACCGATGCGCTTGCCGCGGATCTCGCGGACAACCGGCGGCTGGAGGAATGGGCCGAATGGGCGGGAATCAGCGCGCGGACGATGAGCCGCCGCTTCGTGGCCGAGACGGGGCTGACGTTCGCGCAGTGGCGTCAGCAGGCCAGGCTGCTGCGGGCGCTGGAGAAAATCGCCGACGGCGTGCCGGTGACGACGATCGCGCTCGATCTCGGGTACGACAACGTGAGCGCGTTCATCGACATGTTCAGGCGGGCGTTGGGGACGACGCCGGGGAAGTACACCGAGCTTACGAGGCTTGAAACCAGCAATGGCGGAAGTCGGTCATAGTCCATTGGCAGCGCCTGTTCGTCCCGTCAAAGGAAAGACTGATGTGCAGCGTCGGACAGTGCATCTTCGGGGCAACGACGGTGGCACCGTCGATCCACGCCTGCTTCGCTTCGCCAGGACGACCAGCGTCCGACATGGATACCGAGCGTTGGATCGCGCTCATTTTTCGACCCGCTGTTTAGACACCCGCGCCGCCTTTTCTTGTAGTTGCTGATCGTATGCCTTGGCCGCTTCGTCGCGTTCGTGCCATGCGTGCGTTTGCGCATTCGCCTTGGCGTCGAGCACGCCCTGAACGACATACGGATCATTGCTAACCGGTTTGTCCAGGGAACTACCGTCGTCAACGCGGACGCGAATCCGGTCGTCCTCGAGGAACTGCACCACGAAGTTGTATTGTTTCGGTCCATATGGCGGCACTTTTGCCACGGCTTCGAGCCATTGGTCGCCACTACGGTCGTTGGCGTCGTATGGGTGCAAGTCGCGTTCCCAACGCACACTCACCGTCATTCCGTCACGCCACTTCTCAGGAACATAGACGCAGCACATTTCGGAGCCTCCACCACCCGGTTCCCCAGTCTTGCTGACCGGTGCGATGTTCGGTCCTCCCCCGCTTCGACCTTGAGAATCCGTGATGGAGAAACGTCCAACTCCATACGATGCGTAGTTCAATCCACTTACCGACGCTGGATTCTCGACCGTTCCGTCGGCACGCGCCACCGGTGCAGTGGCGCTTGCTTGCGGCGCTTCCTGATTGCAGCCTGCCACCAGGAGGCCTAATGCGAGCGCAGCCAGAAACCGGACAGGCATGGCGGAACGCCGCCCCCCACAGTCCGCTCGAGCGTTTTCCATCGTACGCTTCGTACCGGTTCGCGTTGCCGGGTAAGCCGCCTGCGTGCGGTGCCGCTCGACTGCTTCGACGTCTTCGACAGGCACGAGCATGTCGGGGGTCGTGGAATGTGGCATCGTACTGTTCAGGCGGAGTGCAGGATTTCGCCAGCTTATTCGAAACACACAAAAATCGTAATGAGCGAAATTCAATCGCACCCGAGACACATCAGCCATACCTTGCTTCGTTCAATACGTCCCGTCCCCCTTCTTAACCGCCTCGCGCCCTTTCCCCTTGAACTGCTCCGCCAACCGCTCCGCACTCCTCGCCAGCAACGTCGCATCGACCCCGACCGCGACGAACAGCGCTCCCGCGTCCAGATAACGCCGCGCGGCTGCCTCATCCGCGCTGAGAATGCCCGGCGCCTTGCCGGCCGCCTTGATCGCGCGGATCGCACCATCGATCGCGGCCTGCACGTCCGGGTGCCCCGGATGGCCGAGATGCCCGAGATCGGCCGCGAGATCCGCCGGCCCGATGAACACGCCGTCCACGCCCTCGACCCGCGTTATCGCATCGATTGCGTCGAGCCCCGCGCGTGTCTCGACCTGCACGAGCACGGCCATCTCGTCGTTCGCGCGATGCAGGTAATCGCCGACCCGATTCCACCGCGACGCACGCGCCAGCGCGCTGCCCACGCCGCGAATCCCGTGCGGCGGATAGCGCGTCGCGGCCACCGCCGCACGCGCCTCGTCGGCGCTCTGCACCATCGGCACGAGCAGCGTCTGCGCGCCGAGATCGAGCACCTGCTTGACGATCACCGGATCGTTCCACGGTACGCGCACGACCGGATGCGACGGATACGGCGCGATTGCCTGCAACTGCGCGAGGATCGTCGGCACCGTGTTCGGCGCATGCTCGCCGTCGATCAGCAGCCAGTCGAAACCGGCGCCCGCGACCACTTCCGCGCTGTACGGATTGGCGAGCCCGAGCCACAGCCCGACCTGCGCGTCGCCGCGCGCAAGCGCGGCCTTGAAGACATTCGTAGGAATCCGCATCGTTCGCTCATCTCACTCGAAGTAACACTGGATCGTCCCGAGCGGGCCGTAGTCGACGCTGAACGTGTCGCCCGGCCGCGCCGCGCACGGCCGCGTGAACGAACCGCCGAGCACGATCTGCCCCGGCTCCAGCGCAACGTCGAAGCGGGCCAGCCGGTTGGCGAGCCACGCGACGCCGTTCGCCGGATGGTTCAGCACGCCGGCCGCGACGCCCGTTTCCTCGACCACGCCGTTACGCGACATGATCGCCGCGACCCACCGCAGGTCGACGTCCTGCGGCTTCACGGGCCGCCCGCCGATCACCACGCCCGCGTTCGCCGCGTTGTCGGCAATCGTGTCGAACACCTTGCGCGGCCGTTTCGTATCGGGGTCGATCGACTGGCTGCGCGCGTCGATGATCTCGAGCGCGGGCACCACGTAGTCGACTGCGTCGTACACGTCGAAGATCGTGCAGTCCGGGCCGGTGAGCCGCTTGCCGAGCACGAACGCGAGTTCGACCTCGACGCGCGGCACGATGAAGCGCCCGGTGGGGATCGTGCCGCCGTCGGCAAAGAACATGTCGTCGAGCAGCGCGCCGTAGTCGGGCTCGTCGATCTGCGACGTGTTCTGCATCGCCTTCGACGTGAGGCCGATCTTGTGTCCCTTCAGCGTACGGCCTTCCGCGAGCTTGAGGGTCACCCACGCGCGCTGGATCGCATACGCGTCGTCGATCGTGATGTCGGGATGGTCGAGCGAGATCTGGCGGATCTGCTTGCGCTCGCGCTCGGCGTCGTGCAGACGCTGCGCGAGCTGGTCGATGAGGGCGGTTTCGAGCATGGTCGGATCGGGAATGGGGTTCAGCCGGCCCGCTTGTAGCGGGCGTGGATGTTGTTGTGCTTGTACGAGCCGCTTTCGCTGAACTCGGTCAGCTCCATCGACAGCGCGAGGTACCGTTTCGCGTACAGTTCCGCGAAATGCGCCTTGATCGCGTCGAACAGCGCGTCGCACGCAGCCTTTTTCTGCGCGTCGCTGCGGCCCGAGCCGATCTTCAGCGTCACGTGCACGAACGCATCGTCTTCCGTGCCGTCGGCTACGCAGTAATCCTGCAGTTCGATCGCGCGCGAGCGGATGCCGCCCGTCGGGAACACGCCGCCCTGCGCGATCAGCGTGGCGTTGATCGTGCGCAGCAGCGCGGGAATGCGTGCGTCGTCGCGGATGTTCGCGGTGTATTCGACGACGATATGTGGCATGGTGGATCTCCAGTCGAGTGCGTGGCGCGGTGCTCAGGCCACCGGGAAGATCGCATTGATCTGCCCGGTACCCGAACTCGCGAAATAGTCGGTGACGATCTCGACGGGTTTATCGTAGCGATCCCAGCCGAGCAGGCCGAGCAGCATCGCGGTGTCGTGCATCCCGCCTTCGCCGTGGCAGTGCGTGTTGTACTCGGGCAGCATCGCGCAGAAGGTCTTGAAATCGCCCTGCTTCCACAGCTCGACCACGCGCAGGTCGACCTGCCGGAAGAATTCGCGGCTGATCTGGTGGATCGATTCCTCGGGGCTGCCGTTGTCGTTGAAACGGTGCGACAGCGAGCCGCTCGCGAGGAATGCGACGTTCGAATCGCTCTTTTCGATTGCCTCGAGCAGCGCCTCGCCGAAGCGCCGGCTTTCGTCGAGCTGATGCCACATGCACCAGCCGGCGATCGACACGACCTTGAAGTGCTGGTCGGCGTTCATGTAGCGCATCGGCACGAGCGTGCCGTATTCGAGTTCGAGGCTGTCGATCTCGTGCGCGCGCGTCGCGACGCCGCGCGTGCTGGCCGTCTCGGCGATCAGCCGGCCGAGCGCCGGGTTGCCCGGATACGCATACTCCATGTCGCGGATGAAATGCGGCAGCTCGTTGCTCGTGTAAGTGCCCGCGAATCGCGCATTGCAGTTCACGTGATAACCGGCGTTGACGAGCCAGTGCACGTCCGACACGACGATCGTGTCGACGCCGAGCGCGCGGCAGCGCTCGCCGATCAGTTGATGGCCGCGGATCGCCGCCTCGCGGCAGCCGTGATGCCTGCCGGGCAGTTCCGACAGGTACATCGACGGCACGTGCGTGATTTTCGCGGCGAGGGACAGTTTGCCCATCGTTCAAGTCTCCGTTTGGTTCTTTCGTGCTGCAGACGACCCGCGCCCGTCACACGCCCCAGCGCGGAATGTGGTGCGAACCCATCGAGATGCACACGTTCTTGATCTCCGCGAACACCTCGAAGCTGTATTCGCCGCCCTCGCGCCCGGTGCCCGATTCCTTCACGCCGCCGAACGGCTGGCGCAGGTCGCGCACGTTCTGGCTGTTCACGAACACCATCCCGGCCTCGATGCCGCGCGCGAGGCGATGCACCTTGCCGACATCCTGCGTCCAGATGTACGACGCAAGGCCGTACGACGTGTCGTTCGCGAGCCGCAGCCCTTCTTCCTCGTCCTCGAACGGAATCAGGCACGCGACCGGCCCGAAGATTTCTTCCTGTGCGACGCGCATCCGGTTGTCGACGTCGGCCAGCACGGTCGGCCGCACGAAGTTGCCGTTGCGCAGGTGGTCGGGCAAGCCCGCCGGCTTGTCGGCGCCGCCCGCGACCACACGCGCGCCTTCCTGCTCGCCGATGCGGATATAGCCCGTCACCTTTTCCCAGTGCTGGCGCGTGATCATCGCGCCGAGGTTCGTGGCCGGATCGGACGGATCGCCGACCACCAGGTTGTTCGCGCGGCGCGCGAATTCCTGCACGAAACGATCGTAGATCGTGCGCTGCACGAAGATCCGCGAGCCGGCCGTGCAGCGTTCGCCGTTGATCGAGAAGATCGTGAACAGCGACGCGTCGAGCGCGCGGTCGAAATCGGCGTCGTCGAAGATCAGCACCGGCGACTTGCCGCCGAGTTCCATCGAATACTTCTTCAGGCCCGCGCGCTCCATGATCCGCTTGCCGGTCACCGTACCGCCGGTGAACGACACCGCACGCACGTCCGGATGACGCACCAGCGCGTCGCCGGCCGTCGCGCCGTAACCCTGCACGACGTTGAGCACACCCGGCGGGATGCCGGCTTCGAGCGCGAGGCGGCCGAGCTGGTCGGCCGTCAGCGGCGACAGCTCCGACATCTTCAGCACGGCCGTGTTGCCGAGCGCGAGGCACGGCGCCGTCTTCCACGTCGCGGTCATGAACGGCACGTTCCACGGCGACACCAGCGCGCACACGCCGACCGGCTGGTACAGCGTGTAGTTCAGCATCTGGTCGTCGACCGGATAGGTGCGGCCGTTCATCTGCACGCACACTTCCGCGAAGAAGTTGAAGTTCTCGGACGCGCGCGGAATCAGTTGCTTGCTCGTCTGTGCGATCGGCAGGCCGGTGTCCTGCGTTTCCAGCGCCGCGAGCATCGGCACGTTCTTCTCGATCAGCTCGCCGAGCCTGCGCATCAGCTTCGCGCGCTCCCTGGCGGGCGTGTTCGCCCATTTCGGGAAGGCTTCCTTCGCGGCGCGCACGGCCGCGTCGACTTCGGCCTCGCCGCCCGATGCGACGTCGGTGATGACTTCCCCCGTCGCGGGATTCAGCGTCGTGAACGTCTCGCGGCTCTCGACTTCACGGCCGTCGATCCAGTGCTTGATGGTCATGCTCTCTCCTTGGGCGACGGGCTCAGCCGGCGCGATAGTAGTCTGCTTCGCCGACGATCGTGTTCACGAGCCGGCCGATCCCTTCGATTTCGGTCACGACCTCGTCGCCCGGCTTCGTGTCCGCCAGCCCCTCGGGCGTACCGGTCAGGATCAGGTCGCCCGGCGAGAGCGTCATGAAGCCGCTGATGTGCTCGATCAACGCCGGCACGTCGAAGATCATGTCGCGCGTGCTGCCGCGCTGCGTCTCCCGTCCGTTCACCGTCGTGCGCAGCGTCAGGTCGCCCGCATCGCCGATCTCGTCGCGGCTGACGAACCACGGCCCGAGCGGCGTGCAGGTGTCGCGGTTCTTCACGCGCAGGTTCGGACGGTAGTAGTTCTCGAGATAGTCGCGGATCGCGTAGTCGTTCGCGACCGTGTAGCCGGCCACGTAGTCGAGCGCCTGCGCGCGGCTCACGTTGCGCGCGGGCCGGCCGATCACGACGGCCAGTTCGCACTCGTAGTGCATGTGGGTGGCGTCCGCCGGGCGCACGGTGCGCGACCGGTGCCCGATGAACGTGTTCGGCCCCTTCAGGAAGATCAGCGGTTCGCTCGGCGCCTTGAATGCGAGCTCCTTCGCATGGTCGGCGTAGTTGAGGCCGAGCGCGAACGTGGTGCGCGGCGCGACGGGCGGCAGCCACGCAACCGCGTCCTCGGCAACGACCCGCCCCGTGTCGAGACGGATCGCGCCGTCGTCGGCCGGTTCGGCTGCATGCAATGCGCCGTTGTAGATCACCCGTGCCGTCTTCATCGTGTTTCCTCCGCGATCAGCGTGTGCCGCAACATGCCGATGCCGGCGGCGGCGATCTCGATCGTGCTGCCCGCGCGGGCGCGCGGCGCGCCGCCCGCGACGCCGAGCAGCAACACATCGCCCGCGTCGAACGACATGAAGGCCGTCACGTCGGCGATCAGTTCGCGCACGGAGCGAATCAGCGTAGACGTCGAGGCGGACACGGCCACCTCGCCGTCGATCCGCACGGTCAGGCCGATCGTGTCGACATCGCCAAGCGCGGCGGCCGGCACGATGGCCGGGCCCATTGGGCAGAAACCGTCGCGGCACTTGAAGCGCACGGCCGGACGGTAGTAGTCGGGATGGGGGACCGACACGTCGCTGGCGAGCGTGAAGCCGTGAAGGTAGTCGAGCGCCCGCGCGGCCGGCACGCGCGTCGCGCGCTGGGCGAACACGACGGCCACCGACGCGCCGATCTCCAGGGCGTCGACGCCGGCCGGCACGACGACGGTCGCGCCGTCGGCCGCATGCGTGTTGGCGGGCTTGATGTACAGGATCGGCGCCTGCGGCGGGCGGCCGTAAGGCAGTGCGTTCACGGCATCGCCGAGTGCGTCGAGCGCCGCACGCTCGTTGAGCAGCGCACCGTAGACGGTACCGATGGCGACCGGCAACGGCGGCGCCGCGGCGGTCATGCAAGACAGCTCCATGCGTCATTCCCCTGCCGCGCGTCGCGGCGCATCGTCAATACTTAATATCTTAAGTAAACAATCGAACGCTGGCAACCTCGATTACCCTGATACGCGAAATTCACTCCGTTCGGCTGTTAAGATTGATGCGTCCCCGTCCACTGCTCACCCCGATGAACCGTACGCTCGACCATCGCAACCTGGCCATGCTGCTGCTCGAGGCCCGCGAAACGCTGATGGGTCTGTTCCGCCCCATTCTCAAGGAATTCGCGCTGACCGAACAGCAATGGCGGATCATCCGCGTGCTCGACGGCGAACCGGCGCAAGCGCTCGAAGCGGGACAGATCGCGCGGCGCTGCTGCATCCTGAGCCCGAGCCTCACGGGCGTGCTGGAACGGATGGAGCGCGACGGCCTGATCACGCGCACGCGCGCGCAGGAAGATCAGCGCCGGCTGCTGGTGAGCCTGACGCCGCAAAGCAGGAAACTGGTCACGGAAATCGGCCCGCGGATCGACGAGCAGTACCGGCAGCTCGAATCGCGGTTCGGCGAGGACGGCCTCGAAGACATCTATCGCGCGCTCGACCGGCTCATCGAGCTCGGCGGCAACACGTGATGACGGCCCCGTTCCCGCCAGCCGCGGGAACGGGGGCCGGTGCGGCGCGGACGGTCAGTGCACCGCGCCGCGCATCAGCTCGGTCACGGCCACGCCGCGCGACGTGCGCATGCATTCCTCGACGTAATCGATGAACGGCAGCGGCTCGAAATCGATTTCGTCGCGCACGCGACGGTTGTCGAACACGCGATCGACCGTCGCGAATTCCCCGCAGCGCTGCAACGCCCGGCCGATCACGCGCTCGAGTGCCGGATCGGTTCGCCCGAGCACGTCACGCACCACGAGCGGCAATTCGGCCGGCGCACACGCCGCGTAACGCGGTGCGCCGGTCATCCCCGCCGCCTCGTCCATCGCACGCACGATCTGCGCGACCTGCGGCGCCTCGTCGCCGGCCGACACGTGATACAGGTCGTGTGCGAGCGTCGGCTTGACGGCCAGCAGCATCGTCGCGCGCGCCACGTCGTCGACCGACACGATATCGATGCGCGTCATCGGTCGCGCAGTGAAGCGGCGTGCGGCATGCGCCAGCCGGAACATCCAGAACGAATTCGGCGCGGGCCGCGTACCGAGTACCGTATGGCCGACCACATGCGACGGCCGCACCACGACGAGCGGCAGCCCGAGCGCACGCAGGCGCTGCTCGGTCTCCGCCTTCGCATGCAGGTAGTCCGCGGCGAGCACCGCGCCCGGCAGGCCTTCTTCGTCGCGCGCGACGTCGTTCGCCGCGTCGCCCGCCGCCTCTTCCTGCACGATCCCGCCACGACCCGCATGCGCGTAGGCCGTGCCGACGTAGACGAAGCGCAGCAGGCGCGGCGCCCGTGCAAAGCGCTCGGCAAAACGCACCGCGTCGGCGATGTCGGCCCGCAGGTGCGCGCCGTCGGCCGGCGACGCATGGCCGGCGCAGTGAATCACGTGCGTCGCGGCGGCGAGGCGCGGTGCGTCGGCGCCCTGCCACACGTCGCCGAGCGCACCGACGATCACGTTCGCGTCGGTCAGGCGCGACGCCCAGTACGGGGCCAGCCCCGCGCGCAGCGCCGCTTCGCGCAGTCGCGCGACGGCATGGCCGCGATCCTGCGCGCGCACGACGCAGACGATGCGGTCGAGCAGCCCCGCATTGACGAGCGCCGTCAGGACGGTACTGCCGATGAAGCCGGTTGCGCCGGTCAGCACCAGCCGCCCGACGTTCGCCGCCGCGACCGGTGCGCTGGCCGGCGACACGAGGCTCGTCCGCCAGTTGAGCGACAACGCGGTTTTCCAGATCAGCACGATAGTCTCCTTCGAAGAATCGGCCGGGCGGCGCGGCGGCCGCGGTTGCGGGCTGCGCACGGCTCACCGGCCGGCCCGGGGCCTGACGCGCGCCCCGGCAGTCCCGATCGGGCGTGCGGCCCGCGATCGCGTCGATCGCGTCTCTGGCACGAGGCGGCGGCAGCCGCCGAGGACGGGCGTCCGCGGCACTGGATCGGGAATATCTCAGTGTGGGGCCCGACCGCAGGCAAGTCTGTCCCGAAAGTTTCGTGAAAGTGTGCCGATTTGTATGCGATTGTCGGAGTCTGTCGTCCGGCAATGCAGTCGGAACGCCTCGACATCCGGTCGCGCCCCCTCCGGCACGGCCGGACCGCGTCGGCCGGCCCGGTTTCCGCGGCCGGTTGCACGCGACAGATCGACGCGCCTCTCGGCGATGTTGCCCCATGTCTCGAGGATCGACCGGGCCCCGATCGGCGCCGCGCTCGCCGGTGGGCGTGTGTTTGCGCGCGCCGCCGGTATAACCATGAATCGTCAGACATCGTTTCATCTGAAACCGCAATGAACTCAATGCGGATTTATTGCGGATTATCACTTGCGTTTCACACCAGTCTATCTAGACTGATCAAGTCAAAACGGTCGAATGTTCATTTTTTGGAGACGATCACAATGCGCCTCACCATTCGGATTAATGGCAGCGAATCAGCAACCCGGCACTCGTTCGCGGTACTGTGGGTCGACACCGACGAAGGACTGTGGTCGCGCGAGGCACATCAGGGCATCGATCTTCCCGCCTGGGGCAAGGTTCGCGACGTCGAAGGCGCGATGGCGCTCTGCGCGGCTGATGGCGGGAATGCCGTGTGCCAGTTGAAGGGACTGTCGTTCGGTGCGACCCAGCGCGAACAGGGCTCCGCCGTACTCGCCGGCAATCACCCCGGCGCATGGCGACTGCAGGCTGTCGATCGCTGCACGAGCGAGCCGGAATATCGGGAATTCATTTCCGTCACCCGGTAGAAATTATCGATGCAATTCGTCTGCGGTTTTCGGGTTTATTCCGGTTTCAGTGATATTCATTTCGATATTCAGTATTAGCGGCGCCCCTTTTCGGGGCGTTTTCATTTTCTGGTGCAAATAAATAATCGCGAGCCGGGCAATTGATCGCGCGCCGGAGACGGTCGGCATCGATTGTCCAGGAGATCGTGTGAGCGGATCGATACGCACCGAATCGGCCGCCTTCAATCACCTGCTGCGTCGGTGAAGCTCCGCTTCCGCCCTCTTTTCGGATGCCCTGTTCCGCCCTTTGCCGAATCGCCGATTCGCGCCTTTTCACGGGGCCGGAACATACTTTCCCCACACGGCGTTTACTCATTTATTACAATCGCATTATTCAGACTGACTCGCCGCCCTCCGGCGGCCCGACCCGGCCATTGCATGAGCGTGAAAAAGAAGACCCACCCCGCCGATCCGTACGCGGCCGCGACCAAGAACCCGATGCTCGCGTCGCGCCTGCCGATGTGGCGCTCGAAGCTGATCGTGATCATCGTGTTCCTCGCGTTCGCCGCGCTGATCGGCCGCGCGTTCTGGGTGCAGGTCGCGAACAAGGAGTTCTACGTCGGCCAGGGCCAGAAACGCTACCAGCGCACGATCGAGCTGGACGCGATGCGAGGGCGCATCGTCGACCGCAACGGCGCGATGCTCGCCGTCAGCCTGTCGACCTATGAAATCTGGGCGAACCCGAAGCAGGTCGCCGACACCGACTACCCGCAGATCTCGAAGCTGCTCGACATGCCGCTCGTCGAGGTCAAGCGGCGCCTCGGCAACGACAAGACATTCGTGCTGCTCAAGCGGCAGGTCGACGCCGACACGGCAGGCAGGCTCGACAAGCTCGCGATCGACGGCATCACGCAGATCGCCGATTCGAAGCGCTTCTACCCGGAAGGCGAATCGGCCGCGCACGTGGTCGGCTTCACGAACGTCGAGGACAAGGGCCAGGAAGGCGTCGAGCTCGCGGCGAATGCGCGCCTGTCGGGCACGTCCGGGCAGCGCGAGGTGATCCGCGACCGGCTCGGCCGCATCGTGTCGGACACGCGCCCGCTCGTCCCGGCGCAGCATGGCGCGACGATCGAGCTGACGATCGACCGCCGCATCCAGCAGCTCGCGTTCAGCCAGCTCAAGGCGGCCGTGGTCGAGAACAACGCGGTGGCCGGCAGCGTCGTGGTGCTCGACGCGCAGAACGGCGAGATCCTTGCGCTGGCGAACTACCCGACCTTCGACCCGAACGACCGCGCGCGCCTCACCGGCCAGCAGTTGCGCAACCGCGCGGTGATCGACACGTTCGAACCGGGCTCGACGATCAAGCCGCTCGTCGTCGCGCTGTCGATCGACGAACGCAAGGTCACGCCGAACACGATCATCAACACGTCGCCGGGCACCTACAAGATCGGCCCGGCCGTGATCCACGACACGTCGAACCACGGTTCGCTGACGGTCTCGCAGGCGCTGCAGAAGTCGAGCAACGTCGCGCTCGCGAAGCTCGCGCTGAACCTGCCCGCCGAAACGATCTGGAACAAGTACCAGGAATACGGGATCGGCCGTGCGCCGGAACTGACGTTCCCGGGCGTCGCGTCGGGCCGGCTGCGCGGCTACAAGCGCTGGCGGCCGATCGAGCAGGCGACGATGGCATACGGCTACGGCCTGTCGATGTCGCTGCTGCAGATCGCGCAAACCTATACGGCCTATGCCGGCGACGGCACGCTGCACCCGGTGTCGCTGCTGAAGAACGGCACCGATCAGCAGACGATCGACGCGCATCGCGGCCATCGCGTGACGTCGCCGCAAACGGCCGCGTCGATCCGCTCGATGCTCGAGATGGCGGTCGGCGAAGGCGGCACGGGGCGCCGCGCGCGCGTCGACGGCTACCGGATCGGCGGCAAGACCGGTACCGCGCGCAAGCAGGTCGGCGCGACCTATGCGAAGGGCAAGTACCGCGCGCTGTTCGCGGGGATGGCGCCGATGAGCAACCCGCGCCTGATCGTCGCGGTGATGATCGACGAGCCGCGCGGCAAGGGCTACTACGGCGGCACGGTGGCCGGCCCGGTGTTCGCGTCGGTCACGAGCGGCTCGCTGCAACTGCTCGGCGTGCCGCCCGACGCGCCGGTCGAGCCCGAGAAGACGCCGCCGGCGAAGCCCGCCGCGCCGCAGAAGACGGTGGCCGCGCCGAAAGCGGCTGCACAAACCAGGACGGCTGCGGCACCGAAAACCGCAGCGCCGCTGAAGACTGCCGCGCCGTCAAAGGTACCGGTGCAGCCGGCCACCGCGGCCGGATAAGCGCGGCACGTCCCCGCGACACGTCGGCCGCCGGCGCGCGTGGCACACCGGCGGCGCCTGGCCGCCACGCATTTCCCCGCCATCGGGCACCGTCCCACTTTCTAGGAACGCCGCGCATCATTTGAGCGTTCCCGCTCGCTCCTCCTACAATTTTTTCGCGTGTCGGGCAGCCCTGCCCGTGCGCGCGACTACAAAAAAGGAGAGAGACGCATGCGATTCCACTGGAAGACGCTCGCACTGGCCATTACGAGCGCGGCGCTGGTCGGCGGGGTACCCGCCCATGCCGCCGACCCCGCCGACGTGAAAATCGGCTTCCTCGTCAAACAGCCGGACGATCCGTGGTTCCAGGACGAATGGCGCTTCGCCGACCAGGCGGCGAAGGAAAAGCACTTCACGCTGATCAAGATCGCGACGCCGAGCGGCGAAAAGGTATCGACCGCGCTCGACAGCCTCGCCGCGCAAAAGGCACAGGGCGTGATCATCTGCGCACCCGACGTGAAGCTCGGCCCCGGCATCGCGGCGAAGGCGAAGCGCGCGGGGATCAAGCTGATGTCGGTCGACGACCAGCTCGTCGACGGCCGCGGTGCACCGCTCCAGGGCGTGCCGCACATGGGCATCTCCGCGTACAAGATCGGCCAGCAGGTCGGCCAGGCGATCGCGGACGAGACGAAGCGGCGCGGCTGGAACCCGGCCGAGGTCGGCATCATCCGGATCGCGTACGACCAGTTGCCGACCGCACGCGAACGCACGACCGGCGCGGTCGATGCGCTCAAGGCCGCCGGCTTCCCGGCCGCGAACGTGATCGATGCGCCCGAAATGACGGCCGACACCGAAGGCGCGTTCAACGCGGCGAACATCGCGCTCACCAAGCATGCGAATTTCAAGCGCTGGGTCGCGTTCGGCTCGAACGACGACACGACGGTCGGCGCGGTGCGCGCCGCCGAGGGGCGCGGCATCGGCGCGGATGCGATGGTCGCGGTCGGCATCAACGGCAGCCAGATCGCGCTCAACGAATTCGCGAAGCCGAAGCCGACGGGCTTCTACGGCTCGATCCTGCTGAATCCGCGCCAGCACGGCTACCAGACGAGCATCGACATGTACGACTGGATCACGAAGAACCAGGCGCCGCCGCCGCTCGTGCTGACGTCCGGCACGCTGATCACGCGCGACAACGAAAAGCAGGCGCGCGCCGCGCTCGGCCTGTGAGCCGGCACAAGGAGCCGACATGACACGCACCACCCTCGTGACGGGCGCCGCCGGCGGCATCGGCCAGGCGCTGTGCCGTACCTTCCTCGCGGCCGGCGACCGCGTGCTCGCGCTCGATCGCGACCGCGCGGCGCTCGACCGCTTCATCGATACGCTCGGCGATGCGCACGTGACGCCGGTCGTCGACGACCTGACCGACGCCGAACGGCTGCAATCGACGCTGGAATCGCATCCGCAAGCCGACGTGCTCGTCGCCAACGCGGGCACGGCCGCGTCGACCACGCTGCGCGACACGACGCCCGCCACCTGGCGCACGGATCTCGACGCGAACCTGACGGCCACCTACATGAGCGTCGAAGCCGTGCTGCCCGGCATGCGCGCACGCGGGCGCGGCGCAATCGCGATCATCGGTTCGGTCAACGGCGTGCATGCGCTCGGGCATCCGGCGTACAGTGCGGCGAAGGCCGGGTTGATCAGCTACACGAAATCGCTCGCGATCGAATTCGGCCGCGACGGCGTGCGCGCGAACATCGTGCTGCCGGGCACCGTGAAGACGCCCGCATGGGAAGCGCGCGTGCGGCGCAATCCACAGGTGTTCGAGCAATTGAGGAAGTGGTATCCGCTCGACGATTTCGCGACGCCGGACGACGTCGCGCAGGCCGCGCTGTTCCTGTGCTCGCCGGCGGCGCGGATCATCACGGGCGTCGCGCTCCCCGTCGACGGCGGCCTGCTGGCCGGCAATCGCGTAATGGCGCAGGAGCTGACGCTCGAGACGTTCTACTGAAACCGAAGCCCGCGGCGCCGGCGGCGGCCGCGCGGGCCGCGGGCCCGCTGTCCGCTGCCCGGCCCACTGCCGCGCGCCGTCAATGCGCGGCCGCGACCGGCTTCGCCATCCTGCCGAGCACGTGCTCGGTCATCCCGCGCGCGAGTTCGGTCTCGCCCATGAACACGGTGCCGATGCCCTCGTTCGACAGCAGCGCGGCCTCGTCGCCGCTGTTCGTGCACAGCACGACCTCGAGCGCCGGGTTGAGCGTGCGCGAGATTTCGACGATCTGCCGTACGTCGAACACGTCGGGCAGCGTGACGACCAGCATCCCGGCGCGCGCGATATGCGCCTGCACCAGCACGATCGGCTCGATCGCATCGCCCGACACGGCGGCAACGCCTTCCGCGCGCAGTTTCTCGACGAGCTCGCGATTCTGCTCGACGACGACGTACGCGATGCCGCGCTCGTCGAGCGCATGCGCGATGCGCGTGCCGACCTTGCCGTAGCCGACGATCACGACCTGCCCGGTGAGATGTGTCTGCGGCGTCGACATCGGCAGCGCGGCGAGCGGATCGTCGCGCGCCTCGAGCTTGCGCGCGAACGCCGAATGCTTGCGGATCCACGCAAGCGCCGGATCGATCATCGCGAACAGCAGCGTGTTCATCGCGATCGAGATCAGCGCGACCGCGAGGATCAGGCTCTGCCCCTCGGCCGACAGCAGCCCGAGCGCACGGCCGAGCCCCGCGAGGATGAACGAGAACTCGCCGATCTGCGCGAGGCCCGCGCCGACCGTCAGCGCGGTATTCAGCGGATAGCGGAACGCAATCACGAGCGCGACCGCCGCGAGCGTCTTGCCGATCACCACGATCGCCGCGACCTCGATCACGTGCAGCGGCTCCGCGAGCAGGATCTTCGGGTCGAACAGCATCCCGACCGAAATGAAGAACAGCACCGAGAACGCATCGCGCAGCGGCAGCGTCTCGTCGGCCGCGCGCCGGCTGAACTCCGACTCGCGCATCATCATCCCGGCGAAGAACGCACCGAGGGCGAACGACACGTCGAACAGCTTCGCCGCGCCGAACGCGATGCCGACCGCGGCCGCGATCATGCACAGCGTGAACAGCTCGCGCGAGCCCGTGCGCGCGACGAGCCACAGAATGCGCGGGAACACGCGCTTGCCGACCACCAGCATCAATGCGATGAACGCCGCGACCTTCAGCATCGTGACGCCGAGCGTGCCCCACACGCTGCCGCCGGCCGCGTGCGCGTCGCCGGGCGGCGTGCCGCCGAGCAGCCCCGCGACGGGCGGCAGCAGCACGAGCACGAGCACCATCACGAGATCCTCGACGACGAGCCAGCCGACCGCGATGCGCCCGTTGACCGTCTCGACGAGCCCGCGCCCTTCCAGCGCACGCAGCAGCACGACGGTACTCGCCACCGACAGCGCGAGCCCGAACACGAGCGCCGCACCGACGCTCCAGCCCCAGGTGAGCGCGAGGCCGCCGCCGAGCAGCGTGGCCACCGTGATCTGGACGATGGCCCCCGGCAGCGCGATCTTGCGCACCGCGAGCAGATCGCCGAGCGAGAAATGCAGGCCGACGCCGAACATCAGCAGCATCACGCCGACTTCGGCGAGCTGCTGCGCGAGCGACAGGTCGCCGACGAAACCGGGCGTGCCGGGGCCGATCACGATCCCGGCGAGCAGATAGCCGACGAGCGGCGGCATTTTCAGCAGCGACGCGAAGTAACCGAAGACCATCGCGAGACCGAAACCGGCCGCGAGCAACGCAATCAGGCTGATGTCATGAGGCATCCCCCCTCCCAAGTTCTTGTAACGATTTAGTAAGGTTCAAGAACGAAAGGATAAGGGATGAGGCGGAAGAATGGCGCGCCGCCGCGAAAAATTCACGCGGCGGCGCGCCTTGGCGGGGTGCAACCCCGGCGAAACGAAAGGCGCCGCGCGGATCGCGCGGCGCCTTGAAGCACATCGGACAGGCGGGGCGGGCACCCCGCCGCCCCCGTCAGCGCGACGCTTGCGGGAACCGCGCGCCCGGCGGCGGTTCGGGCCGGGTCGACGGCACGCTCTTGCGCACCTTCGCGACCTGCGCGGCGGTCACCGGCGCCCCCGTGTTGCCCCAGCTCGTGCGCACGAAGTTGGACACATCAGCGACTTCCTGGTCCGACAGGCGCCAGCCGAACGGCGGCATCGTGAACGTCGACGGCGCGGTGCGCGTGCCCTGCAGCGCGCTGCCTTCCAACACGACGTGGATCAGCGAGGTCGGATCGTCGCCCTGCACGACCGGGTTGCCGGCGAGCGCCGGGAACACGCGCGTGTAGCCATGGCCGTCGCTGCGGTGGCAGGCCGTGCAGTTGTCGCGATAGACGGCCGCGCCCGGCTTGCTCGCATCGCCGGCCTGCAGGGCCTTGGCAGCCGCCACGTCGTACACGTGCGGCTGCTCGCCCTGCACGCGCGGCGGCAGCGTCTTCAGGTAGCGCGCGATTGCGTTCAGGTCGTCGTCGGTCATGTGCTGCATGCTGTGGCCGACCACGTCCGTCATCCCGCCAAATGCAGCCGTGCGCAGCGTGCGGCCCGTCTTCAGGAACTGCACGATCTCGGTTTCGTTCCACGTGCCGAGGCCCGTGCGCGGCTCGCCGCGCAGGCTCGTCGGCACCCAGCCGTCGATCGCCGCACCGCCCGCCAGGAAGTCCGGGCCGTCCGCGTCGGTCAGCCCGCGCTCCTGCATCGTCGGCGCGCGCGGCGTATGGCACGCACCGCAGTGGCCGAGACCCTGCACGAGATACGCGCCGCGCGCGACCACCGGATCGGTGTACGGCGCCGCGTCGAACGGCTTCGGCGTCGGGGCGAACATCTTGCGCCAGATCGTAAGCGGCCAGCGCATCGACAGCGGCCACACGATGTCGACCGCACGGTTCTCGTGCTCGACGGGCGCGACGCCGTGCATGAAGTACGCGTACAGCGCCTTCATGTCGTCGTCGGTCAGGCGCGCGTACGACGGGAACGGCATGGCCGGATACATCGTGTCGCCGTTCTTGCGCACGCCTTCGCGCACCGCGCGCGTGAAGTCCTCGTAAGTCCAGCCGCCGAGGCCCGTCTTCGGGTCCGGCGTGATGTTCGTCGAATAGATGCCGCCGATCGGCGTGTCGAATTTCAGCCCGCCCGCGAACGGCTTGCCGCCGCTCGCGGTATGGCACGCGATACAGTCGCCCGCGCGCGCGAGGTATTCGCCGCGCTTGATCAGGTTCGCGTCGGCGGATCGGGCCGCGGGTGCAGCCGCCGGGCCGGAAGCCGCCGCAGGCGCAGCCGGCTGCGCAAACGCCGTCGAGCCTGCGAAGCCGAGCGCGGCCCAGGCCGCGCCGGCCGCCAGCGCGCGCGACATGCGGCGCGCGACGTTGTGGTTCATCGTCCTCTTCATACGGTCACCAGCGGAGCGGGATTTTTCAGGTATTGCTCGCGGATCGCACGTGCCGACCAGTAGGCCAGCGCCGCGATGATCCCGGTCGGGTTGTAGCCGATGCCCTGCGGCAGCGCCGATGCGCCCATCACGAACACGTTGTGCACGTCCCAGCACTGCAGGTAGCGGTTCAGCACGCTCGTCTTCGGGTCGGTGCCCATGATCGCGCCGCCGACGAGGTGGGTCGTCTGGTATGCGCGCGAATCGAAGTGCTTGCCGAACTCGCGCGTCGACACGCCGATCGCCTTCGGCCCCATCGCCTCCGCGATCTTCTTCATCTGCCCGGTCACGTACTGCGCCATCTTGATGTCGTTGTCCTTCCAGTCGAAGGTCATCCGCAGCAGCGGCTGGCCGTACGAATCGCGATAGGTCGGATCGAGGTCGAGGTACACGTCGCGGTACGACATGTTGGTGCCGTGCGCGTCCATCGAGATCGTGTGCGCGTAGTTGTCCTTGACCGCCTTCTTCCACGCCGAGCCCCACTGCGGCGTACCGGGCGGCGTCGCGATGCCGCTGATCGGCTTCACGCCGGCCTGGTTCACCCACAGCGGCGAGCCGCCGACGAAGCCGAGCGGGCCGTGGTCGAAGTTGTCCGCGTTGAAATCGTCCACCGCGACGCCGTTGCCGCCCGCGCCGATGAACGGATTCGTGTAGGTGTCCTTGTCGAAGAACGCCTTGATCGTCGACAGGTTCTGGTACGCGAAATTGCGACCCACCACGCCTTCGCCCGAGATCGGGTCGTACGGCTTGCCGATGCCCGACAGCAGCAGCAGGTGCACGTTGTGGTACTGGAACGCGGCCACGATCACGAGATCGGCCGGCTGGTGCACTTCACGCCCGGCCGGGTCGACATAGGTCACGCCCGTCGCGCGCTTCTTCGTGTCGTCGAGGTCGACGCGCAGCACGTGGCACTTCGAGCGCAGCTCGAAGTTCGGCGCCTGCTTCAGCGCGGGCAGGATGTTCAGGTTCGGCGACGCCTTCGAGTACATGTAGCACGCGTAACCGCTGCAGTAGCCGCAGAAGTTGCACGGGCCCATCTGTACGCCGTAAGGGTTCGTGTACGGGCCCGACGTGTTCGCCGACGGCAGCCGGTACGGATGCAGGCCGAGCGACTTCGCGGCATCGGAGAAGCGCTGCGCCGAATACGTGTTGAGCTGCGCGGGCAGCGGGAAGTTGTCGCTGCGGTTCGCTTCGAACACGTTGCCGTCGCCGACCACCTTGCCGCCGACCTTGTACGCCTGCCCCGACGTGCCGAACACCTTCTCCGCGAAATCGAAATGCGGCTCGAGCTCGTCGTAGGTCACGCCCGTGTCCTGGATCGTCATCCCTTCGGGGATGAACTTCTTGCCGTAGCGCTCTTCATAGTGGCTGCGCAGGCGCAGCTCTTCCGGCGTGATCCGGAAATGCACGCCCGACCAGTGCAGCCCCGCGCCGCCCACGCCTTCACCCGGCAGGAACGCGGCGAGCTGCCGGTACGGCAGCGCGGTGTCCTGCAGCCCGTGGCGGATCGACACCGTCGTCTTCGACAGGTCGAGGAACAGCTTCTTGCGGATGTTGTAGGTCAGCTCGTCGATCGTGTTCGGATACGCGCCGTCCGGATAGGTGTCGCGATACTCGCCGCGCTCGAGCGCGACCACGTTCAAGCCCGCTTCGGTCAGTTCCTTCGCGAGAATCGCGCCGGTCCAGCCGAAGCCGACGATCACCGCATCGACATGCGGTTTTTTCTCTGCGGCCATCAGCTGCGCTCCCCGTTGATCGAGACGGGGCCGTACGGATAGGGCTTGCCGCTCTGGTTGACGAAATCCATGAAGTCCGCGCGTGCGCCGGGAAAACCGATCATCTTCCACGCGGCCATGTCGTGATTGCCGCCATGCACCGGATCGCAGAAATAGCCTTCGCGCGTGTTCTGCAGCAACTGGCCGAAGAACACGCCGGGCGGCACGTCGTCGATCTGCGCGCCGCCCTTCTCCAGCGCGCCGAGCACGGTGTCGCGCGTCGGCGCGTCGAGATCCGCGAACGCCTTGCCGTGAGTCTTCTCGCAATAGCGGTTGACCGCCGCGATACCGAGCCGGTAGATGTCGCGCGGCACCAGCTTCAGCTGGTAGCCAAGCTCGGGCACGCCCTGCTGGAACGGCCCCTGCATGTACCAGGTCGCGCCGTGCGCATACGGCGTCTCCATCTGGCGGTCGATGAATTCGGGCACGCCCGATTCGAGCGCGCCGGGGCCTTCGGCGTCGGCCGGAATCAGCCGGTCGACGGCGGCCTGGACGAACGCCCATTCCTTCGCATCGAAGAAGGTCGGCTTGTACGGGGCGCGTTCGGCGCTGGCCGATGCGCCGGGCGCGTTGCCGGTCGTCGCGGAAGGCGACGACGAGCGCAGGTCGCAGCCGGCGACCGACGCGATCGGCACGAGCGCGACCGACGTGCGCAGGAAACGGCGGCGCGAGTTGGGTTTGTCAGGTGACGTGGACATGGTCGGATGTTGATCGTTGGGGATCTCGGGGCCCGGACGCGCGCACTCCGCATGCGGCATGTCCGGCATGGCAGCCTCGCCGCAATCGGCTGGCCGTCCTGTTCTTTCGTCTGTTGCGAACAACCTCGATGCAGGCGCCGCCCGTGCAATGCGCGGCAGCGCCTTCATGCGGCCGCGCGTCGCGCCGGTTCAGGCTGCGCTGCACGGATCGGCTTCTTTGTGAGCCTTATCGTCTGACAAATACCGGCATCTGCCCGCATCTGCCCCTCATTGCTCATGACCCTCATTCAACTTAGACGTCGCGTTTGCCGACAGCAAGCGCAACGTGCACGACCCTCTTTCGGGCCCGGCGACAAGTGCCGCGAATTATATATGGAACCGGTTCCATTCAAAGGTACGCCAATGCAATTCAATGCATCGAAAATCGCAACAATTGAAAAATCCGGAAGCCGGAACGCGAAAGGATTCGCGCGATTACCTGCCGACGCGGGCGTCAGGCAAAGGATTGTCGTGTGTCGGGTTTCGCGGAAGGCTGTGGCTTTCCAGCCACGCGGCGCACCCGTGGGTGCCGGTTTGCATCGCGCTCTGGTAGCCTCCGCGTCTCATGAGACCACATAAGAATGAACTGCCGGCGGCCGACGCGACCCGCATCAGCCGAACCCTCAGCTATCTGCTGCGCCACGCGCCGCAAACGATCGGGCTGCGGCTCGACCCGGAAGGCTGGGCCAACATCGACGAACTGATCGCCGGCATCGCCCGCCTGGGGCATCCCATCGATCGCGCGACGCTCGAAACCGTCTGCGCGACCAACGACAAGCAGCGCTTCGCCCTCTCCGACGACGGCCGACGCATCCGCGCGGTACAAGGCCATTCGACGCCCGTCGTGCAGCGCAACTATCCGGCCGCGCAACCGCCCGAGCGTCTTTATCACGGCACCGCGACGCGCTTCCTGGATTCGATTCGGGCGCAAGGGCTGATACCCGGTGCCCGTCATCACGTGCATCTGTCGCCGGACATCCGGACCGCGCTGGCCGTCGGCACGCGCTACGGCGTGCCCGTGATTCTCGAGGTCGATGCGCAGCGCATGCATCGGCAAGGCCACACGTTCTTCGTCGCCGAAAACGGCGTATGGCTGACGGATACCGTGCCGGCGGAATACCTTACGGAGCGGGACGCGCCTGCACGCTGAGATGCGCGTTCAACGCGGCCAGAACATCGACGCGATGGACAGCGCCAGCGCCGCGCACAGCGGCGAGTAATACAGCGTGTCCATCCGTGCGAAACGCGACCCGCGAATCCGCTTGAAGAAGCCGACGTAACGGAAATCGCCGACGGCCCGCACCGCGAAGATCAATGCGAGCGCAACGACCGCGAACGAGATCGCGCCGGGATACGGGTTCGGCCCCAGCCAGCCGGCACGCGCGGCAACCACGCACGCGCCGCCCAGCAATGCCGCCGCGACGGCGAGCGTGCCGATGGCGGTCGGCCGCAGCAGCGGCTCGCCGTCCTGCTCCGGAATGGCCGCACGCTTGCCGCGCCGCCCGCCCAACGCCCAGTACACGTGAATGAGCGCGATCGCGCAAAGCGTCGGCACGCTGAAATACGCCCCGGTCATGTCGGTCAATGCCCTCGTCTCGTTGTGTCGTTATCTCGACGTGCTGCCGGCGAAGCGCCGGCACGCGGCCCCGGGCCGCGACACACGTGACGATACCGAAACCCGGCAGCACCTGCATTGCGACCTCCGGTCGCAACCCGCCACGACCGATGTTGCAACGCAGTGCGCGCGGGCCGGCCGCTTGACTTCCCTCCGCGCACCACTACCCTGTTATTCCAGTACCGCGGTCGATACGCATCCGCGCGATCGGCCGCACGGCGCACCTGCACGACAACGATAACGAAGGCCATGGAGGCGACTCATGCTGATCGGCGTGCCGAAGGAGATCAAGAACCACGAATACCGTGTCGGCCTCACGCCGGCCGGCGCGCGCGAACTCACTCGGCACGGCCACCAAGTGCTGGTGCAGCGCGGCGCGGGCACCGCGATCGGCCTGCTCGACAACGACTACACGGCCGCGGGCGCATCGCTCTGCGACGGTGCCGACGAAGTCTTCGCGCGCGCCGACATGATCATCAAGGTCAAGGAGCCGCAGCCGGCGGAATGCGCGATGCTGCGGCGCGGGCAGATCCTCTACACGTACCTGCATCTCGCGCCCGATCCCGGACAGGCCGCGGCACTCGTGAAGTCCGGCGCCGTCTGCATCGCCTACGAAACCGTGACGGGCCCGGGCGGCGGCCTGCCGCTGCTCGCGCCGATGAGCGAGGTGGCCGGGCGCATGTCGATCCAGGTCGCGGCGACCCACCTCGAAAGCCCGCGCGGCGGGCGCGGCCTGCTGATGGCCGGTGTGCCCGGCGTGCCGGCCGCGCACGTCGTCGTGCTCGGCGCGGGCGTGGTGGGCACCGGCGCACTGCAGATGGCGGTCGGCCTCGGCGCGCGCGTCACCGTGCTCGACACCAACGTGAACCGGCTGCGCCAGCTCGACCTCGTGTTCGCCAACCGGATCGCGACCGTCTGCTCGAACGCGCACACGATCGACGAAGCCGTGCGCGATGCCGACGTCGTGATCGGCGCCGTGCTCGTGCCGGGCGCATCGGCGCCGCGGCTCGTCACGCGCGACATGATCGCGACGATGCGCACGGGGGCGGTCGTCGTCGACGTCGCGATCGACCAGGGCGGATGCTTCGAGACTTCGCACGCGACGACGCACGCGGCCCCGACCTTCGTCGTCGACAGCGTCGTGCACTACTGCGTCGCGAACATGCCCGGCGCGGTCGCGCGCACGTCGACCTTCGCGCTGAACAACGCGACGCTCGGGCACGCGCTCGCACTCGCCGACAAGGGCTGGAAGCAGGCGATGACCGACGATCCGCATCTGCGCGCGGGCCTGAACGTGTGCGACGGGCACATTACGTACGAAGCGGTCGCGTTGGCGCTCGGCCTGCCCTACGTGCCGGCGGCCGGCGTGCTGGCATGACGTGACCGCCTTCACGCGCGGCGGGCGACGCGCCCGCCGGTGCGTTCATGTGCCCTTCGAACCGCGGCGCCTGGACGCGCCGTCCGCTCCCATCGTGCGTGCAAGCAGCGGCCTCAATTGCGCGAGCGTGCGCGTGTTCAGCACGTCGGGCCGCGTCAGCCAGCCGCGTCGCGCCTGATCGACGCCGTATGCGAGATTGTCGAGTTCGTCCGTGCTGCACGCATCCGAGCCGATCGCCACCGGCACGCCGGCCTTCGCGGCCTCGCGGCACCAGATGTCCGGCAGGTCGAACCGCCGCGGCTGCGCATCGAGTTCGACGAAACAGCCGCGCGCCGCGGCGTGCGCGATCACGCGTGCCACGTCGAGTTCGCATGCGGCGCGCTCGCCGAGCATGCGGCCCGTCGGGTGCGCGAGAATCGTGAAATGCGGCTGGTCCATCGCGCGCAGCACGCGCGCGGTCTGCGCGTCGCGCGACAACTCGAAGCCGTCACGTACCGCACCGACCACGAGATCGAGCCGGCCGAGCAACGTGTCGGGCACGTCGAGGCTGCCGTCCTCGAGAATGCCGGCCTCCACTCCCTTGAGCAGCACGAAATCGTCGAACGACGCGTTCAGGCGGTCGATCTCGTCGAGTTGCCGGGCAAGCCAGTCGAAGCCGTTGCGGCCGCCGCCGGCATCCGGTGCCCGGTCGGTGATGGCCAGGTACGCGAATCCGCGCGCGCGCGCCGCATCGGCCATCGCGCGCAAGCTGTCGCGGCCGGCCGATGCGTCGGTATGCGCATGCAGGTCGCCATGCACCTGCTTGCGCTCGACCAGCGCCGGCAGCGTGCCCGCGCGCGCCGCGTCGATCTCGCCACGATCCTCGCGCAATTCCGGCGGGACTTCGTGCAGCCCGATCGCCGCGTAAACCGACGCCTCGGTCGCGCCGGCGATCCGTTCGTCGCCGCGAAACACGCCATATTCGTTGATCTTCAGCCCGCCGGCCTGCGCGATCCTGCGCAACGCGATGTTGTGCGCCTTCGATCCGGTGAAGTAGACGAGCGCCGCGCCGAACGCATCGGCATCGACGACGCGCAGGTCGACCTGCAATCCGTTCGCGAGCACGACGCTCGACTTCGTCTTGCCGTGCGCCAGCACGCGCGCCACCTCGCCGTAGCCGACGAACGCGTCGGCGACGGCCTCCGGATCGCGTGCGGTGACGAGGATGTCGAGATCGCCGACCGTCTCGCGGCGGCGGCGGAAGCTGCCGGCCGGCACGGCCTTGCCGACACCCGCAATCGCGCGCAGGCGTTCGAGCAGCGGCAGCAGCGAGTGCGCCGCATCCGGCAGCAGGAAGCGTTGGGGTTCGCGTTGCAGCCGGTCGTCGATCGCTTCGAGCAGATGGGCTTCGGTTTTCGCGCCGAAGCCGGGCAGTTCACGCACGTGCCCGCTCTTCGCCTCGGCGCGAAGCTGTTCGAGCGAATCGACGTGCAGCGCTTCATGCAGCGCCTTCACGCGTTTCGCGCCGAGCCCCGGCACGTCGAGCAGCTCGACGATCGCGCCCGGCAGCGCGTGACGCAGCGTTTGCTGCAATTCGCAGGTGCCGGTCGCGGCGATCTCGCGCAGCTTCGACGCGAGATCGGGCCCGATCGACGGAATCTTCCCGAGATCGTCGCCGTTCGCGATCATCGTCGCGATATCGCGCCCGTAGTCGGCGATCGTGCGCGCGGCGTTGCGATACGCGCGCACCCGGAACGGATTGGCGCCCTGGATCTCGAGCATGTCGGCGATCTCGGCGAACACGGCCGCACACCCGGCATTGTGGATCGGCATGATCGGCGTGGCTCCCTTCCACGTGGATGGTGCCGCGCGCGTGCGCGACGCCGTCTGCCCGCGCGGTGCCGCATGCCGACGCCGCCGGGCGCACGTTCATCATCGTACGCCGGCCGTGCGTCGCGTGCTGCGACGTTGCGGCCCGACGTCAGAGGGTCGCGCGCGGCGTCGTGGCGTAGTGCCGCTCGTAGATCGACTGGCAATGCGTGCAGCGTTCGGCGGCCGGGCGCGCCAGCAGGCGCTCGTAGCCGACCGAACCGTCGCAATCGATGCATTCGCCGTAGCTGCCGTCGCGCATCCGCTGCTGCGCGCGGCCGACGGCGCGCAGTTCGGTCAGTTTCATGCCGATCAATGCGTGATCGACGTCGACGAACAGGTCCGCATTCGCCTCGTCGCCCTCGTCCGGCGCCGCGCCGGCGAGATCTGCATAGGATTCCGACGCGCGCTGGTCTTCGCTCGTGCGGATCTCCGCACGTAACGTCTGCTCGCTCTCGTTCAGCCGCTGCTTCAGCGTCTGCCGTTGTTGTGCGTCGAGCGCCATGGCGTCTCTCCTGTTCCGGGTTCCGCGCGGAAAACGGTCGCGCGCAGTGTCGCGCCGGTGTGCGGCGGGCAAGGTTCGACCGGCGCCGCCGCGCCACGGATACGCGCCCGGACGCATCAGGCGCCGGACGCATGCGATGCAGGATAAACCCATTGAGCGGGTGTGTGTTGACCGGAATCAGTGTGCCCCGCGATGCATGTGAACGCTCGCGCAAACTGGGGACGGACGCGAAAACACGATGCAAGATTCACGCCGAAACGCCCGTCAGCGCAGCCGCAGCGCAGCAATTCGCCGCATGATCGCGTCTGTCCTTCGGTTCGACATCGATCCACCGACGAATTTGCCGGCGTGATTTAACTCACCGGACGATTCGTCATCCTCAAAAGGCGTTCCGGCCGATAAAACCTCGCACGACCGTCAGCAGGATGATCTTCATGTCGAACCAGAAGCTCCAGTTCTGCATGTAGAACAGGTCGAACTTGACGCGCGCCTCCATCGCCTCGACCTTGCGCGTCTCGCCGCGATAGCCGTTCACCTGTGCCCATCCGGTGATGCCGGGCCGCACGCGGTAGCGGTACATGTAGCAGTCGATCAGTTGCCGGTAAAGGTCGTCGTGTTCGATCGCATGCGGACGCGGGCCGACGACCGACATCTGCCCGAACAGCACGTTGAAGAACTGCGGCAGCTCGTCGAGCGACGTGCGCCGCAGGAACGCGCCGAGGCGCGTGATGCGCGCATCGTTGCGCGACGCCTGCCGCACGACGCCCGGTTGTGCGCGATGCACGCGCATCGTCCGGAACTTCAGGATGTCGAACTCCCGGCCGTCGACGCCCTTGCGGCGTTGCCTGAACAGCACGGGCCCCGGCGACGACAGCTTGACCGCGATCGCCAGCATCGACAGCAGCGGCAGCAGCGGAATCAGCACACCGAATGCGAACAGCCGGTCGAACGCGAACTTCGCCCACAGCTCCGGCGCCGAGCGCGGCGTAGTCGCCAGATTGATCGCCGGCATGCCGAGCACGTCGGTCGCAGAGCGATCGACCATCGCCATCTGCCGCACGTCGGGCAGCAGCCGCAATTCCACGAACTCGTCGCGCAACTCGCGGACGATGCGCTGGATCCGCCACTCGTGCGACATCGGCAGCGTGAGCCATACCTCGTCGATCTCGCCACCGCGAATCAGGTCGCGCAGTGCGTTCCAGTCGTCGATCACCGGCACGCCGCCGATGCCGCCGGCGGCAGCCGGTGCGTCGTCATCGAATACGCACGCCGCCACGAAAGGGCCCTGCGGCGCGAGCTGCATCCGCTCGACCGCGACACGCCCGTACGCCGTCGCACCGACCACCGCGACGCGGCGCTGCCGCGCGCGCGGGTCGTCGCGCGTCAGTGCCAGCGCCAGCAGCGCGGCACGACCGAGCAGCAGCGCCGCGTCGCCGGCCAGCACCGTGCGCGCGATCCAGCGTGTCGTGATCGTGCCGCCTCGGTTCATGATCCACATCGCGGCCGCCACCGTCAGCACGCTCGCGCAGACGAGCGCCACGATCGTCTGCGTCAGCGCATGCGTGCCGCCTTGCGGCGCCACGCTGCCACGCGCGGTGCGCAGGTAGCGCGGCAGCAACGCCACGGTCAGCACGCACAGCAGCGCGATCGCGCCGCGCTGCGCGTCGGACAGCGCGCGCCACGCGAGGCCCGAGGCCGCCTGCGCCGCGAGCGCGCCGGCCAGCACGAGCACGGCGTCGGCCGCTGCGATCGCGGCACGCCGCATCGCATTCGTTCCACCGAACCTCGGGTGCATCGTCACGCACCATGTGCGGGGAACCCGCGACGCTCGTCCGGCATGCGGGGCCGAACGGGTGTCGGCCTTGCCGTCCCACGTGTGCCGAGCAGCCTGCGATAGTCGGCGCGAATCAGGTCGTAGCATTCACACGCGTGATGTTCGAGGCCGTCGCGGTCGAGCACCGTGATGCGGCCGCGGCGCTGCCGGATCAGCCCGGATTCCTGCAGGTTGCCGGCCGCTTCCGTCACGCCTTCGCGCCGCACGCCGAGCATGTTCGCGATCGTCTGCTGCGTGACCGCCAGTTCGTCGCCGTCGATGCGGTCGTGCGCGAGCAGCAGCCAGCGGCTGAGCTGCTCGCTGACCGAGTGATGCCGGTTGCACAGCGCGCTGCGCGAGATCTGCGCCATCGCTGCCTGGCAGTAGCTGAGCAGCAGCCGGTAGGTCGCCGGCGACCGCTCGAATTCGGCGCGCATCACGCAGCTCGGCACACGATAGGCCATCCCGCCGATGCGGACCTCGACCCGGTGCGACGCCGCGGCGCCACCGACCAGCGTCGCCAGACCGACCACTCCCTCGCGGCCGACCTGCGCCACCTCGACCATCGCACCGTCTTCCATCAGGTGCTGCACCGACATCATCGACGTCGTCGGGAAATGCACGTGGCGCATCGGTTCGCCGACCCGCTCGAGCATCCCGGCCTTGATCCTGACCAGTTCGAGATGCGGTGCGATGTTGCGGATGCTGTCCTCCGGGAGGGCATCGAGGATGGCATTCGCCGAGTAGCTCGAGTGAAGATGAAGCATGTCTGTATCCCTTTTATCGTCCGCGCCGCCTGCAGCCGCGGGCACGGAACTCGTTATCGCGATGCGCGCCCGGACGCCGGCAGTGGTTGCGGCCCACAACCCTGATTCCGACCGACCGTCGGCTTTGTTGCCGCCGGATCGAATCGGCCGTCCCGTTTCGACACGCCAGCCCGAATAAGCGATTTACGTGCCAAACCATGCCCATCCTTAATATATGAATCACGCCCGATTTAGATCGCCCGAATTACCGGCCCAAAACCAAAAAAAGCGTCTCATTTCCGGACACTCTTCCGGGCGCCGGACACCGCGAGCGATTTGACTGATCATTTCCCCTGCATCGAACCGAGACAGACACGGCGCGGCTCCCAGGCTTGTCGCTCATATACTTACAGTCGATTTTCAATTGTTTCCGTGATGTGCCCGGCAGCACTTCGCCGCGGCACCATGCCTCGCACGGCTGTTTGAAACTGTCTCAAATTTGAATCGACACACTAATTTCCGGCTCTGTCATCTGACGCACACTTCTCTCGTATCACATTGATTTTTATGGATATTTTCGTGCCAACCCTTTAATTGTCAAAGAATGTTCAATGTCCGACCGGGACTTTCTTCGCACGCAGCACGGCAGCGTTCGATTGATTCCCGTTCGACATCGAATGAATGCCGAACGTCCCATTCGATTTCCGGATGATTAATTCCGCTAAAACGAATCACTAAATCCGGATAACATTCCCGCCCGCCAAAAATCGTCAAACTTTGTGAAATTACGCAATGTGCAATTGATCGAATTCAATGGCGTGTTAGCCTTTTCGCGAGTATCGTCACTCCATTTCTGACGAACACAAGTCCGCACGATCGTGCGAATTCCCCATTTTCGGGGTATCGCCGAGACGACGCGCGACCGCCACCCTACGAGGATGCGCCGTGACTCACCAGGCCCCTGACACCGTCGCGTACGCGAACGGGATGATCGAGCTGTCCCACAGCTTCGATGCGAACCGGTTTCTCGCGGCCGTCGACCGCGACGAGCTCGCGACATTCGTCCCCCACCTTCAACTCGTCCACCTGAAATCGGGGCAAGTGCTCTGCGAGCCCGGCGAAATGCTCGCCGCGGTCTACCTGCCCGTCACGACCGCGATTTCGCTGCAGTACGTGTCGTCCGGCGGCATGACGCTGGAAGTCGCGGAGATCGGCAGCGAGAGCGTGGCGTGCGACGACGTGATCGGCGGCAGCGGCCGGATGCCCTGCCGGGCAGTGGCCTGCCGCGACGGGTTCGTCTACCGGCTCGACCGGCGCGTGTTCGCCGCCGCGTTCGACGCGTCGCCGGTCATTCGCCATCTCGTGTTCGTCTGCGTGCGGCTGCTGATGGCGCAGGTCTCGCAGATCACGTTCTGCAGCCGTCATCACGTGCTCAAACATCAGTTATGCAGATGGTTCCTGCTCGCGTACGACCGGACCCGCAGCATCGAGATCCAGGTGACGCACAGCATGCTGGCGCAGATGCTCGGCGTGCGGCGCGAAACGGTCACCGATGCCGCCGGCGAGATCCAGAAGCTGGGCCTGATCCGGCAATACCGGAGTTCGATCGAGCTCGCCGACCTCGACGGTCTCGAGAAGATGTCGTGCGGCTGCCGCGCGATCGTGCGTGACGAGATGAAGCGCATCCTGTCGGCCGACTCGGGTGTGCCGGCCGCTGCGCGCGCCTGACCCGCCTGCCCCACCTGCCCGCGCGGCGCTTCGGCGCTGCGCTTCCTCGGTACGCAGGGTTAGCGGTTTGTAGGGTGGCGAACAGAACGCCGTGTCTGCCAATGGTCTACTGATGCCGGACTGCCGGGGGGACGTCAGCGCGTATGCCGCGTCTGCCCCGAGCGGACGACACCACGCACGCCGGAGCAGCACGTGAAAAACGAAATCAGAACCATCCTGAAGCACGTCGCCCACCTCGAAGCCGCGATCGATTCGATCGGCGACGGGGACGACCTCTACGAAGCGGGCCTCTCGTCGCTCGACACGATCCAGCTGATGCTCGCGATCGAGAGACAATTCAACATCGAGATTCCCGACGAGATGCTGAACCGCAACCTGTTCCGCAGCATCGACGCGCTCGCGGACACGATCGCCACGCTGCAACGCACCGAGCATTCCGCATGAGCGCGCTGCTTCCCGAACTCGCGACCGACAGCGATGCGCATCGGCTCGACGAGGCCGCGCATGCCGTCGCGCAGATCGCCGCGCAGCACGCGGACGCGGTCGACCGGGACGCGCGCTGCCCCGTCGAGGCGATCGAGGCGATGCGCGCGCGCCGCCTGCTCGGCGCAATGGTGCCGACCCATCTCGGCGGCGCTGGCGCGTCGCTGGAGGACATCGCGTCGACCTGCTCGATTCTCGGCCAGGCCTGCGCGTCGTCGGCCATGGTGTTCGCGATGCACCAGATCCAGGTCGCCTGCATCGTCGACCACGCGGTCGACCAGGGCTGGCACAAGCTGTTCCTGCAGCAACTCGTGCGCCACCAGTGGCTGCTCGCATCGGCTACGTCGGAAAACGGCGTCGGCGGCAACCTGCGCGCGAGCCAGTGCGCGCTCGAAACCGACGGCGGCGAGTTCCGGCTGCGCAAATCCGCGCCGACGATCTCGTACGGCGACTATGCGGACGGCATCCTCGCGACCGCACGACGCGATGCGGACGCCCCGGCTTCCGAGCAGGTGCTCGTCACGCTGCTGCGCGATGGCTACACGCTCACGCGCCGCGGCGAATGGGACACGCTCGGGATGCGCGGCACCTGCAGCAACGGTTTCGAGCTCGACGCGCAAGGCGCCGCCGTCCAGTGCCTGCCGGTGCCGTTCGCGAAGATCGCCGAGGAAACGATGGTGCCGGTGTCGCACATACTGTGGGCCGCGGTCTGGATCGGCGTGGCCGGCGACGCGTTCCATCGCGCGCACCAGTTCTTCCGCGCGCAGGCCCGCCAGACCGACGGCGCACCGTCGCCCGCGTCGCGACGCATCGCCGAATCGCTCGCGCTGATGCAGGCCATGCAGGCCCGCGTCGACAACGTGCTGCGCCTCCATGCGAATGCGACCGCGCGCTCGTGGTCGGCCGGCATGGCCTGGGCCGCCGAGATCAACACGCTGAAGACCTACGTGTCGACGACCGCGCTGGAAGTCGCGCACCAGGCCATGATGATCTGCGGGATGGCCGGCTACAAGCAAGGCACGCCGTTCAGCATCGGCCGCCACATTCGCGACCTGCATGCGGCGCCGCTGATGATCAGCAACGACCGCATTGCCACCAACACCTCGAACCTGCTGCTCGCGCTGCGTCCTGCGACGCTGGAGAAACATACGTGAACGATCGCCTTGCCGTGCCCTCCGCCGCCTCCGCTCCCGCCGACGCACCGCTCGACCGCGCGGGCGTCAACCCGCTGCGCGACGAACTGATCGACGCGGGCCTGCTGGTCTCGACCGGCATCCAGGGCCTGTTCGGCCGCAGCGAACGGTTCGAGCGCGTCGTGGAAGCGCTCGACGCGTTCGTCACGCGCATCGGCGCCGACCAGCAGGCCGAAGTGCTGCGCTTCCCGCCGGCCATGAGCCGCATCGAGTTCGAGCGCAGCGAATACATGAAGAGCTTCCCGCAGCTCGCGGGCAGCGTGCACGCGTTCTGCGGCGACGAGCATCAGCACCAGCGCCTGTTGCAGTGTCTCGATCGCGGCGACGACTGGACCGAAAACCAGAAGCCGACCTACGTCGTGATGACGCCGGCCGCGTGCTACCCCGTCTACCCTGTCGTGGCACGCGCGGGCGCGCTGCCGGCCGACGGCCGGATCGTCGACGTATTCTCGTACTGCTTCCGCCACGAGCCGTCGCTCGATCCGACCCGCATGCAGTTGTTCCGGATGCGCGAATACGTGCGGATCGGTACGCCCGAGCAGATCGTCTCGTTCCGCGAGACCTGGATCGAACGCGGCACGCGGATGATCGAGGCGCTGCGCCTGCCCAACGCGATCGACCTCGCGAACGACCCGTTCTTCGGGCGCGGCGGCAAGATCGTCGCGAACAGCCAGCGCGAGCAGAACCTGAAGTTCGAGCTGCTGATCCCGATCGAGCACGACGATCGCCAGACCGCCTGCCTGAGCTTCAATTACCACATGGACCATTTCGGGCTGCTGTGGAACATCCGCACCGCGACGGACGAGGTCGCGCACACGGGCTGCGTCGGCTTCGGCCTCGAACGGCTCACGCTCGCGCTGTTCCGCCATCACGGCTTCGACCTCGATGCATGGCCGCGTGAAGTCCGCGACGTGCTGTGGGGCACGCGATGAGATTCGTGTCCCGCGACGGCGAAGACGCGTCGTTCGAGGATGTGCGCCACCGTGCGCGCCACTACCGGCCGCATCCGCTGCACAGCCAGGAGATGGTCTGGAAGCAGACCAACTGCTACGTCGACATGTGGCTCGAAGTGCTCCGGTGGTGGGGCTTCAATCCGTACGCGGCGCTGCCGTTTACGATCGCGCTCGATTTCGAGGGCGACCAGTTCACGTTCTTCAAGTTTCCGCACGACGAACTGGAGCGGCTGTACGGCATCGTCGTGCAGGAGCACTCGATCTACGAACCGCTCGACCGGCACATCGAGACGCAGGTCGCGCGCGGTCACCTGATGATCGTCGAAGTCGACGCGTGGTTCCTGCCCGATACGCGCGGCAGCAGCTACCGCACGCAGCACACGAAGACGACGATCGGCGTCGATGCGATCGACCGCGCGAAACGCCAGATCGGCTACTTCCACAACAGCGGTTATTACGTGGCCGAGGATTTCGACTACGACGGGCTCGTCGGCGGCAGCTCGCCGATGACGCTGCCACCCTATGTCGAATGCGCGAAACGGCGGTTTGCGCCGCTCGACGAGCGCACGCTGTGCGAGACGTCGCTCGCCGCGCTGCAGCGCCACCTGCGGCGCCTGCCGGTGGTCGACCCGATCGCCGCGTTCCGGCGGCAGTTGCAGACCGACGCGCGGACGCTCGCCGATTCGCCGCTCGAGCGCTTTCATGCGTACTCGTTCAACTCGGTGCGGCAGCTCGGCGCGAACTTCGAGCTGTTCGGCCATTACGCGCGCTGGCTGCAGGCCAGCGGCTGCGTCGGGCCGTTCGCCGAGATCCGCGCCGCGTGCGACCGCATCGCGTCCGAGGCGATGGTGCTGGAATTCCGGCTCGCGCGCGCCTGCGCGCGCGGCAAGGAGGAACGCGGCGATTCGACGCTCGAAGCGATCGAGGCCGCCTACGCGGACGTGGTCGCATGCGCGCGGCAGATCGGCTTGCCGCTGCGGCACATGACGCCCGTGCACAGCGACGCGGCGGCACCCGTGCCGGTCATGCGGTGACGCGCACGCGCGCCCTGCCCGCGTGGTCGATGCTGGCGACGGCCGCGGGGGCCGCACGGGAACCGCGCGATCTCCCGGCCGCCGGCAACGGCTGGATTCCGGCGGCCGTGCCCGGTACCGTGGCACAGTCGCTCGCGCTCGCCGGCCGGCTCGACGAAGCCGTATCGCTCGACGAGCGCGACCACTGGTACCGGATCGAACTGCGCGGACACGGGCCGCGCGTGCTGCGCTTTCACGGCCTCGCGACGCTCGCGCAGGCGTGGCTCGACGACACGCCGATCCTCCGCTCCGACAGCATGTTCGTCGCGCACGACGTGCCCGTGTCGCTCGACGGGTCGCACCGGCTGACCCTCTGTTTCCGCGCGCTCGCCCCGCACCTGCGCGACGCGCGCGCGCCGCGCCGCGCGCGCTGGCGCACGCGCCTCGCGGAGCCGGCGGCCCTGCGCACGATCCGCACGTCGCTGTTCGGGCACATGCCGGGCTGGTTTCCGCCGCATGTGCCGACCGGCCCGTGGCGGCCCGTGGACGTGCTCGATCCGGCCGACGGGCCCGTTCTCGCCGATTGCAACCTGCACGCGCGCATCGAAGGCGACACCGGCTGGCTCGACGCGGACCTGACGTTCGCCGCGCCGCTGCCCGACGCGCTCGCGGCACGGCTGTCGTGCGGCCAGCACCACGCCACGCTCGAACGTGCGGGCCCCGATCGCCTGCGCGCAAGCGTCGCGGTGCCCAACGTGTGCCGCTGGTGGCCGCATACGCACGGCGAGCCGGTGCTGTACGACATTGCGCTGCATATCGGCGACGAGCGTCGACCGCTCGGCGCGACGGGCTTCCGCACGATCGAGGTCGACCCCGGTGCCGACGGCAAGGGCTTCGGGCTGCGCGTCAACGGCGTGCCCGTGTTCGCGCGCGGCGCGTGCTGGAGCAGTGCCGCGCCGCTCGCGCTGCACGCGGACGACGCCACCTACGCCCGCCTGCTCGGGCTCGCGCGCGACGCCGGCTTCAACATGATCCGCATCGGCGGCACGATGACCTATGAAGCCGATGCCTTTCATGCGTGGTGCGACCGGCTCGGGCTGCTGGTCTGGCAGGATTTCATGTTCGCGAACTTCGACTACGCGCTCGACGATCCCGCGTTCGCGGACAACGTCGATCGCGAAGCCCGACAGTTCCTCTCGCGTCACGGCGCATCGCCGTCGCTTGCCGTCCTGTGCGGCGGCAGCGAGATCGCGCAGCAGGCCGCGATGTCCGGGCTCGGGCCGAAGCAGCGCTTCCTCGAGCTGACCGCCGACCGGCTGGCCGGCCATGCGGCCGCATGCCGGCCCGACGTCCCGTACGTGCCCGATTCGCCCGGCGGCGGCGTGCTGCCGTTCATGCCGCGCGAACGCGTGTCGCACTATTACGGTGTCGGTGCCTACCTGCGCCCGCTCGATGACGCACGCCGCGCGGACGTGCGCTTCGCGAGCGAATGCCTCGCGTTCTCGAACGTGCCATGCGACGCGACGCTCGCCGAGCTCGGCTGGCCCGGCGTGCACGAGCCGCGCTGGAAAGCCGCCGTGCCGCGCGACCCCGGCACGTCGTGGGATTTCGAGGACATTCGCGACCACTATCTGCAGACGCTGTACGACGTCGTGCCCGACCGGCTGCGGCGCGAGGATCCGGCGCGCTACTTCGAACTGTCGCGCGCGGTGGTCGCCGACCTGATGCGCGAGACGTTTTCCGAATGGCGGCGCACCGGCTCGCGCTGCGCCGGCGCGCTCGTCTGGCAGTTCCAGGACGTGATGCCGGGCGCCGGCTGGGGGGTAATCGACGCCGCGCACCGGCCGAAATCGGCGTGGCACGCGCTGCGCCAGGTGCTGCAACCCGTACAGGTGCTGCTCGTCGACGAAGGCCTGAACGGGCTCGACGTGCATGTCGTCAACGAGCGCCCCGCGCCGCTGTCGGCGGCGCTCGAACTGGTCGCGCTGCGCGACGGCCGCACGGCGGTTGCACGGGCCGGCTGCCCGGTTCGGATCGCCGCGCACGACACCGTGCGGATCGGTTCGGCCGAGCTGCTCGGCCGCTTCTTCGACTGGACCTACGCGTACCGCTTCGGGCCCTGCGAACACGACACCGTCGTTGCGACCCTGCGCGGCGACGACGGCACCCTGCTGTCGCAGGCATTCCATTTCCCGTCCCGTACGCATCCGGCGGTGCTGGCGCGCCGCGAACTCGGGCTGGAGGCGTGTGTGTCGCGCACCGGCGACACGTGGCACGTCGACATCGATACACGGCACGTCGCACGCCATGTGCAGATCGATGCGCCGGGATTCGTGCCGCGCGACGACTGGTTCCATCTCGCGCCCGGCACGCCGGCGCGCGTGGTGCTCGTTCCGCTTGGAACAGCCGGGAAGAATGGGGCCGCGGATGGGCCGCCGGCCGTGGAAATCCGCGCCGTGAACGCCGCGCGCGCGGTGCGCGCCACGCAGGCCGGTTGACGCGGCGCTCGCGGCTGCGCACGCCGCGAGCGCCCCGGTCGAATCTCAGTCGGACGAGCCCGTCCCGCGCGGACGCTCGATCCCGTATGCCTCCATCCAGCGGTACAGCGTCGCTCGCGACACTCCGAGCTCGCGCGCCGAAGCCGCGACGCGCCCGCGCGTGCGCAGCAGCGCCGTTTCGATTGCCTCGCGCTCGATCGACTTGCGGATGTCGGCCACCGACGGTGACGCCGCATCGAGACAGTATTCGAGCTCGAGATCCTGCGCGGTGATCAGGCGGCCTTCCGTCATCACGACCGCGCGGCGCACGCGGTTGATCAGTTCGCGAACGTTGCCGGGCCAGTCGTGCTTGTACAGTGCCGTGATCGCATCCGTCGAGAAGCCGCGTACGCGATGGCGCGCGTCGCCGCGGAAGCGTTCGAGCATGTGATGCGCGAGCAGCTCGATGTCCTTGCCGCGCGCGCGCAGCGGCGGCTGGTCGATGCGCATCACGCACAG
The DNA here is from genome assembly GCF_003294055.1 of Burkholderia reimsis. NCBI lineage: Bacteria > Pseudomonadati > Pseudomonadota > Betaproteobacteria > Burkholderiales > Burkholderiaceae > Burkholderia > Burkholderia reimsis. The sequence goes on from NZ_QMFZ01000005.1 coordinate 173,379, forward strand.
CCGGTGGAACAGGTCGGCCCGGAAGCGCCCCTCCGCCATCGCGTCGCGCAGGTCGACGTGCGTCGCCGACACGATCCGGACATCGACCGGCACCGGATCGCTGCCGCCAAGGCGATGGATTGCACGCTCCTGCAGAAAACGCAGCAAGCTTGCCTGGCTCTCGTGCGGCAGGTCGCCGATCTCGTCGAGCAGCAGCGTGCCGCCGTTCGCCGCTTCGACATAACCGATCTTGCGCGCGTTCGCGCCGGTAAACGCGCCGCGTTCGTAGCCGAACAGCTCGGATTGCAGCAGATGGGGCGGAATGGCGCCACAGTTGACCGCGACGAACGGGCCGTTGCGGCGCTCCGAATGGCGATGGATCGCGACGGCCGTCAACTCCTTGCCGGTTCCCGTTTCGCCGAACACGAACACCGGTGCGTCCGTGCGCGCGAAGCGCCGCACCGTATCGAACAGCCGCAGCATCGCGCTGCAGGTGCCGACGATGCCTTTCTCTTCGGATTCGAGCCGTTCGCGGTCGCGCGCGAACAGGCATTCCATGCCGTACGCATGGCCGACCGTATCGGCGATCCGCTGGTGCGACGCCGGCAACGTGACGTAATCGAAGCAATAGTCGCGCAACAGCGCGCGCACGTTCGGCGACGCCGTCTGGCCGACGTCGACGAGCGCGACCCAGACGACGTCGCGCATCGACGCGCAGGTCGACGCAATGCTGCCGATCGCGTCGGCGTGGCCGCCGCTCAGGTCGAGGATGCCGCAGGTGATCTCGCCGGATGTGTCGCGCAGCTCGCTCGCCTGCGCGACGATCGACACTTTCCAGTCGCGTCGCGACAGTTCCTTTCGCAGCATGACGGACGGCGACTGCGTCCAGTAAATCAGCGGACGCTGCCCGTTACCACTCCCCGCGCCGGCGCTCTTATCGCGCGTTATTGGCATATTCATAACGAACCATCACTTTCTCCACTCCGCGAACCGTTCGCGTGCGCTGCGGCCGGCGGCGCATGGCCGCCTTTCCGCGCTGCGTTTCCGCAGCTTTGGCGAAGATCGAAACTGCACACGGCGAGAACCCCCGGAGGTCGAGCCGGATGTCATCCGGCCTCGTTGTCATCCAACTCGAAGGGAACGCGCGGCTGCGGGAGCCACGACGTTCCCGCTTTGAAGCGGCCCGCCGTCAAGGCGGAGCGCGTCGGCAGACGGGAATGCCGCCGGCATGTGCGTCACGTCGTACACGACAGTGGCGCCCGATGCCGAACCGGATGGCCGCCAACCCGCTTCCGGAATGACCGCCGCATTTCATCCGCATCTGAATTTACACCCCGTTTCGAGATGGTCGTGTTACCAAAAGATAATCCTGAATCAACCGGTTACGCGACCTGTCGCACCGCACCGCGCGTGTTTGTTCACTGAGATTTGATTATCTACGAGCATTCCAGTCAATCAGTGGCAAATACTACTTTTCCGCAAGATGGGGGCGGTCGATTGCATGTGATATCCATCGAAATCCCCCTGAAAGGTCGGCACCGCATTTCATTTTCCACATAATCGGGCCCACCGCCGGCAGGCCGCATCGTATCGCGACCGCATGCGGCCTGCTCGTCCCGCACGGGTCCTGCTCTTGTCCCGCACTTGTCACGCACTTGTCCGTTACATGCCGTAATCAACCAGACCGCGTCGTGCATCCCGTTCCGCGGTGCCGGCACACGGCGAAACGCCCGCCGCGCACGCCGGTCGTCCTCCGGCGAATCGTCGCGGCCAGACGCGATGCCGATCGTGCCGACCGCCGCCCCCCGCAGTGCAGCATGGCGACGCCCGGTCGCGACACGCCCGTGTCCTGCGATCCGTCTGTAAGGATGCGGGCCGCCCGTTGTCGTAATCGGCCACGCCGGACCGCCTGATCGCCGGGCGCAGCGCCGACGCATCGCCGCGGTGTCGCGTGCGTGCAGACAATGGCGTGGGGATGAGGGACGCGTGTGCCGCGCGGGCGCGCACGATCCGGAAGGAATTCGACGAGGCTCGACACGGTCTGCCCATGCGATGCAGCCGACCGCGAGCGTGTGCCCGGCACCGCCATGCACGATCGCCCCGTCGTGAATGCTCGAAATCTTCAAGTCCTGCCCCGGTTCTTTATTGACGTTCGATGTTGGCTGGCCGCGCATCGAGGCGGGCCGCGACGATGGGTCAATTATGGAAAAGCACGGGCCGCCGCGGTGTGTGCTACCGCACTTTTCGGCGCTCGCGCGGCAGGCCGCGCTGTGCGAGCCGCGCCGGCCGCGCGAATCCGGAGCGAGAGTACGCTTTCGAACAGACCGGCGCACGGCGCACCCGGATGATGAGAATCGCCGCACCGCACGGAACGATCGCGTCCGCGCGGCACGGCGTGCCGAAGGCATCACGCGAGGACAGCATCATGGAATGGCATTGTTGTGAATTCGAACATCTGGGCGCCGTCGATCTCTACGCAATCCTGCGTGCGCGCAACGCCGTGCTGGTGGTCGAGGACGCGCACACGCATCTCGACATCGACGGCAAGGACGCCGGTGCGCTGCATGTCTATGCAACCGTACGCGACGGCGACACGATGGAAGTCGCGGCCTACGCACGCATCCTGCCCGGCGACGACATCGACCCGGACGCCGTGATCGACAAGGTTCTGACGAGCGAGCGCCGACGCGACGACGCGACGCTCGAGCAGCTGATCGGGCGCGCCCTCACCGCCGCGCAGGCGGCGTGGCCCGACGCCGCGGTGCGCACGCACGTCCCGGCACCGCGCCAGGCGTTCTACAAGCGTTTCGGATTCCGCAAGGCCTACGGCCCGTATCTCGAACAGGGTGCGCCGTTCGTCGGCCTGGTGCGGCCCAGCGACCGCGCGGCAGGCGCGCTGCGCGGCCTGCTGCAGCGGGTCGTTTCGGCACACCGGTCGCGCGACGACGACGCACGTGCCGACAGCCGTACACACAACCGGCTGCCCGCCGACACCGGAGCCAATCGATGACCCGCACCCTTCGCCCGGTTCCCGATCCCGACCTGCCGCGCATCCTGCCGGTGATTCTCGCCGGCGGCTCCGGCACCCGGCTGTGGCCGCTGTCCCGCGAGCAGTATCCGAAGCAGTTGATCGAGCTGATTTCGAACGAATCGCCGCTGTCGGCGACGGCGCGCCGCCTGAACGGCATCGCGAACGCGTCGCTCGGCGACACGTTGCTGCTGGTCTGCGGCGAACAGCATCGCATCATGAGTGCCGCGCAGGTGGTCGGTCGCGCGGCGCCGGCCCGCATCCTGCTCGAACCGGCCGCGCGCAACACCGCGCCCGCGCTGACGCTTGCGGCGCTCGACGCGAGCCAGCTCGCGGACGATCCCGTGCTCGCGGTGATGCCGGCCGATCACGTGATCACCGACGTCGGCGCGTTCCAGGACGCGATCGCGCGCGCGGCGCGCTACGCGCAGGAAGGGGCGATCGTCACGCTCGGCGTGCTGCCCCGACGCGCGGAGACGGGCTACGGCTACATCCAGGTCGGCGAGCCGCGCACGGGCCGCCACGGTGGCCAAGGCGGCTACGCGATCGGGCGCTTCGTCGAAAAACCCGATGCGACGCTGGCCGAACGCTACCTGCAATCCGGCGATTACTGGTGGAACAGCGGGATTTACGTGACGCGCGCATCGGTCTGGCTGAAGGCGATCGGCGCACTCGCACCGGACATCCATGCGGCCTGCGAAACCGCGTGGCGCGCGGGCATCCCCGAGGATCCATTCTTCCGGATCGATGCGGCGGCCTTCGACACGTGCCCGTCCGACTCGATCGACTACGCGGTGATGGAACGGCTCGCGGAACACGGCGAACTCGGCATCGAAGGCATCGTGGTGCCGCTCGCGGCCGGCTGGTCGGATGTCGGCACCTGGGATGCGATCTGGGAAATCATGCCGAAGGACGATCACGGCAACGTCGCGCGCGGCCCGATCGTGTTCGAGGACACGCAGGACAGCCTCGTGCGTTCGGAGGGCCGCCTGATCGCGTGCGTCGGGATGAAGGACGTCGTCGTGATCGAGACGCCCGATGCCGTGCTGGTCGCGAACAAGCACGACGTGCAGCGCGTGAAGAACATCGTCGAGCGCCTGAAGACCGACCGGCGCCCGCAGGCGCGCGAGCACCGCAAGGTGCAGCGGCCGTGGGGGCACTACGATTCGATCGATCTCGGCCAGCGCTTCCAGGTGAAGCGGATCGTCGTCGAGCCCGGCAAGCGGCTGTCGCTGCAGATGCACTATCACCGCGCCGAGCACTGGATCGTCGTGCGCGGCACCGCGAAGGTGACGCGGGGCAGCGAGACGTTCCTGCTGTGCGAGAACGAGTCGACGTACATCGCGGTCGGCGAAGTGCATCGCCTCGAGAATCCCGGCCGGATTCCACTCGAAATCATCGAAGTGCAATCGGGCGACTATCTCGGCGAGGACGATATCGTTCGGTTCGACGATCAGTATGGGCGGGCGACCTGCGCACCGCAGGAACCGGGTGCGTCAAAGCCGGCCGCGCGGATCCTGCCGACGGCCAGCGATGTGCAATGAGCGTGCTGCCGTTGCCCGTGCGCGTCAGCGCACGACGACAGGCGGCGACACGACGTTCTCGATGAACGGCTTGCCGACGGCCTTGATGAAATAGGTGCCCGCGCCGCTGTCCGGAAGCGGAATGCTCGTCATATCGGCCGGATAGCGGCCGACCAGCCTGAACGACACGGCGCCGAGCTGCTCGTACAGTTCGAGATGGTCGACGGTTTCCTGATGGGTGATCCGGACGGCCACGCTCGCCCCCACGGGCTGCGCGTCGATCGCGGTACAACTGGCAATGCCGGTTTCGAGTGCGCTCCCCTCTTCGTAGTCGTTCCACGTGATCAACTGGACGAACGGCAACTGCTGCCGCACGCTGAAGCGCTCGTTGATGCTCCTGAACGTATCGAGCCAGGTCCGGCCGCACGCCGGCGCAAGATAGCGTGGCGCCGCGGCGCCCCACGATGCTTTCGTATCGTCGAACCCGCTCCATGCGCCGCCGACCGTGATCATTCCGGGTGGCTGGTTCTGCGCAATGTTGTAGAAGCGCTCGCGATACAGCAAGTCGTGCCGCGTGCCGGCTGCCTGTGGCGTGTTCCATGGCGACGGCTGCTCCCAGACATATGCGCCCTTGCTGTACGGAAGATCGAAGCCTTGTGCCAGCGTATGAATCCAGTAGATGTCGGGGTAGGCCGCGTGAATGCGCGCCCAATCAGCCTTCCCGACTGCGTCCATCCCGAACTCCGACACGATCGGATGGCCGTCGTAACGCAGATACTGGTTCGACGTGAAGTATTCGCGGCTGATGTACGCAAGGTTGTTCAGGATTGTCGCGGTCAGATCGCACCCGCGACATGCATTGAACTTGAAGGAGCCGCTGTCGATCATGATCGAGAACGTCATCCCGGGAAACTTCGCCAGTTCAGGCAGGGACGCCCGCCATGCCGTGTCGACGAAATGCCCCGCGCCATACCAGTCGACGATTACGCCGTCGATGCCTCTCGAGCGCATGTCCGCGAAGGTACGAAAAGCCTGGCGGGGGTCGTCGGATCGATAACCGACGTCCACGCCGCGCGGGTCGGGGCCCCACCACGGCAGATAGTGGGCCAGCACCTGCGTCGTACTGCCCGGATACAGCAGCGTGTGCACGTCGATTTTCGATATCGATGACGTACCTCCGAGCAATCCGTTCGACGAACCCTTGAAATCGTGGCTGGCAGACGTATTGGCCGGTGCGATTGCCTCCACCCGCATGCCGTCATGGCAGTAGCCTTGACCGGCCGACAACATCAGTATGCCAAGCGCGACCGCCGCGATACGTCGACATCTCCACATAACGCTCCTCTCGAGTGAGTCTCATGGCCGCGCGACGAATGCGCGGCCGGTGCCGTAACGATTCCGCAGCGTGCCCTACCGCCCCTGTTGCCCGCCGAGCTCCATCCACGACGCAAGCTGCGCCGCGTAGCGCGACGGCGAATATGCCGCGCAATCGTAGTGCCGGCCGGTGGTACGCAAGTGACGGGCCAATTCGTCGAGCGCGCTCGCCAGGCCGGCCGCCGAATTCCGGTACAGGATCTTGTTGCCGATCTCGCTGCCGAACGTCGACAGGCTCCCGATCTCGTGCGCAAGCACCGGCAGCCCCAGCGTGGCGGCCTCGACCAGCACGAGCGGCGCGTTTTCGGCCCAGACGGACGGCAGCACCAGCGCATCGTGTGCGCGCAGTGCATGAAACAGCTCGCCGTGGCCAAGTCGTCCGGCGAAACGCAGCCGTCGAGCCTGAACCAGATCCTGGTGGCGTGTTTCGAGTTGCGCACGCAGCATCCCGTCGCCGTAAAGTGTCAGGCTCCCGATTCGACGGAAATCCGTCTGACGTGCCAGTTCGATGAACTCGTCAATGCCTTTCTCCGCGTCGAGCCGACCGACATAGGCGAGATCGAACTGCTCGCGATCACACACACGTGGCGGAAACGGTTCTGCCAGCGTGCTCACCGGATTCGGCAGCAATGCACTTTTCGTGATGCCTCGCTGCGCCAGTGCCGAGCGCATGTACGGGCTCGGACACAGGAACAGGTCGAATACGTTTCGCGGGTTGCAGTACGCATACACGGCATGCCAGTGCAGCTTTTTCACCGCGTCGTGGAGACGTCCGCGAGGGCTCGCCAATCCGAACAGCCGCGCCGGTTTCGACAGCGCATCGACCGGGACCGGCACCGGGCGGCCGTCGCGATAGGTCAGCAGGTTCGGGTTGTAAAACACCAGGTGGTAGTCGTGGCACGTGAGATACGTTCGAAATCCCTGTTCGCGCCGCCGCCGTGCGAGTACCGGCAGGATCGATTGCGTCAGCAGGTTGTGATAGTTGTGCACGAGCACGCGATGCGGGCGCACCTTGTCGAGCAGCGCCGCCAGCGCACTCGCCGCAGCGCGGTTCCAGCCGCGCGTGAACGCGCCTTCGCCTGGCGGGAAATTCGTCTCGTCGAACGAGTACACGTCGACGCCCGGAATGTTTCTCAGCACCTCGATGGACGTCCGGTAGACCTCCTCCGCGCCGCCCTTTCTCGCGTAGTCGTTGATGACGACCACGCGCGTGACTTCCGGGCGGGATCCGATTGACGTGAAGCTGCTCAATTCGGCATCCGCAACGTGTATTGAACGATCCGATATCGCGGCCTGCCGCCACAATCATCCATCTCCATTGCACTCTTCACCATCATCTCCACTCCGTACAGTCCATTCGTGCCGGCAACCGGGGGGGCGCCGTTTCAAGCCGTCTTTCGTCCATGCCCGTCAGTTTCGAATCGGATCTCGCGACGGGTTGACCGAACCCTTGCCGATCGGCAGGTCGCCGCGTTGTCGCGACGCGGTCAGGCGATGCGCAAGCCGCACACAGGGCGCCTCGCAATACCGGTAGCTTGCGTACGACAGCGCGATCAATGGCACGACCGGAACGATCATGTAGACGCCCAGCGGCCACCCGGACCATCGGTAGTGTTCGCACAACCAGTAGAACCCGAACAGCGGGATCGCGTGAAACAGGTAAACCGAGTAGCTGACTTCGCCCAGCTTCGCAACCATGCGCAGGCGAACCTTCAATACCGTCGCCATCGCCACGAAGATCGCAATGCCCACCATGTAAGCCAGCGACGACGGCAGATGCGCCACGTTGTGCTGCCGCCAGTCGTTGACCACCCCCATGAGCGCAACGCCGACGATCATCGCCGTCAGCAGGCCGACGACGAACCGGTACGTCAGCATGATGCGATGGTGTTCGCGTAGCCCGCATCGCACCTCCAACGTTGCATGCGGGTGGTCGTAGGCCTGACGAAAACATGCGCCCCAGAACATGATCGCGAGGTGGTACGGCATGGCCTTGTACTGGCCCAGCGTATGCTCGGGAAAGACGCGCAACCCGAGGGCGATCACGAACACCGCGCAAAGCCCGATGCAGACGAGCGCGAGATCGCGCATCCGGTGCAGCCCGCCCCACCAGAACAGCACGAGACACAACCCGTAGAAGTACAGTTCGGTCTCGAGCGTCCAGTAATGCCCCATGATCGGCTCCTGCCCCAGCGCGGTCGGAATCATCGTGGTGTTCGCCACGATCAACCACGCGCTCACCGGCTTTCCGAACAACGTCCAGAAGACCAGGCAGCCGACCGGAATGGACAACCAGAATGCCGGATACAGCCGCAGGAAACGGCGAATCAGGAAGCGTCGCGTGCCGGGTCCGACGGGGCCACGCAAGCTGACCGGAATCAGCAGGCCGCTGATGCCGAAAAAGACCACCACGCCGATCCGTCCGAAATTGACGGAGCGCTGCAGCGTGTCAAGCCACTGCTGAGCGCCGGCCAGCGGCGCGAACCGCTCGGCGTAGTGCGTCCAGATGACGAGCAGAACCGCGACGGCGCGCATCGCATCGATATGGTCCAGACGTCCGGGGCTTTCGGGGTTCATCGTATGACTCGCAGAGGCCGGTCAGTGTTGGCGAAGACAGGCGAGTTACCGTATCACCGCACCGGTTCGCCGACTGTGCGACATCTGACACAGCCTCCGCCGCCCGTCGATCACGCCGGCGATTCGGCCTTGACGATCCTTCCTGCTGGTACGCGGCGCGCATCGAGCCCCTTGACGAACTCGCTGCAAAGCCCGACCACCGCTTCGACCGCATGCGAGCTGAAGACACTGTGATCGAGATCGTCGACCACGACGGCGCGTGCGCCCGAATACCGGGACACGCGCTTGCCGCGCGGGCCGAAGTACATCGACATCAGGTCCAGGCTGCTGTCGTATGCGCCGCACACGAACAGCGTGCTCACCTCCTTGCGCTGCAGCGTACGCAAGATGTCATGGGGCTCGACCGGCAGCGTCTCCGCGCACGACCATCCGGCGATCCGGCGTCGCCATGCGCCGATCCGCACGGCCGCGAGCGTCGTCACGCGCTTCAGCACGAGCCGGACGAACGGCATGATCCTGCGCTTGCCGGCCAGCACCTGCTTCCATTTCTCCAGCTCGAAGAACGACGACCGGTAACCGGCCATCGAATTGGGCCGATGCCGGCGAAGCGCGTCGGTCGACAGGCCGTCGGGCATGTGGAAGCTCTGCAGGTTCACCGAGATGACGCCCGACAATGCGCGCCCGACGAGCGCCGCGCGCAACGCGCTGTATGCGCCCGAGCAGATGCCGAACGACACGACATGCCGATACCCCTGCTCCTTCAGCCAGTGGGCGGCCGTCGAAACGTCCTCGACGACCGCGCTCGAATAGACCGGCTGACGCGCGTCGTCCGGCGTGCCGCCGCGCGCGGATGAGCTGTCGCCGATCCCGCTGCCGTCGAACCGCAGCGATGCGATGCCGCGCCGCGCCAGCTCCCGGGCGATCCGCACGGAGAGCCGGCTGTCGCCGACGTGCGGGCTGGCAGACGTATTCGTGATCAGCAAAACCGACCCACGGTCGTGCATCCCATGCGGCGTGCACAAGATGCCGAACAAGCCGGCCACCCCGAACCTGACCGGCTGCTCGCAGGCTTCCGGCGTGCGGAGCACCAGGTAGGCATCCTGTCCCGGTTTCGAAGCAACACGTGGCGCTGGCTCATGCCGGACTTCCTTGGCCGCGATCCAGTCGACCACCGCGTCGAACACCCGCGTGGGCAGGCTCGAGAACGTCGTCTCCTGCATGAACGCGGCATAGCCTTCGAATGACCGGCGCTCGACCGAGCCGCCCAACCCTTCGAGCTGCCTGTGCAGCGGCTCGCTGCCACCTGCGTTCACGTCGACGATCAGCGTGCCCGATGCCGGCACGCCCGCGCAGTCCTTCAATGCGTCGACCGCATCGAACGCGTTGAGCCGTGCGCGGAACGCCGGACTGTAGACCTGCCCGAGCACGTTGAACGGCGCGTCCTTCGGCTGCGCCTCCCGTAACGGCACCGGTAGCTGGTCGAGCCAGATATTGCGCATGATCGACAGCTCGCGCACATAGCTGCGCCCGCTTGCCACCGGTGCAAGCAACACGAGCTGATCCGCGTCGTACCGATCGGCCGCCAGCAACGCGAATGCAGCGCCCAGCCGCAGGCCGCACAACGTCACTCGCGCCACGCCCGTTTCTTTCCGCAGTTGCGCGATGGCCGCGCCCACGTCGTCGACCGCCGTCTCGAACTGGTCGCTCGCGCCATCGGCACCCACGGAATCGCCGGTGCCGCGGTAATCGAAGCGCAGCACCGGCATCCCGCGGGCGGACAGGCGGTCCGCCAGATACCGCATGCCGCCATGACTCCAAACGGATTCGTGTCCAAAAGCGTTGCACAGGACGACGCCCCGCGTCCCGTTGCCCGGATGCAGCCATCCGAACCGTCCGCCAAATATGATCGGTCTCATTTTCTATTAGGTATCGGTGAAGAATGGATACGGCGCCCTTCGGCCGAACTGCTGAATCGATCGGCCGCAGGACGGCAAATCGCTCGCGGAAGACGTTCCCCTATCCGGTAGCCACGCTGCACATGCGGGTCCGGAAACCTGTCGTCCGCGAGCCGTTCAGGTCACGACATCGATGCCCTCCTCTGCGCTGCGTTGACCCGTCACGACGGGTTATCCGGCGGTGGCGCGATCAGCTTTCGCCACCGTCGATCGAATACCGGCGTGCTGAAGCGCTGCTCGCAATACGCGGCAAATCGCATCGCCGCTTCCACGACGCGATCCAGCTCCGCGGCCGGCTCGACAATGAACCGTTCGAGTCGCGATTCGCTCATCGCAAGCGTGTCATCGTGGAACCCGAGGCCCTCGAAGGCCGCTTCGTTACCGACCGGCACGCAGCCGTACGACACGGCTTCCAGCACTTTCGACTTGATGCCGCCACGCAGGAATGCGGGACACAGCGCAATCGAGCTTGGCGTATAGACGTCCGCCTGGGTCGGCGCGAAGCCGGCGAACTCGACATTCGGCACGGGATCGTAGCGGCCGGCCATGCGCCCGTAGATCACCAGCGGTGTGGCCGGCCCGACACGCGCCCACAACGCCACCAGGTACTCGATCGCCAGCCGGTTCTGCAACTGGCGGTCCGAACCGATGAACACGAACCGCAACGGCGTCACCGGATGGCGCACGGGCAACAGCGCATTCATCGGCGGTGCGATCACGTGTGTCTTCATCGCTTCGGCGTCGGTGAGCGAGCACCGCAACGCGTGCGCGTCCTCCGTGGAGACAAGCGTGACGGCATGCGACGCTCCGATCGCCTCGCACTCCTGCCGCTTCAGCGCATACGCTTCATAGCCCAGGAGTGCGTTACGGATCAGCCTCGCGTTGGCGAGCCTGACGAACGGCCCCGGCAGCGACTTTTCCAGATATCCGGCGGACAGCGGAAAATCCTGCTCGCGCAGGATGTTCGCGCGGCGCGACATCAGATCGTCGAAGTCCACGACGATCCGGCAACCGGGCACGCGGTGCCGAACCAGGATCGCGTAGTCCACGAGCCGTATGCCGTCGAAGTAGATCACGTCCGGTTTGAATGCGTCGATGACGCGAAGCAGCGCCGTCCGCTTGCGCGGATGCGAAAACATCGCCACCTGAAGCGCGCACGGCGCGCCCCGCAGCACGCTCCATCCCACGCGAACCGCGGCACCGATCTTCGCGCCGATACCGCCTTCCTCGAATACCGACCGGATCTTGAATTCGGCTACTTCCGTGTGGTCGCCGATCGCCTTCCGGATGAAGCGCAGCGTGCGCTCCCGCCCGTTCGACACGTCTTGCGGAATGTCCCGCGTCATCACCATCAGCACCCGGTTTTTCACGAGCGACCTCCCCATCGATCCGAAACCCTCTTGCTTGCACGGAACCGGCCGTTCATGGACGCACCCTGTTACGGAAGAGATTCCCGAGCACGACGCACCAGAACGCGACGAGCGAGACGGCAATCCCCGTCGAAGGCGCATACATCACCAGCGCGCGCGGCATGACGAACGGTGCGGCGACAATCGCAGCGACGATCAGCACCTGCTTGACCATGACGAGCCGATAGCGGCGCACGGCCAGGAGCCAAGTGCTCAGCCCCGCATCGACAAACGTGGCGATCGAGCAGCCGGTCGCATAGATCATGATCGGCACGCCGTCGACGAACGCGGGCCCATAGATCATCAGGAACACCTTGCGGCCGACGAACCAGCTGCCGACCCACGCGACACATCCGACGAGGCCGAGATACAGGCCCAGCTTCAACGCCTTGGCGCGCACCAGCGTCTCGGTCCGTGCCGAAAAGACCATGCTCGGCGCCAATGCCAGCGCGAGCGTCGTGCCGACCGAATTCCACTGCTCGACCAGCGACGCCGCCGACGCGTAAATGCCGAGATCGGCCTTGGAGACCAGCACGCCGAGCAGCAGCCGGTCCATGCGCAGCACCAGCACGCTGGCCGCGATGGCAGGCCATATCCGCAGCCCGCGCACGACCAGCGCTTTCGTGACGGCCGCGCTGCCGCGGAACGATTTCGGCGACTTCAACGCCAGTGCGCGATAGCGGCTGAACGGCGCGGCGGCCGCCACGCATGCCTCGAGCGGCCATGCGAACGCAGCGACGACCACGCCCATCGACGCGTGCGCCGCGACGTACAGCCACAGCACGCGGACACAGCTTGCGTAGGCCCTCGCCCGCGTAATGACCCACGGCCTGGATTCGGCATAGGCCATCAGCGAACCGAGCGCGATCGGCTCCACGATCAACGCGAAGGCCGCGATCAGCGTGAGCTCGGAGACGCTGGACGGCCGCATGACGATCACCACGATGCCCATGAACAGCAGCATGACTGCGAGCGTCAGCGTGAGCCGCAGACGGAACGCACGGTAGACGACCATGTGCCGCAAGCGCGGATGCTTGCCGAGGATCGGCTGGATCACCTGTGCGCCGAAAATCAGCGCAACGCTGCCGATCACGTACGCGAGCGACAACGCGAACTGCAATTCGCCGAACAGGCGCGCGCCGTAGATGTTCGCGAACAGGTGATTGCTCGCGATCGCCGCGAGCGCGCCGATGATCTTTTCGCACACCACGCCCGCGAACGACGAAAACAGAAGCCTGACAAACGCGTTCAAGATATCCCCGTCCCCGTTGCGTCGGCGCTCACGCGCCTCGCATCGACGCAATACCACCAGGCCAGCGCGATCGCCAGATAGAACAGTGTGCGCGCGCCGAACAACGTCCAGTAGTCGCCTTGCTGGATCGCGTAGGTCGCATACGCAAAGATTTTCGTGGTCAGCCACAGCATCACGACCCCGCCGCGCATCGTGACCCGGATCAGGATCGCGCTCGCCTTACCGTAGATCGCGCCCGTCAACGCGACGAAGAGCGCACCGCCCGCATAGCCGAACCAGTAAACCGGTACCGCCATGTTGCCCATCGTGAATGTGACATCGTCGAACACGTAGGCCTTGAGGATCTCGGACGTGCCGTACGACAGCATCAAGTCGCGCAGGCCGCTCGCCGGTGCATCGCTGAAAAATGTCGGCTCGGTAAACGAGCCCAAAGAACCGACGAAGCGCCCGAACGCGGCCATGCCGCCCAGCGTCGGTGCGCTGAACAGGTGTGCATCGCCGTCCACCACGTACCACGCCTGCCCCTGTTCCAGAAAGCGCGACACCACCGTCTCGGCGATGTCCAGCCCCTGTCCCCTGTACGCATAGAACACCGATACGCTGCCGATCACCAGCGCGATGACCGAGCCGATCCCGAGATAGCGCATCACCGGCTTGCCGTTCATCGCGTGAATGGCGATGAACGGGATCAGAAATGTCAAGCACACATGCAGCACGGCCATGAACTGCTCGCCATGCAACGCCTCGAGCACCAGATCGGAGACGATCAGTAAGACCGACGTCCATCGCACGGCCCGGTTCGAACTCGTACAAAAGGTGCCAAGCAGCACGGCGACGAACGTCTGGTTGTTCAGGAACAGGTTGAACAGCGAGCTGTTCGACGCGTCGTTGCGCAGCGCGTAGCGGTTGACGCCGCTCAGAACCGCGAAGCCGCCCGTCAGGCCGGCCAGCACGCCCGTCACGAGAATCGCGCCGACCAACCCCAGCCCGAGCACGACACTGACTGGCTGGCGCGTCATCCGCGCGCGGATCGGCGGGTGCACGAAGCGCTCGTCCAGGGACCGCTCGAACGCGAACAGCGCGCACGCGACGAAGATCACATAGAACGTCAGCAAGCGGCTGAACGCGCCGTTCGCACCGCCAAAGATGTCCGTTTCCCGCAGGAATCCACCGGATTCGATCCCCACGCCTGCCACGAACGCGGTCAATCCGATCACCAGTGTGTAGAGCATCGACACGGCGAACACCGGGCGGGCGACGACCAGCGCAACCAGCCCGGCGACCGCCACCAGCAACGAGCAGGTCGCGCTCGGTTCCATCACGCCGAGCGCCGGCAGCATCGCGTTGACCGTCAGCGCGAGGATGAACAGCGTCGACACGGCCAGCCCCGTGAATGCCGCGGCACGGCCATCCGCCCGAATCGTTCGCATCGCCGCTTCGTTCACGGTTCCACCCGGCCTGCGTGCGGCCGGGCCCGCACGGCCCGGTCCAGCGCATCGCGCAATTGCGCGCTGACCGCGCGAGCCGAAAATCGCTGGGCGTTCGCCCGCCCAGCGCTCACCAGTTCGGCCCGCAGCAACGGGTCGCATGCGACACGTTCGATCTGCCGCCCCCATTCGGCGGCATCCGTCGCATTGGCAATCGCCACGAACGACTCGCCCATCGTGTAGCGGTACACCGGCAAATCCGACGCGACGACCGGCACGCCGACAAACTGCGCTTCGATCACCGTGCGGCCGAACCCTTCGTGCAGCGTCGGCGACACGTACAGATCCGATGCCTGGAAGAAGCAGCCGAGATCCTCGTCGTCGACATGCTCGACGAAGTGGGCGACGATTCCCGCCCGTGCGGCAATGTCCCGGCACTCGTCGCGATTGGCCTGATTCTGCGCGCTGCCCACCCGCAGCACCATCACGTCCTTGCGCCCGAGCAATGCCAGCGCGCGAAACAGCGTCGCATTGTTCTTGCGCGTTTCGTCCGAACCGACGTTCAACACGACCAGTGCTTCGCCGATATGGATACCGAAGCGCGCAAGCAGCTTCGCGCGCGCTTGCGCACGTACTGTGGCGTCGATCGGAGCATGGTGATCGTCGAACGCATTGGGTACGACCTGTATCCGGTCAGCCTGGATGCGAAGCGCCGACAGGGCCTCTTGCGCGGTCACGTCCGATGGCGCGAGCACCGTGTCCGCAGTCGCGATCAGCGACTGCGTCAGCCGCATGTACGCGTTTTTCAGCTTCTCGACGACGCCGCGCACCTGCCCCTGATGCTGCACGTGATGCAGCACGATGCCGACCCGGCCGCCCGCCCGCCGGATCAGCGGAATCATGAAGGCCAGGTCTTCCTGGTACAGCATGACGAAGTGCCCGGCGCGCGCGGCCGCGACCGCGCGCAGCGGATACAGCACGAACTGCGTCCAGTAGCGCCGAAACGAGCGCGGTTCGGCCGGAATGTCGACCGGCTCCACGTCGAATCCCGCCAGCGCCGGGATGAAGTCGATGCATTTGAGGCTGTAGCGCATGACGCCATTCCAGCTCACCGGCCGCGGACCGAGAAACCACACGACCCGCACCGCGTGTGCCTCGCGCCGCGCTGCGTCCTTGCCTGCCATCGAATCGCTCATGCGATGCGCTCCTTGCCCAACAGCATCGAATCCTCCCGGTGATCAGGCACGCGCCGCTGCGAAGCCGGCGCCGATCCGGCGAACGCCGCGCAATGGCGACGGCTCGAAGCCATTGAGCACCAGCCCGTCGATGCGCACGCCGATCTTGCCCAGGCCGTCCAGCGATTCCGCGATGCCGGTCGCGTTCGCCGAACCCTGGCGAGCCACCAGCAGCGTCATGTCGGCAACGCGTGACAATGCAGCGAGGTCGGCCACCGGCTGCGCGGACGGCGTATCCACGATGACCATGTCGTACCGGCTCCGCAACGACGCGACCAACGAGTCGAGACGTGCCATGTCGAACAGGTTGCGCGTCGACGCGCCCGGCGCTCCGGCGGACAGCGCATCGAGCCTGTCGTCGACGCGGGTGATCGCCTCATCGGCCGGCAGTGCGCCCTTCAGCACGTCGGACAAGCCTTTCGTCGCAGTGACCGGCAGATAACGATGCAGCGCCGGCGCACGCACGTTGGCATCGACGATCACCGTCTTCAGCCCCTTCTCGGCGTACAGGTACGCGAGATTGGCGGCAAGCATCGACTTGCCCTGCGCAGGTCCCGCGGACGACACCAGCACGACCTTCGCGCCGCCGCCATACGCGGCCAGCCGGTGCCTCAATGTCAGCGCCAGGCTGTCCATCGCGTCGGCCAGCGAAACATCGGCCGGCTCCTTCGTCGCGATGAATGCCGGCGTGCGGTTCGCATCCGCTTCGGCCTGGCGGCGCGAATTCGGCAGGACACCGAGCATCGGGATGCCGAGTGCCGCTTCGAGATCGTGCGGATCGCGAATGCGCCCTGCCAGCAATGCACGGCCCTGCGCCGCGAGAAAACCCAGCATCAGTCCGATCACGGCACCGGCCATGATCGCGGCCAGGCGCTTCGGCCGAACCGGCTTGTCGCTGACGACAGCCGCATCGACGATCGACGCGTTGCCGACCGTACCGGCTTCCGCGATCTGCAACTGCTGCGTGTTGTTCAGCAATCCGACGTAGAGCTGATTGTTGACCTCGACGTCGCGCGCCAGGCGCAAGTACGTCTGCTGTTGCGACGGCAGCCGCGCCGCCTTTTCCTTCAGCACCGCCGCCTGTTGGTCGAGTTCCTTCAGCTTGTTGGCCGCCGCCACGACCTGCGGTTGCCCCGGTACGTACTTCGACAACAGGTCCTGATACGCGAGCTTGGTCTCGAGCCGCGACTTGTCGACGAACGCCAGTTGCTCGACGAGCAGCCGGATGTCGCCCTGCGCGTCGATCGAGCCCTGCTGGTTGCGAAACGTGTTCAACGCCTGCTCGGCCTGTTGCAGCCGGGCCTTGACGATCGGCATCTGCGCGTTGAGGAACGTAAGACTGCGCTCGGCATCGTCGGCGCGACGTCTCGAGTTGAAGTTCAGGTACGCAGCGGCGATTGCGTTGAGCATGCGCGCGGCAAAGACCGGATCGGGATCCTCGAAACTCAGCTGCATGATGCCCGACTGCCGCTTCGTTTCGGTCACGCCCAGTTTCTTCAGGATCGCTTCGAGACGAACGTCGGTAGCGACGCGCCGCACGCGGAATTCCGCGCCGGGGCGTGCGATGATCCGCGCGACGTCGACGCGATAGCCGTTGCTCTCGCTCGGCACGCCGACCACACCGTTCAGCACCACCTGACCGCTGCGGTCCTTCAGACGAAACCGGTTGTCGTCGAGATAGTCGAGTTCCAGCGCCTTGCCGATCTGCGCGGTGGGAACATCGAATGTCCTGAGTTCGAGGCGCTCGCCGCCCCATGCCCACGACGACATACCGAGCGGCGCGTCGACGAGACCGTCCGCGCCTTTCGGCAGGAGCGCACCGATGAGGCCGCCGACTACAGGAAACCGGTTCTCGACCGACACCTCCGTCTGTGCGGCCGTCGCGTTCATCGCTTCCATGACAACCGAACGAGAACGGACGATGTCGATTTCGCCGATCACGGCCGAGTTCTGGATGTCGAGCGCCTTGGAGATCGACGACAGCGATCCCAGTGCGCTGGCCTTGTTCTCTTCGATCTGGATCAGCGTGTCGGCCGAATAGACCGGCGTTGCCGCGATCGCATAGACGATCGCCAGCAGCAGGCAGGCGGCGAACACGGCCGCGAAGAGACGCCCGTTGTCGAGCACGTTCTCCAGCAAATCGATCGGCGACAACCGCGTCGCATGCCGGGCTGGCTGTTTCGGCTCGTTCTGATGCCCGGTCAATACAGGTCGATCCATCTTCATGCTGAACTCCAGAATGGAAGATCCGGCTGCCTTCGCCGCTTTACGCGCATTGTTGTTCACGCTCATATCATTGAAAATTCGGCGGGACATCCTTCAATGCCGATCGGAAGCGCCGCGCCGGCAATCCGTTCTCGCCCTCGTTCGTTTCCTTCCGGCACGCAGTCGTCTCTGCTGCCGCCCCTAAGCATGCTCGGCGGTGATTCCCGTGCCCCGCAGTGCCACGCCGATGTCGGACAGCCGTGCGACGACATCCGCTGCCGGATCGGCTTCCGCCTGACCCGGCTGGCCGCCCACGAACAGGAAGCGACGCCCGACGCCGGCGCGCGCGCCGGCGTCGAGATCGGACTGTTTGTCGCCGACCAGGATCGAGCCAGACAGGTCGAGATCGAGATCGCGCCGTGCGTCGTGCAGCATGCCGGGCTGCGGTTTCCGGCATGCGCATGCCTGCCGGTAGCGGCCCATCCCGGCCACCGGGTGATGCGGGCAGAAATAGACGCGGTCGATTCGCGCGCCACGCTCGTCGAACCTGCGACGCATCCATTCCATGAACGCGACGAACTGCGACTCCGAAAAATATCCGCGGCCGATACCGGCCTGATTCGTCACGACAACCACCTGGTAACCGGTCGCATTGGCCAGCCGCACGAGGTCGAAGATGCCGTCGACGAATACGCAGTCCTGCTGCCTGTGAACGTAGCCGTAGTCGACATTGATCACACCGTCGCGATCCAGGAACAGTGCCTTACGCTTCACGGGTTCGTATCTCCAGCATCGGCGGAATGACGGTTTGCGCGCGTCTATAGTCCGCCGGCACACCGATATCGATGAATGCCGTGACTTCGGGGAACACTCGGATGTCGAGCGCATCGACCCGTTCGCCCAGGAAGTCCTGCTCGAATGAAAATTTCGCCGGCAGCGCGAAACCGAGCAGCGTGCGCGCGTTGACGACATACGTGCCCGCGTTGATATAGCCCTGCGTCGGCCGCTTCTCCAGGAATGCCGACAGCCTGCGCGAGGTCGCGTCGAAATCGAGCGTGCCGTAGCGCGACGCATCGTCGACCCGCGTCGCCGCCACGACGAGATCGGGGCGCGTCGCGCGATAGAACGCCGACAACGCGCGCAAATCGAGGTTCGACCATGTGTCACCGTTCATCACGATCATGTCGCTCGTGCGATGAGCCTTCAGCGCGTGAACGATCGCACCGCCGGTGCCGAGCGGCTCGTCCTCCTCGACCACGGAAATCGCGATGCCGAAGTCGCGCGACGTCACGAGCGCCTTGATCGGGCCGCTACCGTAACCGAGCGACAGCACCACCTCGGTCACGCCCTGCTGCCGGAGGCCTCGCAGCATCCAGCACAGAAAGGGCTCGCCGCCGATCGACGCGAGCGCCTTCGGCATTGTGTCGCCCAGCACCGGCCGCAGCCGCGTGCCGAGGCCGCCGGCCAGGATCAGGCAGGGCAGCATTGCGTTCATGCAAAGATCCGCTCTTCGACGATGCCGCAAATGATGTGGCCGCACACAAGATGTCCTTCCTGGATTTTCGGGGTCGACGCGGACGGAATCTCGATGCAGATGTCGGCACGCCTGCGCATCTCGGCGGCGCCAGGCCCGTTACCGGTGAAGCCGACCGAGTACATGCCGGCCGTCCTTGCAACGTCAAGCGCACGGAGAATGTTCGGCGAACGCCCGGACGTCGAATACGCCCAGAAGACGTCGCCCGGGCGTCCGGTCGCCTGAATCTGGCGCTCGAACAGTTTCTCGTAGCCGTAGTCGTTACCGATCGCGGTCATGACCGACGTGTCCACGGTCAGCGCGAATGCGGCAAGACCCGGCCGGTCGAAGTTGAAACGGCTGACGAATTCACCTGCGATATGCTGCGCGTCCGCCGCGCTGCCGCCATTGCCTGCCAGCAGGATCTTGTTACCTGCCCGCAGCGCCTCCGTCACGCGCTCGGCCACCTGCTCGATCCGCGCCAGTTGCCCGTGATCGGATACGAGCGCCGTCAGTACCGACAGCGTCTGGCGAATTTCGCTCTCTACTGCGATCGTCATTGATTCTTTCTCCACGACTGCGCACCGATGTCGGTGAACGTGCAGTTCAGCACCTGACCATTGGTTCCGTTGTATGCATCGAGCGCGCGCATCACGGCGGGCCGCTCGACCGGATCGACGAAGAACATCATGAAGCCGCCGCCGCCCGCGCCGGACACCTTGCCCGCCTTCGCACCGGCCCGCACCGCGACGCGGTACAGATCGTCGATCATCGGGTTCGAGATGTTCTTTGCCATCCGCTTCTTCGATTCCCACGCATCGCGCATCGATGCGGCGAACGCATCGAAATCGGCACGCAACACGGCCTCCTTCATGCGAATGGCTTCGTCCTTCACTTCGTGCAACGCGGCCAGCGAATCGACTACGCCCTCCGTCACGTTGCTGCTCTGCTCCTTGATGATGTTGGCCGACTCACGCGATACGCCGGTGTAATACAGCACGAGCGACGCTTCCATCTCGGCCTTGATTTCCTGCTTGATCCGCAGCGGGTTGACGATCACGCGATCGCCGTAGAACTCCATGAAGTTCAGCCCGCCGAATGTCGCCGCGTACTGGTCCTGCTTGCCGCCTGCAAGCCCGAGATCCTGTCGCTCGATGTCGTGTGCGAGGTGTGCGATGTCGTATTCGCCGAGCGGCAGCGACAGCAGTTCGCTGAACGCCCTGACCAGCGCGACGACGATCGTCGACGACGACCCGAGCCCGGACCCCGGCGGTGCTTCGGAGCACGTCGTGATCGTGACGGCCAACGGGTGGCCGCCGTGAAAATCGCGGACGATCCGGTTGTAGACGCCGACATGCAGACCGAGCCCGTTCTGCACCTCGAGTACCGGCGACACGGAGCCGATCCATCGGGTATCCGTATCGGCCGCGACCAGTTCCACCTTCGCATCGTCGCGCGGGGAGATCGACGCGTACGCAAACTTTTCGATCGTCACATTGAGCGCCAGACCGCCGAACCGGTCGGAATACGGCGGCACGTCGGTTCCGCCGCCGCCCAGACCCAACCGCAAAGGAGCCCTCGAACGGGCAATGAAGCGTGTCATGAAATCTCTCGCAGACAATGAACCGGACGCCGGCACAATGCCGTTCCCGCCCCCGCACATTCCGTCTGGAATACACGGCCATGTTCGTTGGCGCCACTATGCGATAGATGTCCGGCCCGCTGCGTGCGATGGCTTACATTAAGCCGCCGCCGCGACTTCGAAGCGCCCAACCTGCGTTACGCTCTGTTCGCGATCGGCACACCGACGGGCGAAGCGCGCGTGATAAACGCCGACTCATTCCCCGCCTCGCACGACGATGTCCTTCCGTCCTTGCCAGTTTTTGACAATTGCTTTCGGGAGCGATGCCGGGGTTGGATCACACGCCGGTTATCCGGCTCCTGATAGTTGCCGGAAGCATCATCACGATGCTCGGAACGACACGGTCACGCGAGAATCGCTCCGAATTCGATCTGGATAACGTATCAATCGATTCATCGATGCTGGACACAAAAAATGAAAAATGTTCTACCGTTCGATTCCGTGGCGCCGGGCCACTCCCGAACTGCCATGCGCGGCATGTGCATGGCACTCGCCTGCACGACCGTCGCCGTGCTTTCCGCATGCACGGTCGTGCCGGGGCAGCATATGAGTTCGACCGCGTTGCCGGTCACGACCGCCGACAATGGTGACGTGACCAGCGACATGCAGGTTCCGGTCAGGCAGATCGACCTGACGCAGATCGAGCAGATCCGGGCCGAACAGCGACGCGCCCCTGCTGCGTCCATCCCGCCGAACCTGTTCGCGAAGTCGGGTATGTACCGTATCGGTGCCGGCGACGTGCTTCAGATCACGGTATGGGACCACCCCGAATTCGCGACGGCCGCAGGACAACCCATACAGAACACGAAGGCCGCGGACGCCGCGCCGGGCTTCGTCGTCGACAGCAACGGCGACGTGCAGTTTCCGTATGTCCCGAGGCCGATCCACGCAGTCGGGAAAACCGTCGCGCAGATCCAGCACGAAGTCAGGACCGAGCTCGCCAAGGTGTTCGTCAAGCCGCAGGTCACGGTTCGCGTTGCATCGTTCCGCGCCACGCAGGTCTATGTCGACGGCGAAGTGCGCAATCCGGGCGCGCAGGCGGTCAACGACATTCCAATGACGCTGATCGAAGCCGTCAGCCGTGCAGGCGGATTTGCGCCGACAGCTGATCAGAGCCGCGTCACGATCACCCGCGACGGCACGATCTATCCGCTGAACGTCGCCCAGATGATGAAGACGGGGAAGAATCCGGCGGACATCATGCTGAAGCCCGGCGACATGCTGCATGTCAGCGCGCGCGACGACAATCCCGTGTACGTGATGGGCGAAGTGGTCAGGCCGCAAGCCGTCGCGCCGCTGCGCGACGGCACGCTCACGCTCAGCGAGGCGCTCACGCAGGCCGGCCAGCTCAACCAGCAGACGTCGAATGCCAAGCAGGTGTTCGTGCTGCGCAAGGCCGCCGACAGCGCCCCCGTCATCTATCACCTCGACATGCAGTCACCCGTGTCGATGCTGCTCGCGAACCAGTTTCCGCTGGCGTCGAAGGACGTCGTCTATGTCGACAACACAGGGCTCGTCCGCGCAAGCCGCGTGCTGAACCTGCTGCTGCCGGCGATCAGCGCCGGGCTGACCGGCGCGCTCGTCACGAAGTAGCCGGGCGGGCTGCACGCGGAGAGCGGGTCTGCATGACTCCCCTCATCGCGTGCAGTTCGACGTAAGCGGACGCTATTGCTCCGGTCCCGGAATCGTCGTAACGAGCGGCGCAACGCAAATGATGACCGTCATTGCGAACAGTGCGTGACATGACCGAATCCCGGTTCGATGCATACGCAACGAACCGGCGCACACGCGCCGCAGCATGACTCGCACACGCGCTTGCCCCGGGTACTTCTTACCCGATCGCACACGCGCCGTCGGGAACGATGACCGCTTTTCCACCCCGCCGCGCGGCCCTGCCCGATAAAGATCGTACGTATCGGTAGAAACACCGATGCTGTAGTCAAACTACATTCATACCATTAGTCGCTGCAGAGAATCGCTACATCCGATTCGGCAGTGCCGGGCGGCCTGCGCGTCGCCGCCCGCGTTGACCGGTCGAGCCCAACCGGCCGTAACGATTCCCCGCCCGGCCTGGCATGCCGACGCGCAACCACCCTGCATCGCCAGCCGAATGCGTCCGGTGCGAATCCACCGGACGAGCGCAGCTCCAGACATCATCCGAACAATCGGCAATACGATCAGGAGAGCAACATGCGGGACACACTCTGGCCGGCCGTCGTGCTGGCAGCGACCCTCTGCACCACTGCCTACGCAGGCGATGCCGACTTCAACACACAAGGCGACGCGACCGATGCGTTCGCGTCGGCCGCCGCACAACGACGCGCCGACCTGCTCGTGCGCAAGATGACGCTCGACGAGAAACTCCAGTTCATCCATTCGCAATACGAAATGTCAAAGGTGCCGGGCGGCGGCGCCGGCTATATCCAGGGCGTGCCGCGGCTCGGCATTCCCGATCTCAACATGGTCGACTCGGCGACCGGCTCCGGCAGCACGTCGCAGGCCAGCACGACGTTCCCCGCGACGATCGCCGTCGCCGCGAGCTGGGATCGCCGGCTGTCGTACGACTACGGCAAGCAGGTCGCGATCCAGTTGCGCGCGCAAGGATTCGGCATGGGCCTCGGCGGCGGCACCAATCTCGCGCGCGAGCCGCGCGGTGGCCGGCTGTTCGAGTATCTCGGCGAAGATCCGTTGCTCGCGGGCGACCTGCTCGCCGAACGCACGCTCGCCACGCAGCGGCAAAAGGTCATCGCCACGATCAAGCACTACGCGGGCAACGAGCAGGAGCACGGCCGGATGGGCGGCAACACGCAGATCGACGAACGCACGCTGCGCGAGCTTTACCTGCTGCCGTTCGAGATCGCCGCGAAGCGCGGTCGCCCCGGCAGCGTGATGTGCAGCTACAACCGGCTGAACGGCACATACGCGTGCGAAAACACTCACCTGCTGAACGACGTGCTGAAGAACGAATGGGGCTTCCAGGGCCAGGTGCAGTCCGACTGGGGCGCCACGCACAGCACGGCCGCCGCGATCAACGCCGGGCTCGACGAGGAAGAGGACGTCGGGCCGAGCGTGTACCTGACGCCGACGGCCGTCAAGCAGGCGATCGCGAACGGCTCGGTGTCGACCGCACGGCTCGACGACATGGTGCGGCGCAAGCTCGCCGTGATGATCCGCGTCGGCGTGATGGACGATCCGGCCACCGGCGGCGGAACGATCGATTTCGCGGCCGCGAACCGGTTTGCGCAGGCCGCTTCCGAGCAGTCGATCGTGCTCCTGAAGAACGACGGCAATCAGTTGCCGCTCGCGGCATCGGCGCTGTCGCGCATTGCCGTGATCGGCGGCCATGCGGACGCGGCCGTGCTGTCCGGCGGCGGCTCGGGCAACACGCGCGACCCGGTGTCGGGTTCGTTCGCGGGTTGCGGCGGCCTGACGTTCGGCGCGTCGACCGGGTGCAGCTGGTGGCGCAATCCGTGGCTGAAGGTCGACGTGCCGATCGTCGCGGCCATCCGCGCGCTTGCGCCGGCCGCGCAGGTCACGTATGCGGGCAACAGCGACCAGCAGTCGCCGTTCCGTGCGTATACGCAGCAGGAAATCGACCAGGCCGCGGCGCTCGCGGGCCGCTCGGACGTCGCGATCGTCGTGGTGGCCCAGCCGGCCGGCGAGGATTTCGGCGACCTGCAGAGCCTGGGCCTCGCGAACCCGTCGAACCAGGACGCGCTCGTCGAAGCCGTCGCGCGCGCGAATCCGCATACGATCGTCGTCGTCCAGAGCGGCAATCCGGTGCTGATGCCGTGGAAGGACAACGTGTCGGCGATCGTCGAGGCGTGGTATCCGGGCGAAGCCGGCGGCAAGGCGATCGCGAACGTGCTGTTCGGCGCGGTCAATCCGTCCGGCAAACTGCCCGTCACCTTCCCCGCGCGCGATCAGGATTCACCGGCCTGGGGGCAAAACGGCACGTTCGACAACGACCCGGTCTACGCGGAAAAGCTGAACATGGGCTATCGCTGGTATGACGCGCGCAACATCAAGCCGATGTTCGAGTTCGGCTACGGGCTGTCGTACACGCACTTCGCGTATTCGGGGCTGTCGGTGTCGAAGCAGTGGGACGGGTCGCTGAGCGTCGCGTTCACGGTACGCAACGACGGGCGCGTCGCCGGTGCGGAGATCCCGCAGGTCTATCTCGGCGTGCCGTACAAGGACGAACCGCCGAAGCGGCTGGTCGGCTGGGAGAAGATCCGGCTGAATCCGGGCGAGGCGCGGCGTGTCCGCGTGACCGTGTCGCCGCGCATGCAGAGCGTGTGGGATACGTCGCGTAACGGCTGGCGGTTCGTGCCGGGCGGCACCGTGTACGTCGGTGCGTCGTCGCGGGATATCCGGTTGCAGGGGCACTGAGCGGCGCCAACCCAGCGGAGGAGCCGCGCGTGTCGCGCCCGGCTCCTCCGTCTTCCGCCGTCCGCACCGGCGATCCTCACCGGAACAGTAGCGCCAGCAGCGTCGCGAGCGCGGCAATCGCGGCGATCCCCGCCGCGATCCCGGCCAGATGCGCGGCGACCACGAGGCCGGCGGGCAATCGCACGGATGCCGGGTCGCTCACGGCACCCGACGGCCCGGCCCGCGATCTCGACGCGACGCCCGTCGTCATGCTCCACTCCCTTCCAGCGTATCGAGCAACGGCCTCGCCAGATGCAGCACCTGATACACCGTGCCTGCGCCGCCGTCGTCCGGCTCGTGTTCGGTGACGACGGCACGCGTGAGCCGCCAGCGTAGCGAGTCCAGGCTGACCGCGGCCGCCACCACACCCTGCCGCGCCGCCACTTCGCGATTGCGCGCCACCTCCCGCGCCAGCGTCGCCTCGAGGTCGGCATCCGCCGGAATGTCGACGGCTTCCAGACGAACGAAGCGCCCCGTCGACGCACTGCCCTTGCGCGCGTCGAGCGCGACCTGCACGTCGATCGGCGCGCGGCCGAAGCTGTCCGTCACGACCCGGTACCGGCCGCCCGTGACGAACCCGGCGAACGCCTGCTCGTTACGCCACAGATAGAACGACGCATAGCCGTTTTCCGTCGCATCGTAGCGGCCCGCCTCGCGCAGCAGGAACCCCTTGAACACCAGGTCCGGCGTGTCGTCCCAGAGCTTGCCGCGCTCGCGCACGCGATGGCGGATGATGTCGAGGTCGTAATCCGCCGGCAGGCGGTGCACGTAGTACGCGGTCAGCATGATCGACTCCTGAAGGGAAACGGAGATTCCGAATGGCTCGAGAACAGCGTAGAAGACCTTGAATCATTTGAAAATACGATGGCAGAATATTTCAATGATTCGATTTCTCAATGAATGAGTGTGCGATGAAAACGCTCGACATCGAAGCCGTGCAGGCGTTCGTGCTGACCGCCGACCTCAAGAGCTTCACGCGGGCCGCCGAGGCGATGGACACGACGCAGTCCGCGGTGAGCCTGAAGATCAAGCGGCTCGAAAGCGGCCTCGGCCGCCGCCTGCTGGAACGCACGCCGCGGCAGGTTCGCCTGTCGGCCGACGGCACCGCATTCCTGGAACCGGCGCGCGAACTGGTGGCCGCCCACCACGGTGCGGTCGGCGCGTTCGGCACCGGCCGGCGGCGGCTGGTGATCGGCGTCAGTCACCATGTCGTCGGCGCCGATCTCCCGATGCTGCTGCGGCGCATGAGCGAGGCGGAGCCGACGCTCGTGCTGGAGATCCGCGTGGCCGCGTCGCGCGACGTGCTCGATGCATTCGACCGCGGCCAGCTCGACGCGGCCGTCGCGCTGCAGCACGACAGTCGGCGGCTCGACGGCGAAACCATCCTGTCGGAGTCGTTCGGCTGGATGGCCGCGACGGATTTCGAGTACCATCCGCCGCAACCGCTGCGGCTGGCCACGCAAGCCGAGCCCTGCAGCGTGCGCCGCATGGCGATCGGCGCGCTCGACCAGGCCGGTGTCGCCTGGACGGAGGTGTTCGTCGGCGGCGGCGTCGCGACGATCGGCGCGGCGGTGTCCGCGGGGCTGGCCGTCGCGGCGCTCGGGCATCGCGTGGCGCCCGCCGGCACGGTCGACGTCGGTGCGCGATACGGGCTGCCGCCATTGCCGACGCGCGACGTGGTGCTCCACTCGAGCCTGACCGATGCGCGCGCCCGGCAGGCACTGCGCACGCTCGGCGCGGCACTGCGCTCGTCGGTCGGGGCGCGTTGATGCCGCACGAGCCGGTGCAGGCCGTATCGTCCCGGCTCGACCCATGCCGAACCGAACCACCCGGAGAGAAGACACATGCGTCCACTGGACGAACTGGTCAACGAGCGTGAATCCGCCCTGCCGTCATTGATCGAGTGGTCGGCGGCAGCGCCTGATCGTTGCGAGATATTGCCGCCATCGGGCCGGAATGGCGAAATCCTGTCGACCCTTCAGGTCACCACGCGATCGCTCCTGGGGGCCATCGCCTATTCGACCGGCGGCCTGCTCGTGGACGGCGGCTACCTTCGTCTGCTCGGCTCGGGCCATCCCGCGTTGCCCCGGGACATCGTCGGCTGGAATCAGGGACGCTCCTCCGGCTTTCTGTTGGTCGCGGATGATGCCGTCGGCGGATTCTTCGCCTTGAATGGCGGCGCACTCGGGGAGGACACGGGCTCCGTGTACTACTTTGCACCCGACACGCTGGAATGGGAGCCCCTCGGGATCGGGTACGGCGACTTCGTGCGATGGTCGCTCGGCGACACGTTGAGCGACTTCTACGCGAGCATGCGCTGGCCTGGCTGGCAGGCCGATGTCCAGCGCCTGACGACGGATCAATGCTTCAGCTTCTATCCATTCCTGTGGACGAAAGAAGGATCGGTCGAACGCAGCAGCCGTCGGGCGGTCGACGTTGCCGAGCTGTATGCGCTCCAGATCGGCGCCGGCGCCAAGACGTCGAGACAACCGTGATCCGGTGGACCTGCCTTCGAATCCGGGACGTCGGGTCCTGTGGCCAAGCCGGTGCGCTTGGCCGCACCTGAGCATTCACATCGGCATCGCGTTTTGACGGCTTCGAAAGGCGTCGATGCGCGCCACGGTAAAATTCCTGTTTCATCCCGCCCGCTCGTGCCGCCGCCCGAGGCCTGCGCGGGTCGATATCCAACGCATCGCCCGGCCGTCATCATCTTGATTTCCCTACACCTTTCATCTCGCGACGCATGAGTTACTCGCTCGCCACCACCTGCATCCGCGAACTCGAGATCCGCAAGAGCCGCTTCATCGGGTTCGCGATCCCCGTCGACGATCGCGACGCCGCGATGCACGCGCTGCAGCGCCTGCGCGACGAGCATCCTGCGGCCACCCACGTGTGCTGGGCGTTGCTGGCGGGTGGGCAGTCGGGCATGTCGGACGACGGCGAGCCGTCGGGCACCGCGGGCCGGCCGATCCTCGAAGTGCTGCGCCATCACGATCTCGACGGCGTGCTCGGCGCGGTCGTACGCTACTACGGCGGCGTGAAGCTCGGCGCGGGCGGACTGGTGCGGGCCTATACGGATGCGATCGCATCGGCGCTGCTCGACGCCGAGCGCGTCGAACGTGTCCGCTACACGCGACTCGCGATCGAGATCGGCTACCCGGACGAGGCACGCGTGCGCCGCTGGATCGAACAGGCCGGATACACGCTCGTGGACAGCGCGTACGGGATGACGGTGAAGCTCTCGATCAAGCTGCCGGAAAACGCCGAAGCCGCGGCAAGAACCGAGCTGTTCGACCTGACGCAAGGGCGCTCGGGATTTCCGGCGACGTGACGCGCGGGCAACGCGTCCGCGCTCCCCGCGTGGCCGGACGAATCCCGGCGCCGGTCAGTCGGTCGGTCAGTAAGTGTCCGGGACGATCATGTCGTCCGGCACCGGCCGGCGGATGTAGTCCTCGTGATGCTCGCGCGGCGGCAGGTCGATCGGCGCGTGCGGCACCTCGTGATACGGCACCTGCTGCAGCAGATGGTGAATGCAGTTCAGCCGCGCGCGCTTCTTGTCGACCGCCTGCACGACCCACCACGGCGCTTCCGGAATGTGCGTGCGAAGCAGCATCTCTTCCTTCGCGGCCGTGTAGGCTTCCCAGCGGCGGCGGCTCTCGAGATCCATCGGGCTCAGCTTCCATTGCTTGAGCGGATCCTCGATCCGGCTCTGGAACCGCACTTCCTGCTCGTGGTCGGTGATCGAGAACCAGTACTTGACGATCTGGATCCCGCTGCGCACGAGCATCTTCTCGAACTCGGGCACCGAACGGAAAAACTCCTCGTATTCGTCGTCGGTACAGAAGTTCATCACGCGCTCGACACCCGCGCGGTTGTACCAGCTGCGGTCGAACAGCACGATTTCGCCGCCGGCCGGCAGATGCGCGACATAGCGCTGGAAATACCACTGCGTGCGTTCGCGGTTGTTCGGCGCCGGCAGCGCCGCCACGCGGCATACGCGCGGGTTCAGCCGCTGCGTGATGCGCTTGATCGCGCCGCCCTTGCCGGCCGCGTCGCGCCCCTCGAAAATGACGACGAGCCGGTGCCCCGTGCTCACGACCCAGTCCTGCAGCTTCACGAGTTCGCCCTGCAGGCGGAACAGCTCGCGGAAATACTGCTTGCGCGCTTCGCGCCGCTCCTGCGAAAACAGCAGGTCGTCGCTATCGTCGAAGCGGCGATCGTCGAGCTCCATCTCGAGTTCTTCGTCGTAAGCGTCGACCAGGTCTTCCTCGAAGCGGCGCTGGCGCGCTTCCATCGATTCGAGATCGGCGCGGTTGTCGGTCTCGGTGCGGTTATCGTTGTCGCCCATGGGGCCTCCTTCCATCGTTGACGCAGCCAAACGCCGACATTATCCCAGCGTCGCGCGTCAAATTCATGAAAAAGGGCCGGCGCACCGGTCAGAAGCGGAACGCGAGCAGCACGCTCGCCAGCACGGGGTTCGCGGCAATGTCGAACGTGTTCGACGCGAGCTGACGGTTCGGCTGGTCGATATCCAGCGTAATCTTCGTACGTAACGGGATATAGGTCACCATGCCGGTGATCCAGAACTGGCGCGTGATCTGGTAGCTCGCGCCGACGGTGAACACCGGCTCCCACACGCTCTTCACCTTCGCCGACACGTTGGTCTTGCCCGACAGCAGCAGGTCGCCGCCGGCATCCCAGATCCGCTGGAACAGCGCCGGGTCGAGCAGCAGCGACTGCAGGCTGCCGATGTCCGCGCCCGCCGCGAGCAGCCCGCCGAGCGACGCGAGCTTGCGCTGGAACACGGGATTCAGGTTCGTGTTCGTGAAGCGCGTATAGCTGACGCCGATGCCCGCGAACGGGCGGAAACGGTCGTCGCGCTCGCCGAGGTAATACTTGAATACGACGGACCCGAGCCACGCGCGCGTGGTCGCGAGCGGGTTGCTTTGCGTGTTCGCGAGATCGATCAGCGGAAAGCGCCCCTGGACGCCTGAGAAGATCCGGTCGAGCGGCAGCGCGATGCTGCCGTGCCCGCGCAGCGTCAGCACCGGCGGAATGCCCGCGCCGAGTTCGGCTGCCCAGTTCTCCGAGAAAAAATGCGTCAGCGTGAACGCCAGCGTGTTCGTGTTGCCGAGCGACAGCTGCGACCCCTGGTTCTGGAAGCTGTTCAGCCCGAGTGCGTCCGTGTGCGTCGTCACGGGCGTCGACCGGCCGGTCGTGCCGACGAAGTGCCAGCCGAGGCCGACCATGTTGCGGTCGTCACCCATCAGTTGCGTCAGCAACGGCGGCGCCTGGGCGGCCGGCAGATCGGGCAGCCGCGACGGATCGACCGGATGCAGTTCGTACGGCATCCGGTCGGCGTGGACGACGCCGGGCGCCGGCATGTCGCCCGCCGCCGCGTCGCGCGGCGCAGCCGGATCGCAGCCGCCAACGGCGCCACCGGAGCCACTGGCACCGCCGTCGTCGAAGCCGATGCCGTCCGCGCCGTCGTCGGGCGCTGCCGCGCATGCGCGCCCCGCCCCGCCGGTTCGCTGGCCGAGCGTGATCTTGCGCGCCGTCAACGGGACGGCGTCGGGTTGCGGCCCGTCGGCCTCTTCTCCGTGTCTGCCGTGCCTGCCGCGCCCGCCGCGTGCCGGCCCCGCGTCGGTCGCCCATGCGCTCGCGTCGAACCCGTCCGCGTCGCCGCCCGGCCAGAAGCCGATCCCGTCGGCGCCGGCCTGCCAGCGTGGTTCGGCGTCCGCGTCCGGCTGCGGCGCGCCATGCGCGGCGGCCGCGCACGCGAACAGCGTCGCGCCGAGCCAGCGCGACAGCGGACGCACGGCGCCCGGCCGCGCACGGCGGCGGTACATGTCCCGGCTCCCCATCGGCTCAGGCCGGCACGCCGAACAGGCGTTGACGGATGCGGTACAACGGCTCGAACAGCCATTCGAGCAGGCTGCGCCGCTCCAGCACGATGTCGGCCTTCAGCATCATCCCGGCCCGCAGCGACAGCGGCCGCCCTTCGAACGCCGGCGTGCGGTCGGCCAGCTCGACCCAGGTCTTGAAGTAGGTCTGCGGCGTGGCGGCATCGCCCGGCAGGTTCAGCTCCTTCGCGGAAAACGCGACGGGCGAGATCGACAGCACCTTGCCGCGATAGGTGCCGAACTTCTCGACCGGATAGCTTGCGTACGCAACCTTCACCTCCTGCCCCTTCTTCACGAAGCCGGCCTTCGACGACGGAATGTAGACCTCGGCGATCAGCCCGTCGGCCTTCGCGGGCAGGATTTCGACGACGCGCGTACCCGGCGGGTCGATCACGCCGCCCTGCACGACGTCGAGCCGCACGATCTGCCCGTCGGCCGGCGCGTACAGCACCTGGTTCACGTTCTCGTCGATGTTGTATTCCTTCGCGTTCAGCTCTTCCTGCTTGATCTTCAGCTCCGCGTTCGCCCCGTCGTACTTGCTCTGCATCGTGTCGAGGTCGCCGCGCAGCTTCATCGCATTCTTCGCGAGCTCGGCGCGGCGCAGCAGCAGGTCCTGGTACGCCTGCCCAGCCTGCAGGTACTGCGTGTTCACCTGGTTGTACTGCTCGAGCGTCACGACCTGTTCGTCGAGCAGCTGCTTCACGCGCGCGCGCCGTTCGCCGTACTCGTCGACGATGCGCTTCTGGTCCTGGATCTGCCGGTCGATCAGCCCGCGGCTCTCGCCCTGCGCGGCGATCTGCTGGTTGATCTGCTGTACCGTCGAACGGTATTCGAGGCGTGCCGCGTCGATCTGCTGCGTGACCTCGACGCGCTGCCGGTCGAGCGCCGCACGCATCCCCTGCACGTTGTTCGCCTGGCTGACGAAGCTCGTGTCGCGCGTCACCGCCAGCAGCCGCTGGCCGGCCTTCACGTGCTGGTCCTTGCCGACGTAGACGTCCCGCACGGCCCAGCCCGGCGGCGCGCTGACACCGATCAGCCCCGAACGCGGCGTCAGCATCCCCGACACGCTCTCGGTATTCGCGTAGCTCAGTTCGACGAGTGCGGTCACGAACATCGCGAACATCGCGAGCGACAGGTAGCAGAAGAAGCGCATCGACACCGGCACGTCGACGACGCCGTGGATCACGGTGCCGAAGGTCGTGCCGCGCGCGAGCTTGCGCGACGGCTTCTGTTCTCGGAGGGCGGAGTTCCAGATCGGCATGGGGCAGGCTCGTCAGGAGCGACGCCGTGCGGCCGCATCGAGCAGCGGCGTCGGCATCAGGTAAGGCGTGAAGTGTTCCCAGAAATGCCACTGCTCCGGCTGGCGTACGAGCGCCTGTTCGAGACGGTCGACGATGCGCTGGTGCGTGGCGCGCACCGGCGACGCGTCGTCTTCCGCGCCGAGCATCGGCACGAGCGGGCTGGCCGCGAGCTCGGTGAAATGGACCGCGCAGCGATCGCGGAACGGCACGCCCGTCGCATACGCGACGAGCAGCGGAATCCCCTGCTCGACCGCGAGCTTCACGCCGCCGCCGGCCATCCGCACCCAGCGGCCGCCGAGCCGGCAGCGGTTGGTCTTGCCGAACTTGCCGTGCAGGTCGGAGAACAGCAGGAACACGGGCGCCTCGCGCCGCAGGCTCGTGATCAGCCGCCGCAGGTGCACGCGCTCCTCGATGTCGATGAACTCGACTTCGCCGGCGCCGTATTCGGCGACGAGCCGCAGCGCATCGTCGAAGAACGCACCGGGCGCATCCCGGTGCAGGATCACCATCAGCTTGCGGTCGTCGGGAATCATGAAGCGCAGCTTCGTGACGAACAGCATCAGGTTGCCGAAGTGCAGCCCCGCGAGCATCAGCGGGCCGCCGCGCGCGAGTGCCGCCCGCAGCTGCGCGTCGCCTTCGCACGCCATCCCGTCGATCATCGACTTCATCGATTCAAGGCTGTGCGTGCGCAGCTTGAGCCCCGCGAATTCCGCTTCGAACAGTTCGCGCACGATCGCCGCCGACACGTCCCGCACGCGTCGCGGATCGTCGTTCAGGTGCGCGCTCAGCATGTACGCGACCGCGCGCTCGATCGACTCGCGAATGCACGGAAAGCAGCGCAGGCACGCGCCCGAGCACCAGCGCATCAGCCGCAGCCCGCGCGCCGGCGACGTGCGCAGCGCGACGGCCCGCACCGCGCGCCGCACCAGGAACGCATACGAGAAAGGATTGAGCAGGAAGAGTCGCCCGAGCATCACCGTGCCTCCTCGGCCGCACGCCACGCATCGGTCGCGTCGGTCAATACGCCGTCGTGCATCTGGTAGATCCGGTCGACCATCGACAGGATCGACGCGTCGTGCGTGACGAGCACGATCGTGCACGGCAGCGTCAGCACGTTGCGGCAGATCTCGTGGGTCGTCGCCTGATCGAGGTTCGACGAGAATTCGTCGAGGATCAGCAGGCGCGGCTCGCAATACAGCGCCCGCGCGATCAGGAGCCGCTGCATCTGCCCGGCCGACAGGAACTTCTGCGTATCGCCGAGCGGGGTGTCGTAGCGATGGTCGAGCCGCTCGATCTCATCGTGGATGCACGCGAGCTTCGCCGCGTCGAACATCGCGCCGATGCGCGGCGCGGGCGCGAAGTTCGTGATGTTGTCGCGGATCGTGCCGCGAAACAGCTGGTCGGACTGCGTGACGGCCGCGAGATGCTTGCGGTACTGCCGCAGGTTCACTTCCGCGAGATCGACGCCGCCGACGAACAGCGTGCCGGGCTCGGGCCGCACAAGCCCGCAGATCAGGTTCAGCAGCGTCGTCTTGCCGCTGCCGGTGCGGCCGACGATCGCGATCTTGCTGCCGGCCGGCACGTCGAGCGCGATGTCGCGCAGGATCGGGCGGTTGCCGCCCTTCGGGGTGTACGACAGCGCGCGGATCGAAAGCGTGCCGTCGAAACCGTCGACGGGCCGCACGACCGCGTCCGGCGCCGGTTCCTCGGTCTCGGTCTGCAACACGTCGGCGACGCGGTCCATGTGCACCTGCAGCACCTTGCGGCGCACGTAGAGCTGGATCGAATCGATGAACTTGTCCGCGAACAGGTTCTTGTACTGGATGAACGCGTAGATCACGCCGATCGTGCTCTGTCCGTGCATGACGAGCCACGCGCCGTATGTGACGATCACGAGCTGCTCGACGTGCACGATCCCCTTCGACACCGCATCGAACAGCAGTTGCAGCCGCTCCTGCTGGCGCATCGCCTGCAGCTTCTGCGTGAACGCGTTGATCCACAGGCTGCTGCGCGCGGTCTCGGCCGACAGCAGCTTGATCGAATGCGCGGAGCGGATGTTCTCGATCAGCAGCGCGTCGGCCTCGGCGCCGCGTGTGAGGATCTGCGACATCGCGTCCTGCAGCTGCGGCTGGATCGCGAGCCGGCTGAGCGCGAACAGCACCATCCCGGCCAGGCTGATGCCGGCCAGCACCGGGCTGTAGTACAGCATCAGCACGAGCGTCAGCGTGCAGGTGACGACATTGAGCAGCCCGCCGGCCAGCCCGTCGACGAGAAACCGCCCGACCTCCGACACCGACGACACGCGCGAGATCGAATCGCCGGTGTTGTGGAACAGGAAATAGCCGATCGGCAGCCGCGCGAGATGCCCGACCATGTTCGCCGACAACTGCTGCGACACGATGTTGCGCAGGTAGCTCTTGATGTTGCCGACGAGGTTCGCGTAGAGCGTGTCGAACAGGAACACGATCGCGAACAGGATCGTCAGCAGGTACAGGATGTCGACGTCGGTCTTCTTCAGCGCCTCGTCGATCGTCAATTGCACGTACGACGGGCCAAGCAGCAGCAGGAGCTGCGCGGCGACGCCGCCCGCGATGCCGATCGCGAGGCTCTTGCGAATGCCGGTCAGCCCTTCGAGGTAGTCGCGCAGCCGGATCCGGTCGGCCCGCCCCGCCCGCGTGAAGCCGATATCGGGATTCAGTTCGAGCGCGTAGCCCGTGATGTGCGTGAGCGCCTGCGCGAGCGGCAGCTTCGTTTCGCCGAGCGCGGGATCGACGATGTGCACGCTGCCGTAGCCGACCTTCGTCAGCACGACATAGTGGTTCATCCCCCAGTGCAGGATGCACGGCGTCTTGAGCGCGTCGAGTTCGCCCGCGTCGAACTGCAGCCCGCGTGCGCGCAGGCCGAGATCGTTCGAGATCTCCATCAGGTCGAAGAACGACAGCCCGGAATCGATCCGGACCGGATAGCGGTTGCGCAGCGCGCGCAACGTCGTTTCGCGCCCGTGCCACGACGCGATCATCGCGAGGCAGGCCAGGCCGCACTCCGTCACCTCGTCCTGCAGGACCGGACGGACTTTACGCGTATTGAAGAGCATGGTCGGGCACCCGGGGCGCGACGACACGCCGCCCGGGCCTGCCGGTGCGGGCCCGTGGCGGGTCGTGCGCGATACGCAAGGGCACAGCCGGCACGCTGCCGGCTGCGACGGAAGACCGGTATTACCGGCCGCCTGGCGGGCCGCTCAGCGCGACGAGCCTAGCGACATCCGGAACTGTTCGACGGCGCGGGCCTGGTACTGGGTCATCAGGCCCTGCAGCGTGGTCCCGATCGACTGGTTGACGAGATCGACCGTATAGGCGGCCGAATTGGAGTAAAGCGACGCGCCGCCGCGAATCTGGCGGGCCTGTTCTTCCGTGATGTCTCGCATTTGTTGTGGCCTTTATATTGTCGGAATGCCCGCCACCGTCAGCCAATTGCAATCTCAATGGCCGTTTACATTATTACGTGGATAATCCGGCACTCCCGCCTCCTGATAATCGCCCGAACTGGAAATAATACATTCCGGATTCGCTTTATTGCCACTTCGGCGATCGATTCTTTTCCTTCTGTTTCGCGGCATTTCGCGCGGGGGGCGCCTCCCCGCGCACGGCGGTTACTTGCCGGTGTTATTGAACGTCTTCGGGTTCTGCAGGTAATTGCCGAGGCTCGGCAGGAACTGGCCGAGCGCGGTCACCACCGGCGCGGCGTCAACGGCGAGGCTACCCAGCGAGCTGATCGCACCGCCGCCATGCACATTCCTGACCTGTTCCGTCGTCATGACCTTCATCATTCTCTCCTCGTAAAAAATAAAGATGATGCAAAGAACCTTCATAGAAAGACAAACGGCTTTTAATCCCTAGCGACTTGTTAATCTAATAATCACTGCGATTACGAGCCGAAATCAGGCTATCATGCGGGCGCATCGGAATTCAATGGAGGACACACTCTTACAGGCGCGTTTTCCGGTGCGCCACGGATGGCAGGCATTCACGCTGTTTGAATTTCAATTTCAATACGTTTAAATCCCGGCGCAATGCATTGCGGCACGGGCAGGAGACGGAGACGGCCATGTTTGAAACGAGGCGCGCGAATTACGGATCGGCGACGCGGAATTCGGGTAATTCCCTATCAAGTTTTACGACTAGGTGGAATCCCCGACTTGCAACCGTGACATTGTTCGCTGTAACGATAGCCAGCATGTCGGCGAACGCGCGTGCGTTCTGCCTCGACACCGCCTACCAGTACGCGGTCGTGCACGATCCACGCTACCTGCAGGCGCGCAGCGAATACGATGCGGCCCGCCAGAAATTCCCCGAAGCACGCGCGCAAATGTTGCCGCAGGCCGCCGCGCAGCTCGAATGGGGACGCTACGGTACGCACGCGAACCTGTTCGGCATCGACGTCAGCGGATCGAGCAATGCCGCATACGGTTCCGCGCAGGTCACGCAGGCGCTGTTCAACGTGCCCTACCTGTACGACATGCGGCGCGCGACCGAGTACGAGGAATCGGCGAAGCAGAAGCTCGAGGTCGCGAAGCAGGACCTGATCCTGCGCGTCGCGAACGCGTGCTTCGACCTGCTGAGCGCGCGCGAGAAACTGCAGTCGGCCGACGACGAGGTGAACGCGCTCACCCGGCTCGAAAGCGATACGCGACGCATGGCACAGCTCGGCATGAAGACGATCGGCGACACGGCCGAAATCGAGGCGCGCCGCAGTCTTGCGCAATCCGACGAAGCCCTCGCGCAAACCGACGTGGACGCGCGCCGTGCGCGCTACGAGACGCTGCTCGGGTCGACGATCGATTTCTCGCGCTGGCCGCGGCTCGCGATGCGCGGCTCGTCGCCGCGCATTCCGTCGGGCGACTATGCGCCGCAGGACAACCCCGCGTACCGGCAGGCGTACCGCGA
Source organism: Burkholderia reimsis (assembly GCF_003294055.1). Classification (NCBI taxonomy): domain Bacteria; kingdom Pseudomonadati; phylum Pseudomonadota; class Betaproteobacteria; order Burkholderiales; family Burkholderiaceae; genus Burkholderia; species Burkholderia reimsis. The sequence goes on from NZ_QMFZ01000005.1 coordinate 211,076, forward strand.
CGTCCAGGTCGCGCGGCTCGCCGCGAAGCGCGTCAGCGCCGAGCACTTGCCGACCGTCGACCTGTTCGCGTCGTATTCGCGCGGGCTCAACCCGAACCTGCGCGGCCTGACCGATCGCTCCGACTTCCATCAGAGCGCGGTCGGCGTGCAGGTGACGATCCCGATCTTCTCCGGCGGCAGCGTGTACTACCGGCAGGTGGAAGCCGAGCACGTGACCGAGCAGTACCGCAACCGGCTGCGCGAAGTCGAGGAGCAACTGGGCACCGATCATCGCGAGGCGCTGTCCGCGCTCGAATCGGTCGGCAAGCGCATCCGCGCGCTGCAGCAGTCGCTGCAGGCCGCACGGCTCGCATACGATTCGTCGATGAAGGCGCATCAGGTCGGCTACAGCACGACGTACGAAACGCTGAACCTGCGGCGCGACATCTCGGGCATCCGGCAGAAGCTGTTCGACAGTTATCTCGATGCGCTGAAGCTGCAGCTGAAGCTGAAAAGCGTGCTCGGCACGCTCGACGAACAGTCGTTGATCGCGGTGGACAGCTTCCTCGAAAGCAACGCGGCGAGCGACCGTGGTTAAGCGTGGTTGAGCGTGGGTCGGCGCGCATCGCGCAAAAAAGGTTGTACACGCAACCTTGATGACCGATGCCGACGCGCCGGCCGGTCGATCCATCGAAGCCGGCGCGGCACGACAATGCGCCGTCGTTCACGCAAGCGTGCGTCCGACCCCGCTCGATCGCGCGGCGCAATACACGATCCCGGACGCATGCCGCGCCCTCACCGCGTGCAGGGGTATACGCGATGTTGCGTCCAAAAAAAACTTTGCCTAGAGTGCATCCCATCGATCCGGCGGACAAAGACGTCCCACGATCGTGCGCAGCGCGCGCCCGCTAGCCCGCGCTTCGCCGGCCCCGTTTCGGGCCGCCCATCCGCATTCCCGTTATCCGACAGCGTTGTCGGATGAACGGACCGGCAAAGAAGCCCTTGCCTCGCTCGTCGAGGCAAGGGCTTTTTTTTGTCTTTCGAAAACGCACGTCTTCACCCGAACCAGGAGCACACCATGCGTCATGGCGATATTTCCAGCAGCAACGACGCCGTCGGCGTCGCCGTCGTCCAGTACAAGATGCCGCGCCTGCACACGCGCGCCGATGTGATCGCGAACGCCCGCGAAATCGCGGAGCGCGTGGTCGGCATCAAGCGCGGCCTGCCCGGCATGGACCTCATCGTGTTTCCCGAGTATTCGACGCACGGGATCATGTACGACGCGAAGGAGATGTATGACACCGCATCGACGATCCCCGGCGAGGAAACCGACATCTTCGCGGCCGCGTGCCGCAAGGCGAACGTGTGGGGCGTGTTCTCGCTGACCGGCGAGCGCCACGAGGAACACCCGGACAAGGCGCCGTACAACACGCTCGTGCTGATCAACAACCAGGGCGAGATCGTGCAGAAGTACCGCAAGATCATGCCGTGGGTGCCGGTCGAAGGCTGGTATCCGGGCGACTGCACGTACGTCGCCGAAGGGCCGAAGGGGCTGAAGATCAGCCTGATCATCTGCGACGACGGCAACTACCCGGAGATCTGGCGCGACTGCGTGATGCGCGGCGCAGAACTCGTCGTGCGCTGCCAGGGCTACATGTACCCGGCGAAAGACCAGCAGGTGCTCGTGTCGAAAGCGATGGCGTTCATGAACAACTGCTACGTGGCAGTCGCGAATGCGTCCGGATTCGACGGCGTGTACTCGTATTTCGGCCACTCGGCGATCGTCGGCTTCGACGGCCGCACGCTCGGCGAATGCGGCGAGGAAGAGAACGGCGTGCAGTACGCGGAGCTGTCGGTGAGCCTGATCCGCGACGCGCGCCGCAACATGCAGTCGCAGAACCACTTGTACAAGCTGCTGCACCGCGGCTACACGGGCAAGATCGGTTCCGGCGAATCGCCGAACGGCGTCGCGCAATGCCCGTTCGAGTTCTATGCGAACTGGGTGAACGACCCGGACGGCACGCGCCAGGCCGTCGAACGCCTGACACGCGCGACACCCGGCACGCCCGAATGCCCGATCGAAGGCATTCCGTCCGAAGCGCCCGCGCATCGCTGAACCCGCGCCCCGCCCGGCCGTTCGCGCTGCCTGCGCGAACGGCGCCGTCTCACTCTGGAGCCCTCATCATGCTCGGTGTCGCTCTCTTTTTCATCGGCGCGGTGCTGGTCGTCAACGGCGTCGCGCTCACCGGCCGCATCGAACCGCGCGACGCGGCCGGCCTGAACCTGCTCGTCGGGCTGCTCGCGCTGCTGATCAACCTCGCCGGCCTCGTGCAGGCGTCGGCGCCGCCGCAGTTTTTCTCGAGCGCGGGCGGGCTGCTGTTCGCGTTCACGTACCTGTATCTCGCCGCCGTCCAGTGGCGCGGGCTGCAAGGCGCCGGCCTGGGCTGGTATTGCCTGTTCGTCGCGATCAGCGCACTCGTCTATGCGGGCACGTCGAGCGACGCGCGTTTCGGGGCGATGTGGCTGCTGTGGTCGAGCCTGTGGTTCCTGTTCTTCGTCGCGCTCGGGCTGAAGCGGACCGTGCGCTTCCTGCCCGGCTACACGATCGCGATCGGCGTCGGCACCTGCTGGCTGCCCGGCATGCTGATGATGACGGGGAGGTGGTAATGAGCGCACGCGATACGCCGCTGGCCACCGATCCGCTCGCCGGGCACCGCATCGCCGAAGTGCCGTTCTACCAGCCGGCCGGTGCCGAGGCCGACTGGTTCGAGACGGCCTGCCGCCATCACCTGCCGGTCCTGCTGAAAGGGCCGACCGGCTGCGGCAAGACGCGTTTCGTCGAATACATGGCGTGGCGCATGGGCCTGCCGCTGATCCAGGTCGCGTGCAACGACGACACGTCGGCGGCCGACCTGACCGGCCGCCACCTGCTCGACGCCGACGGCACCTACTGGGCCGACGGGCCGCTCACGCTCGCGGCGCGGCACGGCGCGATCTGCTATCTCGACGAGATCGTCGAGGCGCGCCCCGACGCGACGGTCGTGATCCACCCGCTGACCGATTCTCGGCGCGTGCTGCCGCTCGACCGGCTCGGCGAAGTCGTACATGCGCATCCGGATTTCCATCTGGTGATCTCCTACAACCCCGGCTATCACGGCGAGCACCGACGGCTGAAGCCGTCGACGCGGCAACGTTTCGTCGCAATCGACTTCGACTATCCGGATGCCGCGCACGAGGCCGACGTCGTCGTGCGCGAAAGCGGCGCCGACCGCGAAACCGCGCGCCGCCTCGTCGATCTCGCGCAGCGCACGCGGGCGCTGGCGCAGGCAGGCAACGGGCTCGACGAAGGCGCGTCGACGCGCCTGCTCGTGCACGCGGCAAGGCTGATCGTCGCGGGGCTCGCGCCGCTCGATGCCTGCCGGATCGCGATCAGCGACGCGGCGACCGACGACGCCGACACGCGTGCCGCGTTGCAGACGATGGCCGCCGCGCACTTCGCGACATGAGCGCGCTGCCACTCGCCCGCTTCCTGCACGGGATGACCGCACACGAGACCGACGTGCGGCTCGACGATGCGGCGCCGCGCGCGACGCTCGGCCATGCCGCGCTGCGTGTGCCCCGTGCGTTGCCGCCCGATGCGCGCATCGCGGCGGCCGCGCACGCGCTGGCCCACTGGCGCCACTCGCCGTCCGGCGAGCCGGCCGACACGCTGACGCAGATCGGTTCGGCCGTCGCCGGCGTGATCGAGGATGCGCGCGTCGAGGCGCTGCTGGCCCGCGAATGGCCGGGGCTCGCAACGTTCTGGGCGCCGGCGTTCGCGTCGATCGGCCGTGAAGGACTCACGTTCGGCTGCCTGTGCGCGCGGCTCGCGAAAGCGCTGTTCGATCCGTCGTATCGCGACGGCAACCCGTGGGTCGACAAAGGCGCGCAGCTGTTCGCCGAGCGGCGCGACACGCTCGACGATTACCGTGCGTTTCGCACGATTGCGTCGAGGCTCGCGAACGATCTCGGCCAGATGCGCGTGCGCTTCGAACCCGACGACGGCGCATGGCTGCCCTATCGCGACGACAATGCGTGGCTGTGGGCGCGGCCGGCCACCGCGGCGGCCGAACAGGCGGGCAACGACGGCGTCGAGATGTCGGCCTCGACCGGCGGCCACAGCGACGAGCCCGACGACGCACCGCCGCCCGTACCCGATGCGCCGCGCTATCCCGAGTGGAATTGCCACACGCAGCGCGAACGACGCGACTGGACGACGATCGTCGAATGCGCGCCCGCCACGTCGGCGCCGCCGCCGTCGCTTTCCGCCCTGATCGACGCCGACCGGCGCGCGGCAATGCGAATGCCGGCCGCGCGCGCATCGGAGCTGCCGCGGCGCGTGGGCCGCCAGCTCGACGGCGATGCGCTCGACGTCGACGCGGCGATCGCCGCACGCATCGCCCGGCGCGCCGGGCACGCGCCCGATCCGCGCGTGTTCCGTCGCCGCGTGCCGCACGACGCGCGCGGGCACGTGCTGATCCTGCTCGACCTGTCGGCGTCGACGGCCGCGCAGGTCGCCACGCTCGAGAAACGCGCGGCGTTCGTGCTCGGCGACCTGTTCGACCGGCAGCGGCGCCGCTGGGCCGTGCACGGCTACACGTCGGACGGACGCCATCGCGTGTACTACGCGCGCTTCAAGGATTTCGGCGAAACGTTCGACGCCGGCCGCCGCGCGGCGCTGCTCGCGGCCGACAGCGGGATGAGCACGCGCACGGGCGCGGCACTGCGGCATGCGCTGGCCTTGCTGCGCCGCGAAACCGCGAGCGCGCGGGCCGCCGTGCTGATGATCGGCGACGGCGAAGCCGCCGACATCGACGTGTTCGACCCGCGCTACCTCGTCGAGGATGCGCGTCACGCGGCACGCCAGGGCCGGCGGCGAGGTGTCGCGATTGCCGGTCTGTCGTTCGGCGAGCCGCCCGGGTTGTCTACAATACTTGGCGTCGGCCCGCGCTGCGTGCACGCGGCGAACGGCGACGCATTGCCGGCCGTCGTCGCGCACGCGGCCGGGCGACTGACCGCGTGACGGCTCTATCCGAAAGAGACAGGAACGACCGAATGAACAGTGTGAAGGTTGGCGTATTGTTCTCGCAGAGCGGATGCACGTCGCACCTTGGCCGGAGCCAGTTGCGCGGCACGCTGCAGGCGATCGCCGAGATCAACGAAGCGGGCGGCGCGAACGGCTGCGAGATCGTGCCCGTCGTGCGCGATGCCTGTTCGGACCCGGCCGTCTATGCGCGGCTCGCCGAGGAACTGATCGCAACCGAGCGCGTGAACGTGCTGTTCGGCGGATACATGTCGAGCAGCCGCAAGGCGCTGATTCCGATCGTCGAGAAGTGGGACAAGCTGCTGTTCTATCCGACGCTCTACGAAGGCTTCGAGTTCTCGCCGAACGTGATCTACACGGGTGCGGCCCCGAACCAGAACAGCGTGCAGCTCGCCGCGTTCATGACCGCGCAGTTCGGTGCGCGCGTGTATCTCGTCGGGTCCGACTACATCTACCCGTACGAGTCGAACCGCATCATGATCGACCTCGTCACGCAGCATCCGGAAGGCCAGATCCTCGGCGAGGTCTACATGCCGCTCGTCGCGTCCGAGCAGGATTTCGCGGCGGTCGTCGAGGACATCCGCGCGAAGGCGCCCGACTTCGTGTTCAGCACGCTCGTCGGCGACAGCACGGCCGCGTTCTACCGTGCGTATGCGCAAGCCGGCCTCGATGCACGCAGGATGCCGATCGCGAGCCTGACGACCTCCGAGATCGAGCTCGGTCAGATGGGCGCGGCCGCGGCCGGCCACTACACGTCGTCGCCCTACTTCCAGACCATCGATTCGGACGTGAACCGGCGCTGCATCGCGCAGCTCAAGGCGCGCTTCGGCGACGACGCGAACGCCTCCGCGCCGTGGGAAGCCGCATATTTCCAGGTTCACCTGTTCGCCAATGCGCTCGCGCGCGCCGGCACCGACCAGCGCGACCGGCTCGTCGAACATCTCGCGGACGCGGAATTCGACGCGCCACAGGGCCGCGTGAAGATCGACCGCCTCACGCAGCATACGTGCCTCTATCCGCGCATCGGCTGCGCGACGGCCGACGGCAATTTCACGATCGTGCGCGAAGCGACGCGGCGCGTGCATCCCGATCCGTACCTCGTCACGCATTCGCTCGGCGACCGCGTGCACGCGCCCGACGAACAGAAGGCGTAACCGACGATGCGCGCCCGCACCCCGATCCGCTCGACGCCGCGCCTGCTCGCCGAACTGCGCTCGCTGCGCGTGATGGTGTACTACCCGGATGACGACAACGGCCTGCTGCTAGTCGAGCAGCTCTCGCGCATCGGTTGCCCGAGCGAGCAGCGCTGGCCGCCGCCCGCCGCGCTGCCGGAGAGCGTCGACCTCGTGATCCTCGCAGTCCGGCCCGACCTGCTGCACCTGTCGATCCCGTGGCTCGAGGACGATGCGCGGCCGCCGCTCATCGCGGTCACGACCTACGAAAGCCCGACGATCCTCGAACTGATGCTGCGCATCGATGCGCAGAGCGCGGTGACGACGCCGGTGCGTTCGTTCGGCCTGTTGAGCGCGATGGCGCTCGCGTGTCACCAGAGCCGGCGGCACGACGAATACCGGCGCCGCATCGCGCAGCTGGAACAGCGCGTGATGTCCGCGCGCACGCTGCAGGAAGCGAAGACGCTGCTGATGCAGCACAACGCGATCAGCGAGGAAGAGGCCTATCAGCAGATCCGCTCGCAGGCGATGGAGCGGCGCATCTCGATCAACCAGCTCGCCGAGCAGATCGTGCACGCGCATGCGCTGTTGAAGCGGTAACCCGAACGCGATCGCCGATCGCCACGCGTCAGGTGCGTCAGGCGCGTCAGTCCGGCGGCGGCAGCACGACCGTGTCCTCCGGCCCGAGCACGCGCCCGTCCTGCGAACGCAGCTCGAGCTTCCTGACGGGCAGCCCGGTCTTCCGGTCGACGAGCAGCACGTGCGCCTCGTCGGGTTCGAAGAAGAAATCCTCGCCCCACTGCCGCAATGCGACGAGCAGCGGAAAAAGCCCGCGCCCTTTCTCGGTCAGCACGTATTCGTGATGCGCGCCGCCGTCCGCGGCCGGCACGATGTCCATGATCCCGTGTGCGACCAGGTTGCGCAGACGCGCGGCCAGGATGTTCTTGGCCAGCCCGAGGTTCTTCTGGAATTCGCCGAAGCGGCGCAACCCGTCGAACGCGTCGCGGACGATCAGCAGCGACCACCAGTCGCCGATCGCGTCCAGCGGGCGGGCAACCCCGCAAAGGGAATCTTCGTGCGTGGTTCGTCTGTTCATCGATGCATGAGGCGATGCCGTTCCGGGCATGCGGCCGGAACGGCGGTTACGCTCGTTGAAATGAATGGTTGCAATATAAAACTCATCACACGAAAGATCAATCGCGCGAGGCTCGACTGTTCGCGATCAACGAACGCCATGGCCGATTCGGGCCTCATTGGCACTTCAGTTCGTACATCTGGCATATAAATTCCGGCATTCCCCCGTTCCGGCACATCATCGCGCACCAACGGGCCGAGCGTCCGTCGATTGCGGCCGCCCTTCTTTTTGGTTGCAACTTGAAACCCGATATCCTACGCTCCGATTCAGTTTCAACTTGAAACCAAACTATCCGACTCCCGAAGGAGCGTTCGATGATCCGGCCCGATGCCACGTTCGACGGCACCTTTCCTTTCGCCCCGCATTTCGACGACGCGTCCGGCTTCCGGATGCACTACGTGGACGAAGGCCCGCACGACGGCGAAACCGTCCTGTGCCTGCATGGCGAACCCACGTGGGGTTACCTGTTCCGCCATCTGGTGACGGCGCTGCGTCCGACGCATCGCGTCGTCGTGCCCGATCACATGGGCTTCGGCAAAAGCGCGACGCCGCAGGATCGCAGCTACTGGCTGCAGGACCATATCGACAACCTCGAGCGCTTCGTGCTCGCGCTCGACCTCGATCGCCTCACGCTCGTGATGCACGATTTCGGCGGCCCGGTCGGCATGGGGCTTGCCGCGCGGCATCCGGATCGCATCCGGCGCATCGTGTCCGCGAACGGGCCGACGCCGTTCGGCCAGCCCGATCTCGTCGAGCGCCTGAATGCGAACGGCCGCGATGCGCCATGGTTCCAGTGGATCATGCGCGCGGCGGCCGATGACACGCTCGAAACCGTGCTCGGGCAGCTCGGCTTCAACATCCTGAGCACGCTGAAACTGAACGGTTTCGAGAACCACGCAGTCATCACCGACACGTGGATTGCCGCGTACGGTGCGCCGTTCGCGCAACCGGCGGACTGTCTCGGCGCGATCGGATGGGCCCGCGGGTTTGCCGAGGGCGCGCACCGGTTCGAGGTGCCCGATGCGGCGGCATTGCGCGCGATACGCGAGAAACCCGCGCTCGCGATCTGGGGAGACGCCGACCGGACGCTCGGCGCGGAACACTTCCTGCCGCTTTTCACCGCGCTGTTTCCGTCCGCGCCCGTCGAGCGGCTGGCGGGTGTCGGGCATTACTGTTTCGAGGATGCGCCCGACGCCATCGCGGCACGGATCGCCGGATTCATCCGGACGACCGGCTGAGTGCGTTCCGCAGCGGGCATCCGGCGCCCCGCCGCGGAACACGGCGTGCGCGGCCGCCTTCGCAACCGCGCACGCGCCGCTTCACGTCAGCGAATGATCCGCGTCACGCCACGCCCGCGCGGGTCGGCCATCGCCTCCGGCGTCTTGCCGTCGATCTTGATCACCTGGATGTCGCCGCTGAAATCCTGCCCCTTCAGCGTGTAGCCGCGCGCCTCGATCTGCTTCGCGAGTTCGCCTTCGATCGGGTGGTACGGCTCCCAGAAGATCGTGTTCGGCGGCAGCAGCTGGTGATGGAAGCGCATCGCGCCGACGGCCTCCTTCAACGGCATCTTGAAGTCGTAGATGTTGTTGATCACCTGGAAGATCGACGTGAAGATGCGCGAGCCGCCCGGCGTGCCGATCACGAGCGACACCTTGCCGTCCTTCGTCATGATCGTCGGCGACATCGACGACAGCGGGCGCTTCTTCGGTTCGATCGCGTTCGCGTCGCTGCCGACCACGCCGAACATGTTCGCCACGCCCGGCTTCGCGGAGAAGTCGTCCATCTCGTCGTTCAGCACGATGCCCGTGCCGTCGGCGATCACGCCCGAACCGAAATAGCCGTTGACCGTGTAGGTGTTCGACACCGCGTTGCCCCACTTGTCGACCACCGAGAAGTGCGTCGTTTCAGCCTTCTCCGGCATCGTCGTGCCGAGGCCCGGCTGCACGCTCTTCGTATCCGACGGCTCCTTGGGGTTGACTTCGGCCGCCCGCTTCGCGATATAGGCGTCGTCGGTCAGCTGCGCGATCGGCACCTTGTAGAAATCGGGATCGCCGAGATACTGCGCCCGATCGGCGAACACGCGCTTCTCGATTTCCGCGACGAGGTGGATGTACTGCGGCGAGTTGAGCTTCACGCCCTCGAAGTCCTGCTTGAGGTCGGCCTTCATCTTCAGCAACTGCACGAGGCCGATGCCGCCCGAGCTCGGCGGCGGCGCGGTGATCACGTCATAACCGTTCCACTTCGCCTGCACCGGCTGGCGCCACACCGCGCGGTACTGCGCGAGATCCTCGGTGGTGATCAGCCCGTTGCCGTCGCCGGTCTTCATCGACGCGGCGATCAGCTCGGCCGTCTTGCCCTTGTAGAAACCTTCCGCGCCGCCGTTCGCGATGCGCGTGAGCACGTCGGCGAGATCGGGCTGCTTGAAGTTCACGCCCGCCTTCAGCCCGGAGAAATACTTGTCGAAGTTGGTCTTGCCGCCGAACTCCTTCGACGCGTCGACGCCGCGCTGCGCGAGCTGCTCGTCGACGACGAAACCATCGCGCGCATAGTGGATCGCCGGCGCGAGCACCTGCTTCCACTTCAGCTTGCCGAAGCGTTTCTGCGCTTCCCACATGCCCGCGACCGTGCCAGGTACACCGACCGCACGCGGGCCGTACAGGCTCATGCCCTTGACGACGTTGCCGTCCTTGTCGAGATACATGTCCTTCGTCGCGGCGAGCGGCGCACGCTCGCGGTAGTCGATGAAGTACGGCTTGCCGTCCTTGTAGATCGTCATGAAGCCGCCGCCGCCGATGTTGCCGGCTTCCGGATACGTGACGGCGAGCGTGAAGGCGATCGCGACGGCCGCGTCGATCGCGTTGCCGCCTTCCTTGAAGATCCGCTCCGCGGCATCCGCGCTGTACTTGTCGGCCACCGCGACCGCCGAACTCGTCAGGACGGCCGGCTGCGGCCCCTTCGCATAGACGGGTGCGTTCGGCAGGAAACCGATGCCGGCCACCGTCGCGAGCACGACAGCGGATGATTTGAAGCGATTCAGCGTAGTCATTGCATGTCCCCCATATGGATCTCCTTCAGGCAGGAAAAGCACCTGTCCCGCGCATGGCCGCCGGCGCACCGACGGCCATATCCGGTTTCGTAGTATAGGGGGACAAAAAGGGTCGAACACGTGACATGCGATGAAAGCGCGTTCGCTGTGCGCGCCTCGTCATGCCGCCGCTTCTCGACACGGATGCGGACAGGTCGAATTTGCACCGGGCGCGCAGCCGCAGTTCGCACCGGTTCACGTCCTCACGCAGCGCACAAAACCGAAAGTTGCGAACTGCGCGACAGGCCCCGTGACGCGTCAAAAAAAATCTGCAAACCACCGTCCCGCTGCACGATCCGATCTGCGAAGATAGCGCCCCGCTTTCGCACCGCATCATAGATTCGTTCACGCGCCGCCTCACGTTTCTTCGTCTCGCTTCCTATGGCATCACACAACGCGCATCATGCGTCCGGCTTCGCGGCCGGCGTCGCCGCCGCCGCCCTCGTCGCACAAACCGGCGCCACGGGCCCGTGGCATTCGGGCATGTTCGCCGCATTCGCGGCGGGCGTCGCGGGCGGTACCGCGCCCGACTGGCTCGAAGTCGCATGGTGGCGCCGCAAGCGCCGCCTGTGGGTCACGCATCGAACCATCACGCACTGGGGCATCGGCTGGATCGCGCTGCTCGCGCTCGGCTGGCACGGGCTCATCCATCATCCGCATCCGCTGTGGGCCGCACCGCTGTTCGGCTTCGCATGCGGCGGCGTGATGCACCTGCTCGCCGACTGGCCGAACCCGCTCGGCGTACCGTGGATCTGGCGGCGTCATTCGCTCAACCTGTGGAACAGCGGGCGTTGCGACCTGATCGTCGTGGGCGCCGCATGGGGCGGCACGCTGTGGCTCGCGCAGTCGTTGTGCTCGCGTGCGCCGCTGCTCGAACACTGGCTCGGCTGGCTGCATCGCGTCTAGTTGCAATTCGGCGCAATTCGACGCGATTCGGCGTGCTATCGATACGCCGGCGCACACGCAACTTTCCGTCCATTGAAAGTACGGTGCAGGCCCCCATTTGAGTCCGGAGCGCCGACACGCGCACCCGGCACGCACGCGCGACGTCTGGCACACTGGCGATTCGATTCGTGCGCGCCTCGCGCACGCTTTGCGCCCTGCTTGCACCCTATTTCAACGCTCCGATGGACGTCACCGCTACCCGCCCTGCCGCCCGTGCGCTCGACGTGTTCCACCCGGCCGTCGCCGCGTGGTTCCGGCGCACGTTCGCCGCGCCCACCGGCGCGCAGGCGCTCGCGTGGCCGCACATCAAGGCCGGCCGTTCGACGCTCGTCGCCGCGCCCACCGGCTCCGGCAAGACGCTCACCGCGTTCCTGTGCGCGCTCGACGATCTGGTGCGCGATGCGCTCGCGCATGACGGCACGCTGCCCGACGCGACGCTCGTCGTATACGTGTCGCCGCTGAAGGCGCTGTCGAACGACATCCACGTGAACCTCGACGCGCCGCTCGCCGGCATCGCCGAATCGCTCGCGCAACTCGGCCTGCCGGTGCCGGCGATCCGCACCGCCGTGCGCACCGGCGACACGACGCAGGCCGAGCGCGCGGCGCTGCGCAAGCGCGCGCCGCACATCCTCGTCACGACACCCGAGTCGCTGTACGTGCTGCTGTCGTCCACGTCGGGGCGGCAGATGCTGTCGAACGTGCGCTCGGTCATCGTCGACGAGATCCACGCGCTCGCATCGTCCAAGCGCGGCAGCCATCTCGCGTTGTCGCTCGAACGTCTCGACGCGCTGGCCGGCCGTGCGCTGCCGCGTATCGGGCTCTCCGCCACGCAAAAGCCGATCGACGCGGTCGCGCGCTTCCTCGTCGGCGGCCCCGCCGACGCGCCGCGCGATTGCACGATCGTCGACACGGGCCACACACGCGAGCGCGACCTCGCGCTCGAACTGCCGAACGTGCCGCTCGAACCCGTGATGGCCACCGACGTGTGGGAACAGGTGTACGACCGCATCGCCGGGCTCGCGGCCGCGCACCGCACGACGCTGGTGTTCGTCAACACGCGGCGCACCGCCGAGCGCATGGCGCGCCATCTCGCCGACCGGCTCGGCAAGGACGCGATCGCCGCGCATCACGGCAGTCTCGCGAAGGAGCACCGCTTCGACGCCGAACAACGCCTGAAGCGCGGCGAACTGAAGCTGCTCGTCGCCACCGCATCGCTCGAACTCGGCATCGATATCGGCGACGTCGATCTGGTCTGCCAGGTCGGCTCGCCGCGCGGCATCGCGCCGTTCCTGCAGCGCGTCGGCCGCTCCGGGCACCATGTCGGCGGCGTGCCGAAGGGGCGCCTGTTCCCGCTGTCGCGCGACGAGCTCGTCGAATGCGCGGCGCTGCTCGATTGCGTGCAACGCGGCGAGCTCGACGCGTTGCGGATTCCCGAAGCGCCGCTCGACGTGCTCGCGCAGCAGATCGTCGCCGAAGTGGCGTGCGCGGAATGGCAGGAAGACGCGCTGTATGCGAGCTTCACGCGCGCGGCGCCGTACGCGCGGCTGACACGCGAACGCTTCGACGAAGTGATGAAGATGCTCGCCGAAGGCTTCACGAGCCGCCGCGGCGTGCGCGGCGCGTACCTGCATCGCGACGTGGTCGGCGGCACCGTGCGCGGGCGCCGCAATGCGATGATGACCGCGACCACGTCGGGCGGCACGATCCCCGACATGGCCGACTACGCGGTGCTGCTCGAACCGCAGGGCATCCAGGTCGGCACGGTCAACGAGGATTTCGCGATCGAGAGCCTCGCGGGCGACGTGTTCCAGCTCGGCAACCAGTCGTACCGGATCATTCGCGTGGAAACGGGCCGCGTGCGTGTCGAGGACGCGCAGGGCCAGTCGCCGAACATTCCGTTCTGGCTCGGCGAGGCGCCGGGGCGCAGCGACGAGCTGTCGGCGGCGGTCGGCCGGCTGCGCGCGCGGCTCGACGGGCTGTTCGCGGAAGGCGACCGGCTCGCACATGGCAACAACCGTGAACGCATCGGTGAAGGGACTGGCGGGAAGTCCATGCCCCGGGCCGACGCCAAAGCGGGTGCGAAGGCGGCATCGAAGGCCGGGATCAAGGCCGATACCGATGCCTCGCTCGACGTGCGGCACGACACCGTTGTCGCCGCCACCGCCGAAAGCCGCCTCGCGCCGGCGTTGCGCTGGCTCGTCGACGATCTCCGCCTGTCGCCCGACGCCGCCCGGCAGATCGTCGACTACCTCGCCCGCACCCGCGCCGCGCTCGGCGCGCTGCCGACGCAGGACACGCTCGTGATGGAGCGTTTCTTCGACGAATCGGGCGGCACGCAGCTCGTGATCCATTCGCCGTTCGGCAGCCGCATCAACCGCGCCTGGGGGCTCGCACTGCGCAAGCGCTTCTGCCGCAGTTTCAACTTCGAGCTGCAGGCGGCCGCGACCGACGACGCGATCATCCTGTCGCTGTCGCTCGCGCACAGCTTCGCGCTCGACGAAGTGTGGCGTTACCTGCGTTCGGCCAGCGCCGAACACGTCCTCGTTCAGGCACTCCTCGACGCGCCGATGTTCGGCGTGCGCTGGCGCTGGAACGCGACGACGGCGCTCGCGCTGCCGCGCTTCACCGGCGGCAAGCGCACCGCGCCGCAACTGCAGCGAATGAAGAGCGAGGATCTGCTCGCGACCGTGTTTCCCGATCAGGTCGCGTGCCTCGAGAACATCGTCGGCGAACGCGAGATACCGCATCACCCGCTCGTCGACCAGACGCTCGACGACTGCCTGCACGACGCGATGGACACCGATGGCTGGCTCGCGCTGCTGCGCCGGATCGAGAGCGGTGCGATCGAGCTGATCGCGCGCGACCTGCCCGCGCCGTCGCCGCTCGCGGCCGAGATCCTGAACGCGAAACCGTATGCGTTCCTCGACGACGCACCGCTGGAAGAGCGCCGCACGCAGGCCGTGCAGTCGCGCCGCTGGAGCGATCCCGAATCGGCCGACGATCTCGGCGCGCTCGACGCCGACGCGATCGATGCCGTGCGCGACGAAGCCTGGCCGCTCGTGCGCGACGCCGACGAAATGCACGACGCGCTGCTCACGCTCGCATGCATCGCCGACAGCGAGGCGCACGCGCACGAAGGCTGGCCCGAGCGGCTCGCGGAACTTGCCGAACGCCGCCGCGCGACGAAACTCGTGACGCCCGGCGGCGCCGCGCTGTGGGTGCCGGTCGAACGGCTCGTGTGCCTGCGTGCGCTGCATCCCGAAGCCCGCATCGCGCCGGCGCTCAAGGTGCCGGCTGCCTGCGCACAGCCGTGGGAAGCGGATGCCGCACTCGTCGACGTGATCCGCGCGCGGCTCACCGGTTTCGGCCCGCTTGCACTCGACGCGATCGCGACGCCGCTCGGCCTGCCGCCGGCGTCGGTCGCGACGGCGCTCGCGGCGCTGGAGCGCGAAGGTTATGTGATACGCGGCCGGTTCACACCGCGCACGACGACGGACGAATGGTGCGAACGCCATCTGCTTGCGCGCATTCATCGCTACACGGTGAAACGGCTGCGCCGCGAAATCGAGCCGGTGGAGCGTGCCGACTTCATGCGCTTCCTGTTCCACTGGCAACACCTGACACCCGACACGCGCGGCACGGGCCGCGATGCCCTCGCTGCCGTGGTCGAACAACTCGAAGGCTTCGAGGCCGCGGCGAGCGCATGGGAAGACGCGCTGCTGCCCGCGCGGCTCAGCGACTACACGGCGGGCGGGCTCGACGAGCTGTGCCGCTCGGGCAAGCTCGTGTGGACGCGCATCGGCGCGCCGGCACGTGCGGCCGGCACGCCGGTGAAGACGACGCCGATCGTGCTGCTGCCGCGCCGCCACCTCTCCGCGTGGCAGGCGCTGCGCGATCCCGGCGCACAACCGGCGCTGTCCGCGCGGGCCACGCAGGTGCGCGACGCGCTCGCCGCGCACGGCGCGATGTTCTTCGATGCGCTGCTCGACGACCTGCACATGCTGCCCGTCGAACTCGAACAGGCGCTCGGCGAACTCGTTTCGGCCGGCCTCGTGAATGCGGACAGCTACGCGGGCCTCCGCGCACTGCTGAAGCCTGCCGTCAAGCGCAGCGCGACCTATGCGCCGCGCACGCGGCGCGGCGGTGCGCTGATCGGCGGAATGGACGACGCCGGCCGCTGGGCGCTCGTGCAACGCGCTTCGGCACCGACTGACACGCCAACGCCGGCACCGAAGCGCAGTGCGCCCACGACCGATCCCGACGCACTCGAACACATCGTCTGGACGCTGCTGCGCCGCTACGGCGTCGTGTTCTGGCGGTTGCTCGAACGCGAAGCCGACTGGCTGCCGAACTGGCGCGAGCTCGTGCGCGTGCTGCAACGCCTCGAAGCGCGCGGCGAGATTCGCGGCGGACGCTTCGTCGCCGGGCTCGCGGGCGAACAGTTCGCGCTGCCTGAAGCGATCCCGGTCCTGCGCGAACTGCGGCGGCAACCGGGCGATGGACAGTATGTTTGCGTGACGGGCGCCGATCCGCTGAATCTTGCCGGCACGCTGCTGCCCGGCGACAAGGTGCCGGCCCTCGCCGGAAATCGCGTGCTGTTCCGTGACGGCGTGCCCGTCGCCTCGCTGGTTTCGGGGGCGTTCCACTACGCCCCCGAACTGTCGCCCGCCGCGCGCGAGGATGCGCGCCTGCGGCTCGCGCGCCGCCACTGACATCGGCTGACACGCGGCACCACACCGACTACTGATCGCGGGGCCGCGCGACCGCCTGCCTTCGGGTAGCATCGAACGACTTTCCGCGCGGGCGCCCGCGCTCCAGCACAACAAGATTTACGGAGACTGCTGTCCATGCCCTCGCACGCCGACTCGCCCGCCGCTCATCACTCGGGCTCGCTGACCATTTTCCAGGGCGCCGCGCTCTATATCGGCGCGGTGCTCGGCACCGGCGTGATCGCGCTGCCCGCGCTGGCCGCCGAGGTCGCGGGCCCGGCATCCCTGCTCGCGTGGGCTGCGCTGGTCGTGTTGTCCGGGCCGCTCGCGGCCACCTTCGCCGCACTCGGCGCGCGCTATCCCGATGCAGGCGGGGTCTCGACCTACGCCCGGCGCGCATTCGGACCGAAAGCCGCGGCGGTCGTCGGATGGTGCTTCTACTTCGCGGTCCCGGCCGGCGCGCCGGCTGCCGCGATGTTTGGCGGCGCGTACGTCGCGGCCGTCACGGGCGGCGGGCACACGACGGTCGTCGTCACGGCTGCCGCGCTGATCGCGACCGTATCGGCTGCGAATGCATTCGGTGTCACCGTTTCAGGCCGCATGCAGCTCGTTTTGTCGGCGTTGCTCGTCACGCTGCTGCTCGCGGCGGTGCTCGCCTCCGCGCCGCATGCGCGCACGGCAAACCTGCATCCGTTCGCCCCGCACGGCTGGCTCGCGGTCGGCCAGGCCGCCGCGCTGCTCGTGTGGAGTTTCGCGGGCTGGGAAGCAATCACGCACCTCGCGGCCGAGTTCCAACGGCCCGCGCATGACATGCCGCGCTCGGCCGGGATCGCCGTCGTGGTGGTCGGGTTCCTGTATCTGTCGGTCGCCGCCGCGAGCGTGACGGTGCTCGGGCCTTCCGCGGGCGCATCGGGCGCGCCGCTCGCCGAACTGATCGCAGGCGGCATCGGCGGTCACGCACAGGTGCTCGCCGCCGCGGCCGCGCTGCTGCTCACGCTCGGCACGATGAACGCGTATTTCGCGGGTGCGGCCAAGCTCGGTGCGGCGCTCGGGCGCGACGGTGCATTACCCGCGTGGCTCGCGCAAGGCAGCCAGGTCGGCGGAGTCCCGCGCCGCAGCCTCGGCGTGATCGCCGTGCTCGCGGCCGTCGCGCTGGCCGCGACGGCGATCTCGGACGTCGGACCGAAACCGCTCGTGCTCGTGACGTCCGGGTGTTTCGTGATGGTGTATGGGCTCGGTGCGGCCGCCGCGCTGAAGTTGCTGCCGCGCGGCGGCATCGCTTACCGCTGTGCGTGGGTTTCGCTGGTCGCGGTTGCCGGGCTGTTCCTGACGACGGGCTGGGCCATCCTGTGCCCGCTGCTGCTCGCGGGCGGTGCGCTGCTTTATCTGCGGATGACCGGACCGCGCCAGTAACCCGGCAGTTGCGCGCGCGCCGACATTCGCCGGCTTGCGGCGACACACCGACGAATCATGGCCGACCCGCTGGCCGGAGCGCCGGCCACTGCGCCGTGCGCATCGGTCGCGAACCCGGCCATATGCCGCCGTTTCATGCTCGTCAGGCCGGCACCAGCGCGAAGCTGAGGCGCTTGCCGAGCGCGGCGGCCGCGCTCGCGAGCGTCGCCAGCGTGAGGCTCGTGTCGGTTTCGTCGAGCAGACGGTTGAGCGCGGCGCGGCTGGTTTTCATCCGCGCGGCCATCGCGGTTTTCGTGATGTGCTGCGCCTTCATTTCCTGCCCGATCTGCCACGCGATCACGCGCTTGATCGCGGTGGCGGTGGCCGCTTCGAGATTGCCGTCTTCCTCGAGGAAGGTATCGAAATCGCTGCCGATATGCGGATGGTTCGTGGTCGTCATGAGGTACTCCAATGCATGGCGTTGCCGGCTGCCTGCCCGTCGAAGACGGTGCGTTCCGGCGCAACCGGGAAATTCAGATGGCATGCGTCAACGCTTTGAGACGCGCGACGGTGACATCGAGATCGTCCGACGGTGTGGCCCGCGACTGCTTGAAGAAACCGTGCAGCAGGACCATCGTGTCGCCGACGACCGTAAACAGCACACGGGCGCTCCGCCCCGGCAGCGCCACGCGGATCTCCCACAGATCCGGTGCCATCTTCCGGACCAGCGGCATGCCGAGCGGCCAGCCGAGTTGAACGGTCTTGATCTCTTCGCCGATCACCCTGCGCTCCGCTTGCCCGAGCGCCTTCAACCATTCGCGCACCGGCTCGTTGCCACGGGCCGTCTGAAAGAACCGCACGCCGAGCGTGACCTGGATCTGCTGTCTCGTCATCGTCTTGACACCCATCGTACCAAAATAGGTACGATATGCCAAGCACGACCAGGACGGCTACTGGCCGGACGGCCAATTCGATAGCCGGGGAAGGTCGATCCGCGCTTGCCGCGCGATCCGCCCTGGGTTATTCGTCGCGCCGAGCCCGCTTGCGCGTCGCGCGTGGCGACTGGTGCGCTCTCGCATCGCCGAACCGCGACCGCGCGATGTCGCGCACGGCATCGATCAGCGTCCGCGCGACCGGCGACGGCTGCGCATCGGTGCGCAGGATGAGCCCGACCGGCTCGTCGGTGCCCGCGGACGGCAGCGGCAGGCGTGCCAGCGCCCCGGCCGACAGGTCGTATTCGGCCGCATAGAGCGGCACGAACCAGACCGCATCGTTTTCGAGCGTCAGCGCGCGCGCGACCGATACCGACAGCACCTCGATGAACGAATCCAGCGGCGGCGCGCCGCAGGCGCCGAGCAACTGCTCGGCCGACTGGCGGATCAGCGTGCCGAACGGCGGCAGCACGACCGGATGGCGTGCGAGCTCGGCCGCCGGCGCCGCGCTTGACAGCAGCGGATGCCCGGCACGCACGACGGCGACGAGCGGCTCGTTGTACAGCTGCTCGAACGCGAGCCCGATCATCCGCTCCGGCTCCGACAGCCGCCCGATCGCGCACTCGATCGCGCCCGACTTCAGGCGCTCGAGCAGGTCGGCGTTCGCGGCCGTCGCGATCCGCACGACGACGCGCGGCCAGCGCTCGGCGAGCGCCTTCATCAACGCAGGCGCGAGCGATGCCGCGACGGTCGGCAGCATGCCGATTTCCAGCGTCGCCGCGGCGGCTCCGCCCTCGCGCGCGAGCAGCCCGACACCCTGGCGCAGCGCCAGCACGCACGCGTTCGCATGCGGCATGAACAGCTGCGCCTCGCGGGTCGGCTGCGCGCCCTGCCGGCCGCGCTCGAACAGCTTCACGCCGAGGATCGCCTCCAGTTCGGCGATCGTCTTCGAGACGGCCGGCTGCGTGATCGACAGGCTTTCCGCCGCCTTCTGCACGCCGCCCAGCTGCGCGACCGCGAGAAAGCACTGCAGGTGCCGGAACTTGACGCGGCCGTCGGCGATACGGTTATTCATAACGAGTGGTTATGCGATTGACGATGAAACGCCATTTTGCATAACTTTCCGGATCGCCCCAAGCGTTCGACGAAGCATCACGCGCGACGCCGCAGAGCCTGGAAACCGGCCGGCTCCCACATCCGCTTCGCGATCAGCAAGCTCGTCCCGTGCTTCTGCGCGAGCGGCGCGGACGACGATTCCGCATGCAGCGCGGCCGCCTTGCTGCGCAGCCGGCGCAACTCCAGTTCGAGCTCCGCGGCGGCGGCCTCCGTCAGCATCCCCTGCGAGAACGTCATCGTCTCGCCCTCGCCGTCGAAGCGGCTGTCGAGAAAATCGCCGAGCGCGTGCGCATGGAAATAACGGCGGATCGGCCCGCCGGGCAGCCAGTCGAAATCGCGCGCGACGCGTACGCGAATCCGGTCGCCCGGCAGCAGCGCGACGACGTTCATCCGGTCGAGCATCAGCAGGTATTTCACGCACTCGGCCTGGGTCACCTGATAGGTCGACACGATGTCCTGCACGGTCCAGTAGTTGATCGCGCAGACGGCAACGAGCAGCAGTTTGTCGTCCGACACGAGCAGCGCCTCCTGCTGCTCGGTCAGCACACGCAGCCTCGGCGCCGACGCGGAAGCCTCCTGTACGAGCTCGGCGAGCGTATAGCCGAGCAACTGGGCGATCTCCACGACACGCTCCAGCGTGAAGCGGCCGCTGGCGAACAGCCGCTTCACGCTCGTCTCGGAGACGTCGAGCGCCCGCGCGACGTCGCGGTAGGTCATGCCCTGCGCCTTCAACTGGCGCTTCAGCATTTCGATGAGTTGGGCGGTTTCGGTCATTTTGGTATCGAAAAATGATGCTCAAGGTCAGATATTAGGCTACCTGCGCACGCAAATGAACACTTTCGGATACTTGTCTGCATAATCCGCTCCGTGCTGTCACTGAACGACGGAGCCGAAATGACCACCCGAACCGAAACCGCCGCCTACGAATCGCGCCACACCGCCCCGCGCGATGCACGCAACACGGATCGCACGATGCCGCTCGCCACGATCCGCACGCTGGCCGCCAGCGCGCACGTCGGGGATCTCGTGTTCATCCGCGTGCCGGCGAGCGCGCCGCGCGACGCGGCGGGCACGACAGGCACGACGGGCACGTGGGCCAATCGCTTCGGCATCGTCGTCGATACGTCGGGCGACGAGCCCGTGATCGCCGAATCCGGGTTTGCATGGACGAAGCTCACGCCGCTGTCGCGCTTCGTCGCCCGTACCGACGGCGGGCGCATCGCGCTGGCTCGCCGCGTCGCGGCACCGACCGCCGACGCGCAACGCCGGGTGCATGCAACGGCGGAACAGCGGATCGACGCGCTGCTCCGCAACCGCTTCAACCTGCGGACGCGGCGCGCGTTCTGCGCGGACTACGTGAGCGACGTGCTCCGCGCCGACCGGGACGCGACGCCGGCGGCACTGCTGCGCGGCGGCACGCTGTCAGTCGAATTCGACGGGATCGTGTTCGATCCCGGCCGCCAGTCATGAAGGGCGCGCTCAGGGAGACCGGATAACAACAAGAACGAAAACACAAAAATCAGCGACGGGCTGGCTGGAGGGCCGTGCACGGGGTCGTCACCGACGACGCGAAGCCCGATCGCTTTTTCCGCCGGACAGGCATCCTGTCCGGCGGAATTTTCATTGGCGCGCCGAACATAACGAACAGTTATGCGATTCGCGAAAAAAGGTCATTTTGCATAACTTTCCGGATTGGCTAAAGTCCTGCCATCCACTTCGCGAAGTACCTATCAGGAGACGCCCGATGGATTCCCCCACGATCCTCACGCCGCGCGACTGGCCGTCGCATCCGGCCTATATCCACCCCGAGTACCGTTCGTCCGTGAAGCGCGGCCCGACCCGCCCGCTGATCCCGCTGAAGGAGAAACTGCGCGACCAGTACGCACCCGTCTACGGCGCCGAGGATCTCGGCGCGCTCGACCACGACCTGACGAAGAATGCCGTGAAGAACGGCGAGCCGCTCGGTGAGCGCATGGTCGTCACGGGCCGCGTGCTCGACGAAGGCGGCAAGCCCGTGCGCAACACGCTCGTCGAGGTGTGGCAGGCGAACGCCGCCGGCCGCTACGTGCACAAGGTCGACCAGCACGACGCGCCGCTCGACCCGAACTTCCTCGGCGCGGGCCGCTGCCTGACCGACAACGAAGGCCGCTACCGCTTCCTGACGATCAAGCCCGGCGCATATCCGTGGGGCAACCATCCGAACGCGTGGCGCCCGAATCACATCCATTTCTCGCTGTTCGGCGATTACTTCGGCTCGCGTCTCGTCACGCAGATGTACTTCCCCGGCGACCCGCTGCTCGCGTACGACCCGATCTTCCAGGGCACGCCCGAGGCCGCGCGCGATCGCCTGATCTCGCGCTTCTCGATGGACATCACCGAAGAAGGCTATGCGCTCGGCTACGAATTCGACATCGTGCTGCGCGGCCGCGACGCTACCCCGATGGAGCGCTGAACCATGACGACGCTGAAGCAAACCCCTTCGCAGACGGTCGGCCCGTACTTCGCATACGGCCTGTGCCCGCAGCAATACGGCTACGACCTGAAAAGCCTGTTCACGCCGACGATCGCCGCGGCACACGCCGAAGGCGAGCACGTGCTGCTGGTCGGCCAGGTGTTCGACGGCGACGGCAACGTCGTTGGCGACGCGGTGCTCGAATTCACGCAGGTAGACAGCGCGGGTCGTTACCCGGCGTCGCGCGACGACATCGCGAAATCCGGCTTCACGGGCTTCGCGCGGGTCGGCACCGGCACCGATGCGCAGCAGCGCTTCGTCGTCGAGACGGTGAAGCCGGGCCGCCTCACCGCTGGCGAGGCGCCGCACATCAACGTGACCGTGATGATGCGCGGGATCCTCACCCATGCGTTCACGCGCGTGTATTTCGACGACGAAGCCGCCGCGAACGCAGCCGACCCGGTGCTGAACGCGGTGCCCGCCGAGCGTCGCGCGACGCTCGTCGCGAAACGCGACGCGCAACCGGGCCGCCCGGTCGTCTACCGCTTCGACATCCGCATGCAGGGGCCCGACGAAACGGTGTTCTTCGACGTGTGACGCGAGCCGGCGCACGCCGGCTTCGCCCGCTACCACAACGCCGCGCGGCGCGATACCGACAGGCATCGCGCCACGCGGCGTTTTTCGTGTTCAGGCGCCATCATTCGATGCTGCGGCGCAGCGCGCCAGGCCACGGGCGTCGATGCCCGGCGTCAGGGGCTGCCGCCCCCGTCTCGAACGCTCGATTGAAACGCATGCTGCGACTGCACATGAATCGTCGCCCCGGCAGGATATCGTTTGCGCGTTATGCGGCGTATGCTGCGTTATCCGCAACACTCAAACGGAATTAAATCAGGATCGGCAATAATTACGCATGCCATGCGCGACATCGGCCCACCGGGCCATGCGCGCATTTTTTCTGACCGGGTGCCTTTAAGCGCGTCTGACCGAAGTTGGCAGACGCGTATTTTTTTCGGAGACCGGCACATCGGCGTGGTGCCGCGGATGCCTCCCGGTCAGCGCCGAATCTCCAGATAGCGGCTCGGCGTATCGCCCAGAATGCGGCGAAACGCCGACGTGAACGCGCTGGCGCTCGCGTACCCGAGATCGAGCGCGACGCGCGTAACCGGCTGCCCGTCGCTCAGGCGGGCGATCGCCGCGAGCATGCACACCTGCTGGCGCCATGCGGCGAAACTCACGCCCGTCTGCGCGCGAAACTGCCGCGTGAACGTGCGCCGGCTCACGCCGGCATCGGCGGCCACCTGGTCGAGATCGGCCGCGATAGACGGCGACGCGAGCAGGTGCCGGCACACCTTCGCCAGCCTCGCGTCGGCCGGCAGCGGCGCATGCAGCGACAGCCGCGGCATCGTCGCGATTTCCGCGACCAGCAGCGCCATCAGCTTGCCCGCGCGCCCGTCGACGTCGTACAGGGCCGGCAGGTCGATCGCATCGTCGATCAGTTGCCGCAGCAGCGCCGATACGCCATAGACGCCGCATTGCTCGGGCAGGCCCGCCTCGAGCGCGGCGTCGCCGGACACGAACGTGTTGAGCATCGTGACCGGCCCGGTCATCGTCATTTCGTGCCGCACGCCGGCCGGCACCCAGCACGCGCGCTGCGGCGGCACCAGCCAGCGCCCGTGCGGCGTCGACACGCTGATCGTGCCGCGCGACGCGAACGCGAATTGCCCGCGCACGTGCGCGTGTTCCGGAAACGTCGTACCCGCCGCGTAGTCGTTCGCGGTCACGACCACGCTTCGCGGAATGTGTTCGTAGGGATCTAGCAGCGTATTTCTCACGGCCCGAATTCCATCATCAATGACCCGATATCGAAGGCGGGTCTCCTTCGCGCGATCTACGATCCGCTCCACCCCTTGCGCGACCTCGCGGCCGCAAGACCCGTCGGCCTGATCGGCCGGATTACCACTGCATCGGAGCGGACATGCCGAATACGTTTCATCGCGTGGGGGACGGCCCCCACCCTGTTCTTGTACTGCCCGGCTGGTTCGGCGACGCCCACGCGTTCGAACCCGTCGAAGCGTGGCTGTCGCGTGAGCGTTTCAGCTATGTGTTCATGGACTACCGCGGTTACGGCCGCATGCGCGACACAGCCGGCGACTACACGATCGACGAGATCGCCGCCGACGCGCTCGCGCTTGCCGACGCACTCGAATTCCCGACCTTCAGCGTCGTCGGCCACTCGATGGGTGCGATGGCGGCCGAGAAAATCGCCGTCATCGCACCCGACCGGGTGCGCGCGCTCGTGCCGGTCACCCCCGTGCCTTGCGGCGGCCTGCCGTTCGACGCGGAGAAACGCGCGCTATTCGAGCGGGCCGCCGACCACGTCGCCGATCGCCGGACCATCATCGATCGCAGCACCGGCGGCCGGCTGCCCGCCGCCTGGGTCGCGTGGAAAGCGGCGTATTCGGCAGCCCGTTCGTCGCCGCCGGCGTTCGGCGCGTACTTCCGCGCGTGGGCCGATACGGATTTCAGCCACGAGATCGCCGGCACCCATCCGGTGAAAGTGCTGATCGGCGAGCACGATCCGGCGTTCGACGCGGCGCTGATGGCCCGCACCTACCTGCGGCGCTACCCGCGCGCCACCGTCGACGTGTTGCGCAATGCGGGCCACTATCCGATGAACGAGACGCCGCTCGCGCTGGTCGCGGCCATGGAAACGTTCCTGCTTGCCGTGACAGCGAGCCCTGCAGCCGCCCATTGACCGGTCGCACGCCGGCGACATCGCCGCGGCACGCATCACCGCAGCATGAACGACATCGCAGACAGGCTGTTCAACGTGCGCACCACGTGCTCGACCGAAGGCCCGTCGAAGCGCAGCGTCACCGCATCGACGCGCTCCAGCGACGGCAGCACGCAGAACAGGTCGGCCAGTGCCGCCGTCTGCACACGCAACGTGCAGGCGGCCGGCGCGGGCCGACGGGCACCGCCGCGCACGCCTGCCGACAGTGCCTGTACGACCGTCTCGCGCGCAGCGGCTGCGATCCGCGCACACGATGCGGACGGCGTGAGCGTATCGCCGCTCGAAGCGCCGCCGGCCGTCTTGACCGTCTCGAAATGCGCATCCGGAAACAGCGGCTGCGTTTCTTCCGCAAACACGTCGTCGCCGGTGGCCAGCGCGACGTGCGCGCCGTACTCGCGGGCCAGCGCGCCGTACAGCCCGGCTTCGCCGAGCTCGACGCCGTTCAGCCACACCTGCGTGAACGCGAAGCTGTTGATCGTGTGCGCGAGGATGCCGCGCGTCTGCGATTTCGCGTGATAGCCGATCATGAACACGAGGTCGGGCTGCTGTTCGAGGCCCGCCATCATCCCGAGCGTGCGCGGCTTGCCGAGCACGACACGCGCACGCGCATCGAGCCCGTCGGGCAGCAGGTTGCGGAAACCGCCGTGCGAATCGTTGACCCACACGGCCTGCGCGCCGCCCATGAACGCGCCTTCGATCGCCGCATTCGCCTCGGCGGTCATCCAGCGCCGCGCGCGTTCGTATTCCGGATTGCCGGCACGCGTCTGCTCGGTGGCGAACACGCCGGCGACGCCTTCGATGTCGGTCGAAATCAGGATCTTCATGACTGGATAAGACGTCCTTCGTGGCCTTCGTTGAACAGGCGATCGAGATCGGGCACCGCGTCGCGCAGCGATTGCCGCACGTGACCGTCGCGCCCGGCCACCGTCACGGCCTGCAGCAACGCATCGGCGATGGCGTGCTCGACGCTTTCGGCGGCCGCCATGAACAGCGGATCGAGCGCCGCATCGGCGACGAGGGCCGGCAGCGCGATGGTCGACGCGTCGTGCGCGATCGTGTAGGCGGTGGAGAAGGCGAGCGCGATGTCGCCGCTGCCGTGCCCGTACACCGAACCCGTGCGGGCCAGACCCGCGCCCGCACGGCGCGCGAGCCGCGACAGTTGCCGCGCGTCGAGCGGCGCATCGGTGGCCAGCAACAGGATGATCGAGCCCTGCTCGGGTGGTGCCGCGTGCGCGGCCTCGGCCGCGCGCCGTTGCGCGACGATGCGCCCGAGCGGCACGCCGCCGAGCGTCAGCATCGGCAGCCGGCCGAAATTCGCGAGCACGAGCGCGCCGACCGTATAGGGCCGGCCGGCCGCGACCGCAACGCGCGACGCCGAACCGATCCCGCCCTTCAGGTCGAAGCACGACATCCCGCGCCCGGCCCCCACCGCGCCGCGCGCGACGTCACGCGACGCCGCGCGGCACGCGTCGTCGTAATGCGCGGCCGTGACCGCGAACGCCTGGATATCGTTCAGATAACCGTCGTTGCACTCGAACACGAGCGGGTTGACGGTCGGCCAGTCGCGGCCGATCTGCGGATTCGCCGCGATCGCCGCGCGGATCTGCGCATGCGCGAGCGCGCCGACGCCGAACGTATTGGTCAGCGCGATCGGCGTCTCGAGCGTGCCGAGCTCGTCGACCTGCACGAGCCCGACGCTCTTGCCGAAGCCGTTGATCACGGCGGCCCCGGCCGGCACCTTGCTGCGGTACACGTCGCCCGGATGCGGCTTCACGACGGTCACGCCCGTCTGCACGTTGCCGGCATCGAGCGTGCAATGGCCGACCGTCACGCCCGGCACGTCGGCGATCGTGCCGCGCGGCCCGGCCGGCAGCGCTGCCGTCCACATCGGTGCGATGCGCATCAGCGGCGCTCCAGCTTCGGATCGAGCGCGTCGCGCAGCCCGTCGCCGAGCAGGTTGAACGCGAGCACGGTCAGGAAGATCGCGAGGCTCGGGAAGATCGCGATGTGCGGCGCCGTCACCATGTCCGCGCGCGCCTCGTTGAGCATCGCGCCCCACTCCGGCGTCGGCGGCTGCGCACCGAGCCCGAGGAACGACAGGCTCGCGGCGGTGATGATCGACGTGCCGATCCGCATCGTGAAGTAGACGACGACCGACGACACGGTGCCCGGCAGGATGTGCCGCATGATGATCGTCCAGTCCGACGCGCCGATGCTGCGAGCGGCCTCGACATAGGTCATGTGCTTGAGCATCAGCGTGTTGCCGCGCACGAGCCGCGCGAACGCCGGGATGCTGAAGATCGCGACCGCGCAGATCACGTTGACCATCCCGTTGCCGAGGATCGCGACCACGCCGATCGCGAGCAGGATGCCCGGGAACGCGAACAGCACGTCGGCCACGCGCATCGTGATGCGGTCCCACCAGCCTTCGTAGTAGCCGGCGAGCAGCCCGAAGAACGTGCCGATCACCGCACCGAGCGCGACGGAGAAGAAACCGGCCGCGAGCGAGATGCGCGTGCCCGTGATGATCCGGCTGAAGATGTCGCGGCCGAGCGAATCGACGCCGAACCAGTGCACGGCCGACGGCCCCGCGTTCAGCGCGTCGTAGTCGAAATAGTTCTCCGGATCGAACGGCACGACGTGCGGGCCGACGAACGCCAGCACGACGAGCGCCAGCACGAAGCCGCCCGCGACGAGCGCGACGGTCTGCTTGCGGAACTTGCGCCAGAATTCGCGCCACGGCGTGCGGATCGCGGTGGGTGCGGCCGGCGCCGCGGTCTGGACAGTCGCGTTCATGCGCGCCTCACTTGAACCGGATGGTCGGGTTGATGACCGCGTACAGCACGTCGACGGTCAGGTTGATCAGGATGAATTCGAGCGAAAACAGCAACACGATCGCCTGGATCACGGGGTAGTCGCGCATCGTCACGGCATCGACGAGCAGGCGCCCGAGCCCCGGCCAGTTGAACACGACCTCGACGACGATCGAGCCGCCCAGCAGGAAGCCGAACTGCAGCCCCATCATCGTGACGACCGGGATCATCGCGTTGCGCAGGCAGTGCTTGAGCACCACCATCGGCTCATGCACGCCTTTGGCGCGCGCGGTGCGCACGAAATCCTCGTTCAGCACCTCGACGAACGACGCACGCGTGAAGCGCGCCATCACGGCCGCGACCGCGGCGCCGAGCGTCAGCGACGGCAGCACGTAGCTCCGCCACGAACCGTCCGGCACGACGGGCAGCCAGCCGAGCTTCACCGAGAAAATTTCCATCAGCAGCATGCCGAGCGCGAACGCGGGAAACGAGATGCCCGACACCGCGAGCGTCATGCCGAGGCGGTCCGGCCAGCGGTTGCGCCACACCGCCGACGCGATGCCGATCGCCATGCCGAAGGCCGTCGCCCACACCATGCTGACGAGCGTCAGCATCAGCGTCGGCATGAAGCGTTCGCCGATCTCGGTCGATACCGGCCGCTTGCTGCGGGTCGACAGGCCGAAATCGCCGTGCGCGATCTTCACGAAGAAGTTCACGAACTGCGCGGGCAGCGGCCGGTCGAGGCCGAGATCGGTGCGCACCAGCGCGACCGTCGCGTCGTCGGCTTCGGGCCCGGCCGCGAGCCGCGCCGGATCGCCCGGCAGCAGGTGGACGAACAGGAACACCAGCACCGCGACGATCGCGAGCGTGGGCAGCAGGCCGAACAGGCGTTTGACGAGAAAATTCAGCATGGGGCACCGATCGAATCAGCGTGCCGGCGGCTTGCGCCGCCGGCACCGCGTGGCGGACGAACCGCCGTCATCACCACTGTCATTTCAGCGAGATTTCGTCGAAGTTGAACGAGCCGTCAGGCATCACGTACGCACCCTGAAGCCGCTTGCTGCGCGCATACACGATCTTCTCCTGCACGAGGAAGATCCACGGCGCATCGGCCCAGATCTGCTTCTGCGCATCGGCGTAGAGCTCGGCCTTCTTCGAGCGGTCGACCGTCTCCAGTGCCTTCGAGAGATCGCCGTCGACCGTGTCGTTCTTGTAGTACGCGGTATTCAGGAGCTTCGGCGGCGCCGACGCGCCGGCGAGCAGCGGCGTGATCGCCCAGTTCGCCTCGCCGGTCGACGACGACCAGCCGATGTAGTACATCCGCACCGGCGCCTTCGCCGGATCCGGCGCGCTCTCCACCTTCGCGACGCGCTCGCCGGCTTCCAGCGCCTGCACCTGCACCTTCACGCCGACCTGCGCGAGCTGCTGCTGCACGAACTGGATCGCCTTCTGCGACGTCGAGTTGTTATAGGCGGACCACAGCGTCGTCTCGAAGCCGTTCGGGTAACCGGCCTCCTTCAGCAGCGCGCGCGCCTTCGCCGGGTCGTAGGGCCACGGGCCCGGCTTCGTCGCGTAGTCGACGCCCTGCGGCACCACGCCGGTGGACGGCGTCGCGAAGCCGGCGAACGCGACCTTCGCGAGCGCTTCCTTGTTCACCGCGTAGTTCAGCGCCTGGCGCACCTTCGGGTTGTCGAACGGCTTCTGCTGCAGGTTCAGCGACACGTAGCGCTGCACGATCGACGGCCGCTCCACGACGTCGACCTTCGGGTTGCCCTTCAGGTCGGCAGCCTGCTCGAACGGAATGCGGAACGCGAAATCGGCCTCGCCCGTCTTGATCAGCGCCGCGCGCGTGTTGTTGTCGACCACCGGCTTCCAGTCGATCGCGTCGATCTTCGGGTAGCCCTTCTTCCAGTAGCCGGCGAACTTCTTCACCTTCAGGTCGTCGGTCTGCTTCCATTCGACGAACTCGAACGGCCCCGTGCCGACCGGATGCAGCGCGATGTCGCGGCCCCACTTCTTCAGCGCGGCCGGCGAGATCATCACGGCCGACGGGTGCGCGAGCGTGTTGATCAGCGCGGAGAACGGCTCGCGCAGCGTGATCTTCACCGTGTACGGATCGACCACTTCGGTCTTCTCGATCACGCGGAACATGTTGTAGCGCTTCAGGTGGTTCGCGGGATCGGTCACGCGGTCGAAGTTCGCCTTCACGGCCGCCGCGTTGAAATCGGTGCCGTCGTGGAACTTCACGCCCTGGCGCAGCTTGATCGTGTAGGTCTTCGCATCCGGGCTCGCGTCGTAGCCGGTTGCCAGCACGTTGACGAGCTTCATGTCCTTGTCGAAGCCGAACAGCCCCTGGTAGAACGACTTGACGACGGCCTGCGACACCGTGTCGTTCGCGTCGTACGGGTCCATCGTCGTGAACGTCGAATCCACCGCCATCACCGCGGTCTGCTGCGCGAACGCGGGCACCGCGGCCGACAGCGCGAGCGCGCCGGCACCCGCTGCGAGCAGTGCGCGTGGACGGAACATCGGGAACGAATACGGCTTGTTCATCTTGCTGGGCTCCTGTGGGTGATTCGATAACGCGTGGTGAGAGTCGCGGCGGGACGGCGCCCGCTCGGGGAAAATGCGTCGTTGCCTCGCTCGTGCGCAGCTGCGGTCCATGGCAACCTGCGCGTGTTCAGTACGCGCCGCCGACGCGGTGCGTCGCGACGTAGTGATCGGGGCCGACCGCGACGAGCGGCGCGACGACCGGCTCGTCGCCGGCCGCGCGGATCGGGCTCGGGATTTCGTCCGCCGCGAGCTGGCGCGGTGCGTGCCGGCGCGCGGGATCGGCCACCGGCACCGCGCTCATCAGTTTCTTCGTGTACGGATGCTGCGGCGCCTCGAACACCGCGCGGCGCGGGCCGATCTCGACGATCTGGCCGAGATACATCACCGCGACACGATGGCTGATGCGCTCCACGACGGCCATGTCGTGCGAGATGAACAGGTACGCGACGCCGAGTTCGCGCTGCAGGTCGAGCATCAGGTTGACGATCTGCGCCTGCACCGACACGTCGAGCGCCGACACCGATTCGTCGGCGATCACGACCTTCGGGTTCAGCGCGAGCGCACGCGCGATCGCGATCCGCTGGCGCTGGCCGCCCGAGAATTCATGCGGATAACGACGCGCGGCCTCGGGCGGCAGGCCGACCTTGTCGAGCAGCCAGTCGACCCGCGCCTGCGCGTCGCGGCCGCTCGCGACACCGTGCACGAGCAACGGCTCCATGATCGAGAAACCCACGGTCAGGCGCGGGTTCAGCGATGCGAACGGGTCCTGGAAGATGAACTGGATGTTCCGGCGCAGCGCCTGCAGGTCGGGGCCTTTCAGCGCGCTGATGTCGCGGCCGTCGAACTCGATCGAGCCGCTCTGCGATTCGACGAGGCGCAGCAGCGAGCGGCCGGTGGTCGACTTGCCGCAGCCCGATTCGCCGACCAGCGCGAGTGTCTCGCCCGCGCGCAACTCGAAGCTCACACGCTCGACCGCATGCACGTATTGCGATACGCGGCCGAACACACCGCTCTTCACCGGGAAGCGCGTCACGAGATCGCGCACGCGCAGGATCGGCGACGCGGATCGATCGAAGCCCGGCTGCGCATCGTCGTTCGCCGCCGGTGCGGGCGCCGATGCGGGCGCCGGTGATGCCGCCGGTGCTGCCGTGTTTGCGCCCTCCACCTTCAGCAGCGGGAATTTCTCGGGCGCGTCGGTGCCCTGCATCGAGCCGAGCTTCGGCACGGCCGCGAGCAACGCACGCGTGTAGCGATGCGCGGGCGCCGCGAAGATGCGATCCGACTCGCCCTCCTCGACCTTCTCGCCGCGATACATCACGAGCACGCGATCGGCCACTTCGGCCACCACGCCCATGTCGTGCGTGATGAAGATCACGCCCATGTTCATTTCGTCCTGCAGCCCGCGCACCAGCTGCAGGATCTGCGCCTGGATCGTCACGTCGAGCGCGGTCGTCGGCTCGTCGGCGATCAGCAGCGCGGGCCGGCACGACAGCGCCATCGCGATCATCACGCGCTGCCGCATCCCGCCCGACAACTGGTGCGGATAGCGCGCGAACACGCGGCGCGCCTCCGGAATGCGCACGAGTTCGAGCAGCCGCAGCGTCTCCGCGCGCGCTTCCGATGCACTCTTCGACTGATGCAGCGCGATCGCCTCGCTGATCTGGTCGCCGACGGTAAACACCGGGTTCAGCGACGTCATCGGCTCCTGGAAGATCATCGCGATGTCCGCGCCGCGAATGCCGCGCATCGTCGCACCGCTTGCCTGCGCAAGATCGACGAGCGCGCCGCCGCGCCGGCGGAACGCGATCCGGCCGTTCGTGATCGCGCCGCCGCCGTGCTCGACGAGCCGCATCAGCGCGAGCGACGTGACCGACTTGCCCGAGCCCGATTCGCCGACGATCGCGAGCGTCTCGCCGCGATCGACGTGAAACGACACGTTGCGCACCGCGTCGAACGTCGCGCCTTCGCGGCGGAACGTGACCGACAGGTCGTCGACGGCCACCACGCGCTGCTCGGGCAGCACCAGGCCGGACGGGTTACGGCTCGAAGTCATCGTGGCTCTCCTCTTCGTGCTGGCCGGGATCAGGCGGTGTCGTCGTCGCGATAGATGCCGACCACCGGCGCTTCACCGACGCGCGCGTAACCGCGGTACATCCCTTCGGTGTTGAACGGCATCGCGACGTTGCCCTGCGCGTCGACCGCGATGATCCCGCCGCGGCCCGCGAGGCGCGGCAGCTTGTTCATCACGACGTCGTGCGCGGCATCGGCGAGCGACGCGCCGCGATACGCAATCTGCGCGGCAACGTCATGCGCGGTCGCGAGCCGGATGAACATCTCGCCGGTGCCCGTCGCCGACACCGCGCAGGTCGCATCGTCCGCATAGCAGCCGGCGCCGATGATCGGCGAATCGCCGACACGCCCCGGCTGCTTGTTCGTGATGCCGCCCGTCGACGTCGCCGCCGCGATGTGGCCGTACCGGTCGCACGCGACCGCGCCGACCGTGCCGTGCTTGCGGTCCGGATCGAGCGGCTCGGCCGGCTGCGGCTGCGACTGTGATTTGCCGAACGCGAACGTCGCCGCGTCGTGGTCGAGCATCGCGCCGGCTGCCGTGCGCGCCTTGACCCACTGCGCGTGACGCGCTTCGGTGTCGAAATAGCCGGGCTCCGCGAGTTCGAGCCCCTGTGCGGCCGCGAACGCATCGGCCCCCGCGCCGGCGAACAGCACGTGTTCGCTCGCCTCCATCACGCGCCGCGCGGCGAGCACCGGATTGCGCACGCGCGTCGCGCAGCAGATCGCACCCGCGCCGAGCGTCGCGCCATCCATGACCGCCGCGTCGAGTTCGTGCTTGCCTTCGGCCGTATAGACGGCACCGCGCCCGGCGTTGAACAACGGACAGTCCTCGAGCATCCGCACCGCGACGGTGACGGCGTCGAGCGCGCTGCCGCCGTCGGCCAGCACCTGCTGGGCGGCCGTCAGGATCGCGGTCAGCTCGGCACGGTACTGACGTTCGGTGTCGGAATCCATCGCATCGCGCAGGATCGTGCCTGCGCCGCCGTGAATCGCAACGATCGCGGGTGAAGTCATGTTTTTTTCGGACGGTGGGAAGTAGGGTTGGCGGCCGGCTGCGTCGCTTGCGGCTGCATGAGCCACGGCAGCAGGAATTCGGTCATCTCGGCGGCGGATTTCGCGGACCGGTGCGTGCGCAGCGCGACCGCGTCGATCAGCGCCTCGATCATCGTGAGCACGGCTGCTTCCGACGTGGCCGCGAAGCGCCGTTCGGCCTTGACGTACAGGTTCAGCGACGCGATCGGCGCCAGCGGCGATTGCGGGCCGTCGGA
Organism: Burkholderia reimsis; assembly: GCF_003294055.1. NCBI lineage: Bacteria > Pseudomonadati > Pseudomonadota > Betaproteobacteria > Burkholderiales > Burkholderiaceae > Burkholderia > Burkholderia reimsis. Next base: position 244,574 of record NZ_QMFZ01000005.1, read on the forward strand.
GATACCGAGCACGCGTGCACCGCGCGCCGCCGCGCGGCGGGCCAGTTCGATCGTGTCCTTCACGTAGCGCGGAAACGCGAGCGCGATCACGAGATCGCGCGAGTCGGCCGTATAGAGCCGCCGGGCCGCGTGCGACGGGCCGCCGAGCAGCGCGAGCGACTGCACGTTGTCGTGGCAGACGGACAGCCCGTGCTCCATCAGCCCGGTGAGGAACGCGCTCGACCCCGCGCCGAGGATCAGCACGCGCCGTGCGCCGACGATCGCCTCGACCGCGGCCTCGACATCGGCCGCGTCCAGTTGCGCGCGCGTGTTCTCGATGTTCGCGACGGCCTGGTCGAATACCGCGTCGATCCATGCGGCACCGCGTACCCCGGACTCCTGCTCCTGCGCGGAACGCAGCCGCTCGACCGGCCCGAGCGTCGCCTCGAAGCCGCGCACGAGCGCCGCGCGCATCGCCGGATAGCCGTCGAAACCGAGCGCCTTCGCGAAACGGTTCGCGGTCGCGATCGACGCATTCACGGCCTGCGCGAGTTCGTCGATACGCATCGTCGCCGCGCGGAACGGATTCGCGAGCACGAACTCGCCCATGCGCCGGTGGATCGGCGTCATCAACGGCATCGCCGACGCGATCCGTTCGGCGATCGCGGGTTCGTCGTGACTGGCATCGTGCGGAGCGAGAGGCGTCATGCGAAGGGTCGTTGAAAGAATGATGGAAATGAATTTACACAATCCATGTCGCGAAAAGAAATAAATTTTCATTAACGTTGTCGCGTCCCGTTCCCGCGCCCCGCGATCGCCCGACGCCCGCACAGCCGCGCCGCACGGGCCTTTGGCATGTGATCGCCGCAGGTCTGCGCGTGCGTCGCCTGCGCCCGCCCATCGGGAAAACCCCGAGCAAGTTCGTTCGAATGCAATTTCGCGTTGACCGGATTCGAATTCGAACATAGGATGTTCGAAAATGATCAGTCGTCAGATAACTTCGGACTTCGATGACGGCGAAGTGTTCGCTTGAACGCCATCATTCCGCGTCAAACCGGGAAAGCTGGCGCCCCTCAAGATCGGACATCGTACAAATAAAGCGAAACAGGCCATCCCCAACGGATGGTCGTCATGGATCGGCCCGGCGCCGCGCGCCGGCCCTGCCCGACAGGAGACAGCAGTGAAGACAGTCAAGGCGTTGCGCTGGTGGATCATCGTGCTCGTATGTCTCGGCACGATCCTCAACTACCTCGCACGGAATTCCCTCGCGGTGCTCGCGCCCGAACTCAAGCAGGTGTTCGCGATCTCCACGCAGCAGTACTCGTACATCGTCGGCGCGTTCCAGATCGGTTACACGATCATGCAGCCCGTGTGCGGTTTCATCGTCGACCTGATCGGCCTGCGGCTCGGGTTCGCGCTGTTCGCGATGCTGTGGTCGGTGGTCGGCGTCGCGCACGGCTTCGCATCGGGCTGGCTGTCGCTCGGCATCCTGCGCGGCCTCCTGGGCCTGTTCGAAGCCGCCGCGATTCCGTCGGGGATGAAGGCGGTTGCGGAATGGTTTCCCGATCGCGAAAAATCCGTCGCGGTCGGCTATTTCAACGCGGGCACGTCGCTCGGCGCCGCGATCGCGCCGCCGCTCGTCGTGTTCCTGTCGATGCGGTTCGGCTGGCAGGCCGCGTTCATGGCCACCGGCGCGCTCGGTTTCCTGTGGGCGGCGCTCTGGTACACGCAATACCGGTCGCCCGCCGACCATCCGCGCATCACGCCGCAGGAGCGCGCGCTGATCCGCGACGGCCAGGCGATGATGCCGCCCGTGTCGAAGCGCCGCATTCGCGACGTCGTCACCGCGCGGCGCTTCTGGGCCATCGCGCTGCCGCGTTTCTTCGCCGAGCCTGCGTGGCAGACCTTCAGCTTCTGGATTCCGCTGTACCTCGCGACCGAGCGCCACATGCCGCTCACGCAGATCGCGATCTTCGCGTGGATGCCGTTTCTCGCGGCCGACGCCGGCGGCATCGCGGGCGGTTACCTGTCGCCGTATCTCGCGAAGCGGTTCAGGCTGCCGCTCGTGTGGTCGCGCGTCGCCGGCGTCGCGCTCGGTGCGGTGCTGATGCTCGGGCCCGCGATGATCGGGCTCGTATCGTCGCCGTACACGGCCATCGCGCTGTTCTGCGTCGGCGGCTTCGCGCACCAGATGATCTCCGCGCTCGTCAACACGCTGTCGGCCGACGTGTTCGATTCCGAGGAAGTCGGCACCGCGAGCGGCTTCGCCGGGATGGCCGCGTGGATCGGCGGGCTCGGTTTCTCGCTGCTGGTCGGCGCCCTCGCCGACAAGATCGGCTATGCGCCGCTGTTCGCGTGCCTCGGCCTGTTCGACATCATCGGCGTCACGCTGCTCGCGGTGCTGATCCGCGGGCAGTCGAAGCAGGAACGCCTGCTCGCACGGCACGCCTGACCTTCGCCCTTAACAGGAATCGCACTCATGACTTCGCTTCTTCATCCGCCCGTGTTCCGCGTCGCCGGCCAGCACGCGAACCGTGTGCTGCTCGCGTCCGATACGGGCGCGACCCTCGAGATCTTCGTGCTCGAGGACGACATCGTGCGCGTGCGCGTGCTGCCCGACGCGACGGCGCGCAACCCGCGCACGTGGACGATCGCACCGGGCCTCGACGACGTGCCGCTCGAAGGGCGCGATCGCCTCGACCTCGATGGCTTCGCACTGCCCGCCTTTTCGCTCGCCGAAGACGACGACGGCCTGCACATCGAAACCGAGCAGATCCGGCTCGCCGTGCGCCGGCAAGGCGGCCACTGCACGTGGTCGATGCGCGGCGCGGACGGCGCGTGGCGCGTCGCACTCGCCGACCGCGCGACGCAGGCGTACAACTTCGGCTGGTGGGACGACCGCGCCTATCACTATGTCGCCCGCGAGCGCGGCGACAAGGTATTCGGCCTCGGCGAACGCGCGGGCGAGCTCGACCGCACCGGCGCGCGCTTCGAGATGCGCAACATCGACGCGATGGGCTACAGCGCGAAGCACACCGACCCGCTGTACAAGCACATCCCGTTCTACATCACGTGGTCGCCCGATGCGTGCCAGGGGTTCGGGCTGTTCTACGACACGCTGTCGGACTGCGCGTTCGACATGGGCCGCGAGCTCGACAACTATCACGGCCCGTACCGCTACTTCGTCGCCGAGCATGGCGATCTCGACTACTACTTCATCGCGTCGCCCGACACGCCGCTCGCGGCCGCGCGGCGCTTCACGTGGCTCACGGGGCGCCCCGCGCGCACCCCGAAATGGGGGCTCGGCTACTCGGGCTCGACGATGAGCTACACCGATGCGCCGGACGCGCAGCAGCAGATGAACCAGTTCGTCGAACAGTGCGACACGCACGACATCCTGTGTGATTCGTTCCACCTGTCGTCGGGCTATACGTCGATCGGCGCGAAGCGCTACGTGTTCAACTGGAACCGCGACAAGTTTCCCGACGCGAAGGGCTTCGTGCAGCATTACCGCGACCACGGCATCCGCCTGTGCGCGAACATCAAGCCGTGCCTGCTGCGCGACCATCCCGCCTTCGAGGACGCGGCAACGCGCGGGCTGCTGATCCGCTCGGCGTCCGGCGAGCCGGCCTGGGTGCAGTTCTGGGACGAGGTCGGCGCGTATCTCGACTTCACGCAGCCGGACGCGTACCGCTGGTGGCGCGAGCAGGTCACGTCGGCGCTGCTCGAATACGGGATCGAGTCGACCTGGAACGACAACAACGAATACGAGATCTGGTCGCCCGACGCGATCGCGCACGGCTTCGGCCAGCCGTTTCCCGCGCGCGAGGCGAAGGTGCTGCAGACGATGCTGATGATGCGCGCGTCGCGCGAAGCGCAGCGCGCGCATGCACCGGCGCAGCGCCCGTTCCTCGTGTCGCGCTCCGGCGGTGCCGGCATGCAGCGTTATGTGCAGACCTGGTCCGGCGACAACTACACGTCGTGGGAAACGCTGCGCTACAACCTGAAGATGGGCCTCGGGCTTGCGCTGTCGGGCGTGTCGAACATCGGCCACGACATCGGCGGCTTCTCCGGGCCCGCGCCGTCGCCCGAACTGCTGCTGCGCTGGGTGCAGTTCGGCATCTTCATGCCGCGCTTCAGCATCCATTCGTGGAACGACGACGGCACCGTCAACGAACCGTGGATGTACCCGGAGATCACCGCGCAGGTCGCCTCGCTGATCAAGCAGCGCTACCGGCTGCTGCCCTACCTCTATCACCTGCTGTGGCTGTCGACGACGCGCTACGAGCCCGTGCTGCGGCCGACCTTCGCCGATTTCCCCGGCGACGCACGCTGCTACGACGCATGCGACGACATGATGCTCGGCGACGCGCTGCTCGTCGCGCCGGTCGTCGATCCGGGCCTGACGGAGCGCACCGTGTATCTGCCGTCGGGCGCGCGCTGGATGTGCTGGGCGAGCGCGCGGTCGTTCGACGGCGGCGCGAGCGTGACGCTGCCCGCCCCGCTCGACACGCCGGTGATGCTGCTGCGCGAGGGCCGCGTGCTGCCGCTGAACGTCGCGGAACAGCATTTCGACGCACGTGCCGACACACGCGGCTTCGTCGTCGCGCCGCGTATCGAGGACGGCGTCGCGTACGGCGAATGCATCGAGGACGACGGCGAGACGGAAGCATGGCGCGACGGCGAATACGGGCTGTGGCGCGTCGAAACCGGCCGCGAGGCGTCGGGCGTGCTCGGCGTGTCGGTGCGCTGGGACGGCCGACCGGCACGCCCGGCCGACCGCGTCGAGATCCTGCTGCCCGCGTCGGTGCAAGGCGCGGTCGCTGTGCGCGGCGCCCGCATCGAACAGGATGCGCAAAGCGGTACATGGCGCCGCATCGTCGTCGCCTTCGACCACTGAAGCAAACCCGATCGGGCGGGCCGTTCATGCGGCCCGCCGCCCGCTGCAGAGGAGGCGACCGAGCCTCCCGCCCACCTTGAAAAGATGAACAGACCTGGAGATCGACAATGAAAGCACCCGTCAACCGCTATGCAATCCTGATTTTGTCGACCGCGTCGCTCGGCGCGACCGCTGCCCATGCGCAGAGCAGCGTGACGCTGTACGGCGTCGTCGACGATTCGCTCGCGTACGTGAACAACCAGCAGGGCCATTCGAACCTCTACATGCGCGACGGCAACCTGTATGCGTCGAAGTTCGGGCTGCGCGGCGACGAGGATCTGGGCGGCGGCACGCATGCGATCTTCGACCTGCAGTCGGGCTTCAACCTGAACAACGGCGCGCAATCCGCCGCCGGCCTGATATTCAATCGCCAGGCCTTCGTCGGCCTGCGCAACGATCGCTACGGCACGATGACGGCCGGCCGCCAGTACACGCCCTACTTCCTGTTCGTCGGCCCGTATGCATCGAGCAGCTGGCTGACCGGTGCGACGGGCGCGCACCCGGGCGACATCGACGGCCTCGACACGACGATCCGCGTGAACAATTCGGTTACCTATACGTCGCCGACCTTCGCCGGACTGACCGCGAGCGCGATGTACGCATTCGGCGGCATTGCCGGCGCGACCGGCAAGGGCAACACGTTCAGCGCCGCACTGCGTTATGCGAACGGGCCGATCGGCGTCGCGGCCGGCTACCTGCGCATCAACAGCTCGGGCTCGTCGGCAGGCTTCCTGAATCCGGCGACCGCCGCGTCGGGCAGCTTCGCGGTGTCCGTGCTGAACCAGGGCTACCTGACCGCGAAGGCCGTCGAGCAGGTCGCGGCGGCCGGCAACTACACGCTCGGCAACCTGACGATGGGCGTCAACTATTCGAACGTGAAGTATCTGCCCGGCAACGGCTCCGCGTTCACGGACACGGCCGTGTTCAACACCTACGGCGCGCTCGCCGCATACCGTTTCACGCCGGCATTCTCGGTGGCCGGCGCGTTCGCGTACACGCTCGCGTCGAAGGCGAACGGCATCGACAGCGCGGCCCGCTACCAGCAGTATTCGCTGAAGGAGTCGTACAGCCTGTCGAAGCGCACGACGCTCTATGCGCTGCAGGCGTACACGCATTCGAGCGGCCGGACGCTCGGTGCGCAAGGTGCCGGCCACGTGATCGATGCGGCGCCGATCGTCGGCGATTCGCAGCAGCTCACGCCTTCGACGACGCACGGCCAGTTCGTCGGCATGGCCGGCATCGCCGTCACGTTCTGAGCCATCGCGGCAGCGCCTTCGGCGCGCTGCCCCTGCCCCGGGCGACACGTATTTCGCGGATGCCCCGCGTGCTGTCCGGGCATCCGATACGCGGCCGCCGCGGGGCGTTTTCAGCACCCCGTCCGCGCACCGCGCAAACTGCACGGGTTTTCTCGATCCCCTCGATACCTTACAATTCGTCAGGTTCACCCATCCTGCATACCCCTTCTTGCAGTCCTGACACCGCGGTACACTCGACGCACGCCGTATCAGGGTCCGACGCGCGACACGCGCGCCGGGCGGCGTCGCGCCTCGTTGCGCCCACAACTGGATGCCAGCCATGCCAGATTCCCGCCCCTCGCCCCGCACGACATTCAAGCCGCAGGTCGTCCTGCCCGCGCTCGCAGTCATCGGCGCACTGCTCGTCGTGTGTGCGCTGCTCCCGAGCGAAGCCGGCGCGCTGTTCTCCGCCGGCCAGCAATGGGTCGTCGCGCGCTTCGACTGGTTCTACGTGCTCGCCGTCACCGGCTTCCTCGTGTTTCTCGTGCTGATCGCCGCGAGCGATTTCGGCAACATCCGGCTCGGCCCCGACGATGCCGAACCCGAATTCAGCTTCGTGTCGTGGACGGCGATGCTGTTCGCGGCCGGCATGGGCATCGGCCTCATGTACTTCGGCGTCGGCGAGCCGATGCAGCACTTCCTGAAGCCGCCGACCGTCGACCCCGGCACGCCCGCCGCCGCCCGCGAGGCGATGCTGATGACCTTCTTCCACTGGGGCTTCCACGCGTGGGCGATCTACGGGCTGATGGGGCTCGTGCTCGCGTACTTCGGCTTCCGCTACAACCTGCCGCTGACGCTCCGCTCGGGGCTGTATCCGGTGCTGCGCGAGCGTATCAACGGCTGGATCGGCCACACGGTCGACGCGTTCGCGCTGGTCGGCACGGTCGCCGGTATCGCAACCACGCTCGGCTACGGAGTCATGCAGATCAGCGCGGGCCTGCATACGGTCGCCGGCTGGGATACGGGCAGCAATGCGTTTCGCATCGGGCTCGTCGCGCTCGTCGTGATCCTCGCGGGGCTGTCGGCCGCGAGCGGCCTCGACAAGGGTGTGCGTCGGCTGTCCGAACTGAACCTGCTGCTCGCGTTCCTGCTGCTCGCGTTCGTCGCCGTCACGGGCCCGACGGCGTTCCTGTTGCGCGCGCTCGGCGACAACATCGGCCAGTACCTGTCGAGCCTCGTCGACCTGTCGTTCCGCACGTACGCGTACGCGTCGCCGCGCGAGGAAGGCTGGTTCGGCGGCTGGACGATCCTCTACTGGGCATGGTGGGTATCGTGGTCGCCGTTCGTCGGCATGTTCATCGCACGCATCTCGCGCGGCCGCACGATCCGCCAGTTCGTGATCGGCGTGCTGCTCGTGCCGACCGCGTTCAACCTCGTGTGGATGACCGTGTTCGGCAACAGCGCGATCTGGCTCGATACGCATGGCGCGGCCGGCGCGCTCGCGCAGACGGCCACCAATGTCGACGCGCTGCTGTTCCGCTTCTTCGATTTCCTGCCGCTGTCGCAACTGCTGTCGATCGCCGCGATCGTGCTGATCGCGGTGTTCTTCGTCACGTCCGCCGATTCGGGCGCGTTCGTGATCGACCAGATCGCGACGCGCGGCCACGCGCGCTCGCCCGTCTGGCAACGGCTGTTCTGGGCGTTGCTGCTCGGCGTGACGGCCGCGGTGCTGCTCGTCGCCGGCGGGCTCGGCGCATTGCAGGCGATGACGCTGATCGCCGCGCTGCCGGTCGCGATCATCATGATCGCGCTCTGCTACGGGCTGTGGCGCGGACTCGCGGCCGACCGCGTGCACTATTCGCAGGACGTCGCGCCCGCGACGAGCTTCTGGACCGGCCAGCACTGGCGCCACCGCCTGACGCACATCCTGCGGCAGACGACCGAAGCCGAAGCACGCCAGTTCGTCGCCGAAACGGTCGAGCCGGCGCTGCGCAAGGTCGCCGACGAGTTGCGCGCGGGCGGCGTCGATGCGCACGTGCAACGCGACAGCGACGACGCCGTGCGCCTCACCGTGCCGACCGCCGACCACCGCGATTTCGTGTACGGCGTGCGCGTGACGGTGAAATCCGCGGCCGCGTTCCTCGTGCGCGAGACGGCCGGGCCGGAAGCGGCTCGGGCCCACGTGTACGGGATCGTCACGTTCTTCGAGGACGGGCGGCTCGGCTACGACGTCGAATACCTGCGCGGCGACGAAGTGATTGCCGACGTGTTGCGCCAGTACGAACGCTACGTGTCGCTCGCGGCCGACAAGCGCACGCATCTGCTGAGCCGCGCGCCGGGGCATGCGACGGAGGCCGAATGAACCTGCCCGCCGTCTTTACTGCGCCGCGGCGGCCTGCCACACCCGACGGAGCCGCACGATGACCGGGCTCCTGCAAAGCCGCGCCTCCGACGTCATCGCGCTCGGCACGCTCGCCGTGCTCTATCTCGGCGGAGCCGGCATCGCGCTGTGGCGGATCCGCGCCGCGGCGCCGCGCGGCAAGGTCTACTGGATCGTCTGCGCGGCGCTGCTCGCCGGCGGCGCCGTCGCGATGGGTATCAACCTGGCGCCAATGCCGGACACCGGGGACATGCCGCCCGGGTTCGCGCTCGGCGTCGAGGCCGTCCTGCTCGGTCTCGCATTGGTCGCCGGCGGTTGCGCGTGGCTGATGCTGCGCGCGCGGCGACGCTGACGCGCGTATGTCGTGCGGCCCGGCCACGTCCCGCGCGAACGACGACGCGCGGGACGAAGCGGCCGCCCCTTCCCCGATCCGCTTCCTTGCCGCAGCGCGTCACGCGGACGGTGCACGCGCCGTCACGAGCCAGCAAGCCGCGTCGAAGCGCACATCCGCGCCGTCGACGTAAGGCTCGAATGCGGCACGCATCGTGTCGACCACGCGCCGCCGCGTTGCGTCGTCCACTTCCAGCAACGCCAGCCCGACCGGGCCCAGCCGGGTGATGTAGTCGTCCAGCGCGGTCGCGGGTAGCGCGCATGCCAGTTCGACCGGCTCGATCGCCACGTCCGCCCAGCCGCTGTCCGCCAGCACCGACGCGATCCGCTGCCGGTCGCCGAAGCCGAACTGCCCCGGCGCGCCGGGCCGCCGTGCGGGCAGGTTCGGCAGCAACGGCGCCGCGGCCCGCTCGGCGATCGTCATGAACGGATTGTCTGCCGCGCTGCGCCATGCGACGAACCGCATCCGCGCATCCGGCCGCGCCGCATGGCGCAGATTCGCGAACGCGCGAACCGGATCGTTGAAGAACATCACGCCGAGGCGCGACACGATCAGGTCGACGCTCGCGGGCTCGAACGCGTGCGTCTGCACATCGGCACGCACGAAGCGGGCGTGGACGCCGCTGCGTTCGGCACGCGCCTGCGCAGCGTCGATCATCCGGGCCGAGATATCGATGCCCGTGCATTGCGCATGCGCGCCGAGCCGCCGCGCGATCGCAACCGTGACCGCGCCCGTGCCGCAGCCGACATCGAGCACGCTGCGCGCGGACGACGTGGCAACCGCCTCCACGAGCAATCGCTCCAAAGGCTCGAACATCCGGTCGATCAGCGCCTGTGTCTCGACCCAGGCGCGGCCCGACGGGCCGTTCCAAAGCGCGGATTGTTCGTCATTGGGCCGTCTGGTTTCCATCGTCGATTCCCCTTCTGGTTCATTGATCGTGCCTCGCACTCTGCTGCTTCAAGCCGGCTTGAAGTCAAGCCCCTCCCGGCTGCGACCTGCCGCCGCAACGGCGACGCCCTGCCGGCGTGCGAGTTCCCGTTACGCGCCGTAGTTTTCACATTTCTTACATTCGCGCTGCGTATCGTTGACGACTTTCCCACGGTGCCTCCCATGCGACGACTCCTCCCGCGCGCGCTGCTCGTCCGCTGCGCTCCCCTTGTTGCTTTCGCCGCGCTGTCCGCGTGCTCGAACCACATCGATTCGCCGGACGATCCGGCGAGTGCGTCGGCCAACGTCCAGGCCGCATGGGTCGAGATCGGCGATACGAACCAGGCGATCGCGCGCGTCATCACGAACTACACCCCCGCTTCCACCGGGGATCCGTTGTGCCCGCAACTGAGCGTCGACGGCAAGCTGTCGCGCATGTCCCTGCGCGCGGGCGCCGCGACCATCGCCCAGCGGCCGACCGCCAGCGATCCGTCCGATTCGAAGCCGTCGAGCTTCCCGGTGTCCGTCTGCGAAGCGACGCTGCCGGCCGGTGCGCAGGCGGCGAGCGTCGCGGGCCGCACGCTGCCGCTGCCGAAGGCGCAGCCGCAACGTATCGCGATCATCGCCGACACCGGCTGCCGCATGAAGAAAGCCGACAACGCATGGCAGGCGTGCAACGACGCGACGGTCTGGCCGCTCGACACGATCGCGGCCAGCATCGCGAAGCTGTCCCCCGACCTGGTGATGCACATCGGCGACTACCACTACCGCGAAAACGCATGCCCGCCGGACATCGCCGGCTGCAAGGACAGCCCGTGGGGCTACGGCTGGGATACGTGGCAGGCCGACCTGTTCCGCCCGGCCGCGCCGTTGCTCGCGAAGGCACCGTGGGTCGTCGTGCGCGGCAACCACGAGGAATGCGCACGCGCGGGCCAGGGCTGGTTCCGCTTCCTCGATCCGCGCCCGTATTCGGCCGCGCGCTCGTGCGACGATCCGGCCAACGACAACAACGCGAACTATTCGGAACCCTATGCGGTATCGCTCGGCGGCGGCTCGCAGGTGATCGTGTTCGACACCGCGAAGGTCGGCCGCACGCCGCTCAAGACGACCGACGCGCAGTTCGGCATCTACCAGAAGCAGTTCCAGACGGTCGCCGCACTCGCGTCGAAGGCCGGCATGACGACGACGATCTTCACGAACCACCATCCGATCCTCGCGTTCGCGCCGATCGCCGGCAGCACGCCCGCGCCGGGCAACCTCGCACTGCAGTCGGTGATGGCGAGCCTCAACGCCCAGGCGTACTACCCGCCCGGCGTGCACGTGGCGCTGCACGGGCACGTGCACGATTTCCAGGCGATCAACTTCTCGTCCGGGCACCCGGCGACGATCGTGTCCGGCAACGGCGGCGACAATCTCGACGTCGCGCTGCCCGACCCGTTCCCGGCCGGCCTGACACCGGCACCGGGCGCCGTGATCGAGCGGCTGTCGCACAACAACAGCTTCGGCTTCCTGATCATGGAACGCCGGGCCGCCCCGGCGACCGGCTGGGTCTTCCACGCGTATTCGGCGGCCGGCAAGCTGCTCGCGTCGTGCAACCAGTCGGGCACGACGCTCGCCTGCGACAAGACGGGGTTCATCGCGCCGTGAGTGAAGGAGTTCGATGTGACGGCCGCCATGCGCGCGGCCGGCAAACGCTGCGCACGCTGGCCGCTGCCGTGCTCGCGGGCCTGACGCTCGCGGCGCACGCCGCGCCGGCCGAAACCGTCCTGCTTCCCGGTGCGCCGCCTTCGCGAGTCGTCGACACGATCGGCAACGGCACGCCGCAGGTGACGGGCAAGATCGACGCGGCGACCGCGCGCTTCGCCCCCGACCCGACACTCGTCGCGCTCGGCCGCCGGATCTTCTTCGATTCACGGCTGTCCGAGCCGCGCGGCATGTCGTGCGCGGGCTGCCACGACGCGGGCCGCGCGTTTGCGCCGACGCTGTCGGCCGCCTCGCTCGCGGGGCCCGGCGTGCCGGAAGGCAGCCGTCCCGGGCGTTTCAGCCGGCGCAACGCGCCGTCGCTGCTCTATGTGCGTTACGTGCCGCGCCGCCACTTCTACCAGGACGACGACGCGCCCGCACCGTCGCCGTTCGGCGGCCTGTTCAGCGACGGTCGCGCGGATACGCTCGCCGAGCAGATCCGCGGGCCGCTGTTCGATCCGAACGAGATGAACAACCGGTCGCCGGCCGCGCTGCTGCGCAAGGTCGACGCGACCGAACTCGCGCCCGATCTCGCCGCGCGCTTCGGCGCGTCGGTGCGGCGCGATCCCGGGCAACTGGTGCGGGCGCTGGGCCTGGCCGTCGAGGCCTATCTGCAGAGCGACGAGATGGCGCCGTTCACGTCGCGTTTCGACGCGTTCCTGCGCACGCGCAAGCCGCTCGCGCCGGCCGAGATGCGCGGCCTCGCGCTGTTCCGGAATCCGGACAAGGGCAACTGCATGAGCTGTCACACGCTGTCGGAGACGTCGAGCCGACCGGAACGTTCGCTCTTCACCGATTTCGGCTACGACGCGATCGCGGTGCCGCGCAACCGCGCGCTGCCGGCAAACCGCGATCCGCGTCATTTCGACAACGGGCTGTGCGACACCGCCCGGCGGCTGCGCTGGCCCGAGCCGACGCAATGGTGCGGCTACCTGCGCACGCCGGGGCTGCGCAACGTCGCGCTCAAGCAGACGTTCATGCACAACGGCGTGTTCACGACGCTGCGCGACGCGGTCGCGTTCTACAACACGCGCTCGACCGACCCGGGCTTCTGGTATCACGGGGCCGGAACGTTCGACGATGTGCCGGCCGCCTATCGCGGCAACATCAACGTCAACTCGACGCCGATGAACCGCCGGCCCGGCACGCCGCCCGCGCTGACCGACGCGGAGATCGACGACATCGTCGCGTTCCTCGGCACGCTGACCGACGCGCGCTATTCGGAGGGCACCGCCTCCGCGGCGCCCGCTGCCCTGGTCGCCCCTGCGGCCGCTGCGGCCGCTGTTGCCCGGGTCACGCGCATCGTCGCGCCGGCTCGCTGATCCTGACCGAACGGCCAGCCGCATACGCACCCGCTTGCGGTCGTGACCTGCCCCCTGCGAAAAATCGCATACCAATTACGGATCTCAAAATGGTATTTCGAAACCACGTTCGTCTCGGGCATGTCCAGCGGGAACGCCGCGGTCGGCGTGTGCCCGCGTAACGAGGCGATGGGCGCCCATGTCGGATATAACGACGGTCAGGGGACGATCGGGAAATTCCAGTCGAGCGGGAACGTGTATCGAGACGGTGGCACGAACTCTGGCTCGGGTGCGGCATTCAACGTTGCCGGCGACACGGTCGGCGTAGCGATCGACGCGACATCGCGCATTGCATGGTTCCGCGTCAATGGTGGCGTCTGGAACGGTAGCGCTTCGAACGACCCGGCGACTGGTGTGGGTGGGTTAGCCCATCGGCGGCACGTTCCCGCTCTTCCCCGCCATCTGTTCCGATGTTGCGTCGGTCTGGACCGCGAATTTCACGGGACCATTCGCAGCAGCTTCGCCGACTGGATTCATCCCGTGGTCGCAAGGCAACTTGCAGCTCTCACTCGGGGATTGCGCAGACGTCGACTGGTGCGAAGGCCGGCGACACTCTGAAGCTCTCAACTACCGGTGTCTGGAAGCCATCCTCGGTTGCATGAGATTCCTTGGCCCCGCTGCAAGATCAACCGATTCTCGAAAAGGATGATATAGCGCCCCTCGGTAAAATTGAGATAAATTACGCAGCCACGCGAATAAGATTGGGTTCTCTGAGAGGGCCAAACAATGAAAAGAAGAATCGCGTCTGTGGGCGATACTCTATCCAGTGGCGGCACCGTTCTACCAGCGGGCGGGCCGCCAATGACCTTCATGGGCCACCAAGTCGCCCTGGTTGGTGGTCAGGCATTTTGTACAGCATGTAAGAGCAACGGCGTCATTGCTAAGTCCGGGGGACCCTACCGCATACAGTTCGTAGCGGAGATCGCCCTGGATGGCGACATCGTCATGTGCAAATGCCCGCGACCACCGCGCATAATTGCGACGCTTAGCGGCGAGTCATGGTGCGACGATGACCTGGGCGGTAGCGGCCAGCAAAGCTCGTCTGGTTTCGCCGCTGCCGGCGTTGCCGCTGCCGGGGCTGTCGCGTCAACTTTGACCAAGGCCTACGACGAGCAAGTGAAGGTGACCGCTGATGGTCCGGCGGGATACCCGTACTACGTCGAAACAACGGATGGTCGGGTGTTCCAGGGAAAACTCGATGCAAGCGGCATGCTACCGCGCATCCATACCGGCCATAACTCCGACGACTACACGGTCTATTGGGGAGACGACGCAATCGCTAAGCAAAACGAGGCTTAACAATGCCGAACAAACCGCTCACGGTTCGCTCGAACAATACGCGTGATTCAGTCAAGCCGGTCCAGCTGAAATCGATCACGTTTCAAGAGCTTTGGAACGCCTATCCAAGCAAGGACCCGTACGACGATAAGACAGGTCAATACGAGAACCAGTGTGCCATCCGCATGAGCGTCACCTTTCACAATATCGGAAGCGATATGAAGTCGTTTTCGCAGAAGGTCGTGAAACCCATGCCTGGAAAGAAAGAGCTGGGCCGTCTGATGCTAAACAACAAGCCAACGGCAACTCGTGCTTATGAACTTGCAGAGTGGTTGAAACTGCAACCGTTCTTGGGACTCGGCAAACCCGAGAACATCACTGGCGCGGATTGGCAGAGCAAGGTAAAAGGTCGGACGGGCATCATCTACTTTTTCGGATACTGGCGACAAGAAGGTGATTCCTCGGACAGCCCCCTTACAGGCGGGCACATCGACCTGTGGAACAAGGACACGTTGACTCCCAACTGGGCATCGTTCCTGCGGTTCCGCGTTGGGATGTCCTCGATGCCGAACCCGTTGTCATGGTTGCGAGGTCGAAGAGACAACGCGTTCTCCGATCTGGCCAATTCGAAAGAAATCCTATTTTGGGAAGTGAAATGAAGCGTACAGGGCTTGCGTTGTTGGGGTTCGTGTGGGGTTTGCTGGTCACATGGGCATCAGGCTACACATTCAGCCATATGCACTGGCCCACGCCTCCCTCACATTCCACGGGCTGCAACGATCTTGAGCATTGTGGCTCTCACGCAGCCTTTTTCCTGGTAACGCTGGGACTGCTGATTTGGCCCGCCATCGTATTCTGCCTTCTGAATGCGGTCGCGTATAAGCGGTGGTCGAATCGGAAATGGGGCACCGTCTTTGCCGTTGCGACGCTTCTCGTCGTGTTGTTCTATTTGGCCACCTACGCTGTGCCTGCGTTGGGCCTCTTCGGCTGACGCCGCGGACTATACGATAGACACCTGGATTGTGTTGCGACGCGCCAGAGCGCTCCATAACATACGCGCTCTGGCCACCACCACACTAGGTCGAAACATGGAAACCACCAGGACTCCGAAGAAGCTGTATCGCATCAAGGCGGTCATGGATATGACCAGCGTCTCCCGAACCACCGTCTACCGCCTCGTCGACAAGGGGAAGCTGAAACTGGTCAAGATCGGCGAGCGCTCCAGCGGCATCACCGCCGAAAGCGTCGAAGCGATCATGGCCGGCCCGGACGCCGCCTAACCCTCCCTCTGGCGCTCAGCCCCGAGCGCCGCCCCTCCCGTCTCATCTTCCTTCTTTGTTCCCTCATTGGTCGTTTTGCGCTTGACAACCCGCTTCACCCACAATACTGTATGGATAACCAGCTGTACAACCAACCAGTATTCCGGCAGCGGCAGAAGCTCGGCGCTCCCGTCGACAGCACCGGTTGGTGGCTCCAGGTCCAGCGCAGCCTTTCATGGTAGCCAGGGTGGTCGCCAGACCTGATTTATCGACGAAAACACCCGGAGAGCCTTATGCAACAAGGGTCCCTGTTTAAAGTGGAACATCTGGTCCGCATCGTCAACGACGCCGATCGCCAAGTGCTGGCATGGCTCCGCGCCCAGGTCGGTGACGCCCGCGTCGAGCGCGCGGCTCGCCAGCTCGGGCATACACGCAAGCCCTTCCCGTCCGCCGTTTGCCGTTACCTGGGCATGAGCGCACCGGCCACGTTGCGCCAGGCCGAACGGCCGCGCGCCGCGCGCGATTTCTCGGTCGGCGATCGTTACCTGTCGCTGATCCGCCAGCACCTCGCCACACACTCGGCCAGCCGATGAAATGGCGGCGACTGGCCGCGTCGATGGCCCGGAAGGCCAGTGCAATTGCGGTTTCGCAAGCCCGGCCGGCGGCCACCGCGCTTATCTGGCCGCCATGGCTTCCCGTACGAGGCGGCCGAGCGTTTCGAACGCCGCTTCGTGCGCTGCATCGTACACGCGCGTGCAAGCAAGCCGGATATAACCGTCGAAGCGGTCGGAATTCGAGAAGATCGCCCCGGGCGCGATCCTGACCCCGTGCGCCAGCGCGGCATCGAACAGCGCCTCGGAGCGCACGCCGTCCGGCAACGCGATCCACAGCAGCATCCCGCCCGGCGGCTGGTTCATCCGGGTTCCGGCCGGGAAATGCCGTGCGATCGCGTCGATCGTCACGTCGCGCTGCACGCGCAACTGTTCGCGGAACCGGCGCAGGTGGCGATCGAACGCGCCCGAACCGACGAATTCGGCCGCAACGGCCTGCAGCAACGCGGCGTTGTGCCGGCTGTGCGCGAATTTCAGCATCTTCACGCGCGCGTGCCAGCGCCCCGCGCTTATCCAGCCGAGCCGCATCCCGGGGGCCAGCACCTTGTTGAACGACGGGCAGTAGATCACCGTGCCGTCGCGATCCCATGCCTTGACCGGCTTGACCGATTGGGGCGCCTCGACGAGTTCGCGATAAGGCTCGTCCTCGATCACGGCCACGCCGTGGCGCGAACAGAGCGAGACGAGCGCGGCCTTGCGCCCGTCGGGCATCACGCAGCCGAGCGGGTTCTGCAGGTTCGGCACGACCACCACGGCGCGAATGTCCGGATACGCGGTCAGCGCCACTTCGAGCGCCTCGATCGACAGGCCGGTCGTCGGGCTGGCCGGGATTTCGAGTGCGCGCAAGCCGAGGCTTTCGAGCAACTGGATCAAGCCGAAGAACGCTGGCGATTCGATCGCGATCGTGTCGCCGGGGCGCGCGACCGCACGCAACGCGAGATTCACGGCATCGACGCCGCCGCTCGTCGACATCACGTCGTCCGGCGTCAACGTCACGCCATAAGACAACGCGCGCTTGGCCATCGTCTGCCGGAACTCGGGCGAACCGCCGACGGGCCCCGCATCGGTCAGCAAGGTGGGCTTGCGCCGCAACAACCGGATCGCGAGCGCCTGCAGGCGCTCGGCCGGATACAGCGTGGCCAGCGCGGACGCGCCGCCGAGATTCAGCGCATCGGGCGTCGCGTTGGCGCGGTCGATCACACGCGACACGCGCTCGTGGAGGCCCGCGAACGGCGGCTCGACGCTCAGCGGCGGCCCGTCGCTTTCCGGCAGCGTTTCGAGCGCGACTGCCGCGCGGCGCCGCACGAAGTAGCCGGAGCGCGGCTTCGCCTCGCACCAGCCCGTATCCTCGAGCCGCCGGAACGCCTGAATCGCGGTCGACAGACTCACGCCGTGCTGTGCCATGAACGCCCGCACCGACGGCATCCGGTCGCCGGGCGACAGCGTGCCGGCCGAGATGATGCGGCGGTAATGCTCGGCGAGCCGTTCGTAAAGCGGCTCGCCGTCCATCGGCAACGGTGGGCGGGATGAATCGGTGAAAGGCGTCATGCAGGCGATCGTGCCCGCGCGGCCGATGGCACGCCAGATACAGATTCCAGGGAAACCCACCGATACAGCGGCGCAAAATCGTCGTCTGCACCGCAACAGATTCCCGTCCCCTGAATCTGTCGTGGCGGTGCCCGTTTCCCTAACCTGACTGCACGCTGTCGCCTCGCCGCCGCGAGGCCGCGCAATTGCGAAAGGGAATCGCCATGCGAACGCATCACATCCGGCTCGACGCCGGGCAAAGCCACTTTGCGTGGTTCGACAAGGGCAGCCAGTTGATCGTGCTGGACGGCGCGCTTGCGGTCACGCTGCGCCACGGCGGGCTCGACTGGCTGCCCGACGCGCCACAGCACATCCGCCGCTTGCTCGACGAAGGGGAATGCCTGACGCTCGAGACGGCCGGCCACGTGGCGCTGTCGGCCGGCGGCGCGGGTGCGGTCAGCATGGCCGTCGTGGAACCGGCAAGCCGGAGCGGATGGCTCGTGGCATGGCGCGCGATCCTGCGCCGGTTGTCCGGGAGGATGCGCGGCGGCCATCGTGTACACGAGCATTCGTGAAATGGAAACCTGCCGTGGTGTCACGGAGGAGCGTCACGCCGCGCCGCATCAGCCGATGGGGATCCGGCGCGACCCGGTAGGGCCGTGCTCATGCGGATCGACCGACCTTGACCACCGGCGCAACCGCCGCAGCGCGCCTCCGGCATGCGGCGGTCACCGCATCACCGCACGCTTCTGCGCCGTTCGAACCACTCGAATATCGCCATCCCGGCCAGCATCGCGACGACGAACGCGATCCCCTTCGCCGACCCGAAGCCGATCGACACGATCGCGGGCCCCGGGCAGAACCCGGCGATCCCCCAGCCGATGCCGAACACGGCACTTCCGGCAACGAGGCGCACGGTGATCGCCCGCAGGGCCGGCAACTGCATCGGCAGGCCGAGCCATGACCGCGTCCGGCGCTTCGCCCATGCGAACGCGAACACGGCCACCCCGGTCGCGCCGGCCATCACGAACGCGAGCGATGGATCCCAGCGGCCCGCCAGGTCGAGAAAGCCGAGCACCTTCTGCGGATTGGCCATGCCCGACACGATGAGGCCGATGCCGAACAGCAGCCCCGCCAGAAACGCGAATCCTGCCTGCATGTCAGCCTCCCAGCACGTGCCGTCGCACGAATACGGTCGCGAAGCCCGCGACCATGAAGACCACCGTCGCGACCACCGAACGCAGCGCACCGCGCGACATCCCGCACACGCCGTGGCCGCTCGTGCAGCCTCCGGCGTACCGCGTGCCGATTCCGACCAGCAGCCCGGCCGCCACCAGTTCGAACCAGCCCGCATCGACCTGCGGCTTCAGGCTGTTCCCTGCGACGCGCATCGCAAGCGGCGCCGCGACCAGCCCGGCGACGAACGCGGCGCGCCAGCCGCGCTCGCCGGCGCGTGCCGTGAGCAAGCCGCCGACGATGCCGCTGATGCCCGCAATCCGGCCGTTGAACGCGACGAGCCACGCGGCGGCGAGCCCGATCAGCACGCCGCCGGCCAGCGACAGCCACGGCGTGAAATGAAGCGCATCAAGCTGCATCGCGCCGCCCCTTCGCGGCCGGGCCGCAGAACTGTTCGTACAGCACGCCCATCACCGCGATCGCGGCAGGGCTGTCGAGCGAGTAGTGGATGTTCTTGCCGTCGCGGCGCGTGCGGACCAGCGCGTTGTCGCGCAACACGCCGAGCTGCTGGGACAGCGTCGGCTGACGGATGTCCAGCGCTGCCTCGAGATCGCTCACGCAGCGCTCACCCTGGGACAGCTCGCAGAGCAGCATCAACCGGTCGGGATTCGACAGCACCTTGAGCAGCGCGCAGGCCGATTCGGCGGCCGCGCGCATCTGGTCGGGTTCCGGAAACCCGGCGGAAAGATCGTCGTTCATCGGCACTGGGAGACAATTAAAAAATCAATATTATATTGATTCATATAATGTTGCATCTCCCTGTCTGCCGACGACCGGCCTTGCGCCCTCCTTTGCTCAGGCGCGCTCGCCCGCCATCGTCTTCGCGGCGGGCACGCGCGCCGCACCGGCACGAACCGCGCCGAGCGCGAGCACCGCGATCGCCGCGATCACGCACGGCGCCGCGACGACCGCAAACGCGGTCGACAACGGCACGCCCATCGCCAGCATCGCACCGCCCGCCATCGATCCGACGACCGAGCCGCCACGGCCGATCCCGTTCGCCCAGCTCACACCGGTGGTGCGGCACTCGGTCGGATAGAACGCGGCCGACAGCGCATTCGCGCCGACCTGTGACCCCGACACGCAGAAACCGGCCGCGAACACGGCGAGCGCGGCACCCCACGGCGACGCGGCAACCACGCCGATCGCCGCGACGAACACGCCGGCCGCCGCGTAGCTGCAGGCCAGGACGCGATGCGGGTCGAAACGGTCCATCAGCCAGCCGAGGACGATCGCACCGAGCGTGCCGCCGACCTGGAACATCGCGGTCACGTGCGCGGCCGTCCGCAGCGTCGCGCCGGTCGTGCGCAGCAGCGTCGGCAGCCAGCTGGACAGCAGGTAGATGACCAGCAGGCTCATGAAGAACGTGAGCCACAGCAGCAGCGTGCCGCGCAACAGGTCGGGGCCGAACAGGCGGCCAAGCGGCGATCCGGCCGGCTTGCCGGCGGGCGCGGTGAACGACGCGTTCGCAAGCCGGGGATCCGGCGCGATGCGGCCCAGCATCGCCGCGATCCGCGCGGAAGGCGCGTGCCGATTGACGAGATAGCGCACCGATTCCGGCAGCCGCCACGCGAGCACCGGCAGGAGCAGCAGCGGCGCCGCGCCGCCGACGACGAGCACCGCGCGCCAGCCGTGGTGCTCGATCAGCGCAGCGGCCGCGAGCCCGCCGAGCGCGGAGCCGATCGTGAAGCCGCAGAACATCGTCGTCACCAGCAGCGAACGGCGCCGGGCGGGACAGTACTCGGACGTCAGCGTGATCGCATTGGGCATCGCGCCGCCGAGCCCGAGCCCGGTCACGAAACGCCACGCGATCAGCTCGGTCAGGCCGCCCGCGCTCGCCGACGCGGCACTCGCGATGCCGAAGCACGCGACGCATGCGAGCAGCAGGCGCTTGCGGCCGAACCGGTCGCCGAACGGCCCGAACACGAGCGCGCCGGCCATCAGCCCCGCGAGCCCCGCGCCGAACACCGGGGCGAGCTGCGCGGGCGACAGGCCCCATTCCGCGCGGATGACGGGGGCGATGAAACCGATCGAAGCGGTATCGAAACCGTCGATCGCGACGATCAGGAAGCACAGGACGACAATCGCGGCCTGAAACGGCGCAACGCGATGCCGGTCGATCCATTCGCTGACGTCGATGGACAGCGTATCGGTCATGGTGATGTCTCCTCCAGGAAGGCGGTCGCGCGTCGTGTCGTTGAATTGCGCGCCGCCGGAATCGGGCTCGCCGAGCTGCGTCACGCAACCGGGGTCAGGCAGTCCTCCGCGCGCCAGCCGTGCAGCCAGTCGAGCGCGTCGTAGAACTGCGCCTGCGTACGGCCGACCCAGAGCCCGTTGCGCACCAGCCGCTCGACGCCCTTCGCGTGATAGATCCGTCCCATCTCGCGCGCCGAATACAGCACGCGCGCGGTGCGCGGAATCCGCACGCGTTCGTACAGCGCGAACGCGGCCTCGAAATCGCCGTCGGCCCGCGCGACGGCCGCGCCGAGCGTCACCGCGTCCTCGAGCGCCTGGCACGCGCCCTGCGCAATGTATTGCGTCATCGGATGCGCGGCGTCGCCGAGCACCGTCGCGCGGCCCTCGCTCCAGCGCTCGACCGGATCGCGGTCCGCGGTCGCCCAGCGCTTCCACGACGTCGGCCGGTCGAGCATCCGCTTCGGCAGCGGATGAATGCCGTCGAAGTACGACAGCACCTCTTCCTTGCTGCCCTCGCGCACGCCCCAGGTTTCCTGCTCGCGGCTGTGGAATGTGACGACGAGGTTGTACTGCCGCCCGCCGCGCAGCGGATAGTGGACGAGATGGCAATGCGGGCCCGCCCACACGACCGGCGCATTGATCTGCAGATCCTTCGGCATGTTGTCGACGTCGACCACCGCGCGATACACGACGTGGCCCGTCACGCGATGCGCATCGCCGATCAGCGCGTGGCGGATCGCGGATTTCACGCCGTCGCAGCCGATCACCGCATCGGCGCGATAACGTTCGCCGTGCTGGTCGGTCACGGTCACGCCGTTGCCGTCCTGCTCGAACCCGCACACCTGCGTGCTCGTCCGGAACTCGATCAGCGGATGGTCCTTGACCGCCTCGTAGATCGACAGGTGAATGTCCGCTCGATGAATCACCGCATACGGATTGCCGAAGCGCTCGCGGTACGCGGCGCCCGTATCGATGCGCGCGACCTCGCGCGCATCGATCGCATCCATCAGTTGCAGCCAGTCGGTGAACACGGCCCGGCTGCGCGCGGCCTCGCCGACACCCAGCGCATCGAGCGCGTTGAACGCGTTCGCCGCGAGCTGAATCCCCGCGCCGATCTCGCCGATCTGCTCCGCCTGTTCGAGCAGCTTCACGCGGATGCCCTGGCGTGCGAGCGCGAGCGCTGCCGCGAGCCCGCCGATGCCGCCGCCGATCACCAGCACGCGCCGGCCGTTGTCTTGTGTCTCGCTCATCTTTGTCTCCTGCTTCGTGTTACGCGACGTAATCCGGTTGCCGCTGCGGCTGCGCCGCGTCGAACGCCGGCTCGTGCCGTGCGTATTCGTACACCGCGAGGCTGCGGGGATACGCGCTCAGGTCGCAATCCATCCGCAGCGCGTTCGCGACCTGCGGCACGAGGCACACGTCGGCCAGCGTGGGCGCGTCGCCGAAGCACCACGGGCCCTCGTCCGCGCGCGCGAGCAGCCGCTCGACGCCGGCCATCCCTTCCGCGACCCAGTGCCGGTACCACGCGGTCTTCTGCTGGGGCGTGACCTTCAGCTCGCTGTCGAGATAGCGCAGCACGCGCAGGTTGTTGACCGGATGGATGTCGCAGGCGATCAGCGCCGCGAGTTCCAGCACGCGCGCACGATGTCGCAGTTCGAGCGGAATCAGTCGCGGCGTCGGCTGGATCTGGTCGAGGTAATCGACGATCGCGAGCGACTGGCCGAGACCGAAATCGCCGTCGATCAGCGCCGGCACCGCTGCGGACGGGTTCACGTTCGCGACGTAGGCCGCGTCGCGATGCTCGCCGGTGCGGATGTTCACCGGCAGCGTGTCGTAGGGCAGCCCTTTCAGCGCGAGCGCGATGCGCACCCGGTAGGAGGTCGAACTGTTGAAGAAGCTATGCAGTTGCACGATGTCGCCTTTCGGGGAAGATGCGTCAGACCACGCGCACGGCCAGTTCGCCGAGCCGCTCGACGCCGACCTTCATCACGTCGCCCGCCACCACCGCGCCGACACCTTCCGGTGTGCCCGTGAAGATCACGTCGCCCGGTTCGAGGCGGAAGAACTTCGACAGGTCGGCCACCGTTTCCGCGACCGACCAGATCAGGTGCGACACGTCGCTTTTCTGCTTCGTCGTGCCGTTGACGGTCAGCCACAGGCCGCCCTGTTCGAAATGGCCGACGTCGCTCGCCGGATGCACGGGGCCGATCGGCGCCGAGCGGTCGAACGCCTTGCCGATCTCCCACGGCCGGCCCATTTCGCGCATCTTCATCTGCAGGTCGCGACGCGTCATGTCGAGGCCGACCGCGTAACCCCACACGTGTTCGAGCGCGCGTTCGAGCGGAATGTCCGCCCCGCCCTTGCCGATCACCGCGACGAGTTCGGCTTCGTAGTGATAGTTCTGCGTCTGCGACGGATACGCGAGATCGAGCGTTTCGCCGTACCCGACCGGCACGATCGAATCGGCCGGCTTGCAGAAGAAGAACGGCGGCTCGCGATCGGGATCGAAGCCCATTTCACGCGCGTGGGCCGCGTAGTTGCGGCCGACACAATAGACGCGGCGTACCGCGAACCGGGCATCGCTGCCGGCAACGGGGAGCGCCACGGGCGCTTCGGGCGGAAAAACGAAAGTCATCAATGGCTCCAGCGTAAACATGAATGAAGGGGTCGCGCCGCGCCGGCGGCGCGCGGAAAACGGAATCCTTGAACGCTGCCGGCGTCAGTCGCGCGCTTCGCGCAGCAGGTTCAGCGCGGACAGCACAGGCCGGTCGGAATAGCTGAACAACACGCTGTCGGACGACGCCGACAGCCGCACCGGCGCCCACGACGGCACGACGAAGATGTCGTGCGGCTCGAATTCGAATGCGTTGCCGCCGATGAACGCGGTGCCGCTGCCCTCGACGACGCAGTAGATCGTCGCGTCGGTGCTGCGGTACGTGCGGCCGTCGAAACCGGCGGGCAGGAACTGCATGAAGGTGGCGATCGTCGGCATCGGCCAGCCGCCCGTCGCGGGGTTCACATAACGCAGCTTCACGCCGTCCCACGCATCGAGCTCGCCGTTCCGGTACAGCACGTCGAGCGCCTCGCGGGTGCGTGCGTACGGATAGCTGAACACCGGCGACGTCGGATCGCTCGCGCGATGCCGCACCGGCACCATGTTGTGACCGAAGCGGGCGAGGCTGTCGCCTTCCGGGCGATTCACGGGCTGCACGGCTTCCGGGTAGTTCTCCGCGAAGCCCGCGTCGAGGTGCGCGACGAGCGGAATGTCGAGCCCGTCGAGCCACACGACCGGCTCGCCGCCCGCTTCCTCCGACGGGTTGCCGTGGTCGTGCCATGCCCACGACGGCGTGATGATGAAGTCGCCCGGATGCATCGTCGTGCGCTCGCCGTTCACGGCCGTCCACGCGCCGCGCCCTTCGACGATGAAGCGCAGCGCCGACTGCGTATGCCGGTGGCTCGGCGCGATCTCGCCGGGCAGGATCAGCTGCAGCCCTGCGTACAGGCTCGGCGTCATGCTCGACTTGCCGGGCAGCCCGGGGTTCTCCAGCACCAGCACGCGGCGCACGGCTTCTTCCGCGCTGATCACGCTGCCGGCCTGCATCACGAGGTCGCGCACCTGCGCGTACTTCCAGATCGCGGCCTGCGCGGCCGGCTGCGGGGATTTCGGCACGAGGTTGTGCAGCGATTCCCACAGCGGCGCCAGGCGTTGCTCGGCGATCCGTGCGTAGTAGGCGGCGCGCGACGCATCCGGATGGGTCGTCATGATGTCTCCTGGGAGTCGGCCGATCGGCGTCGGCGCTATGTCGGGTCGGGGACCGTACTGCAGTCCGTCAGCAGATTTATATTCGACCCAGACATACCCGGTAAAATGGTCAAATCATCTAATCCATATCATTCTGGATATACCTTCTTGCGACGAGGCATGCGATGGACTGGACCCACCGGCTGCGACTGCGGCATCTGCAGGTACTGTTGAGCCTTGCCGGCACCGGCAACCTGAGCCAGTCGGCGGTGGCGCTCGCGACCACGCAGCCCGCGCTGTCGAAATGGCTGAAGGAACTGGAAGAGGACGTCGGGCTGCCGCTGTTCGAACGGCATGCGCGCGGGCTGCGGCCGACCTCCTACGGCGAAGCGCTGATCGAGCATGCGCGTCGCGTCGAAGCGCAGCTCGACGTCGCGCGCGACGACATGGCCGCGCTGCGGGAAGGCGGCAGCGGCCTCGTGACGATCGGCACGTCAGGCGTCGCGGCGGCCGACACGGTGCCGCTCGCGGTGTCGCAACTGCTCAAACGGATGCCGCGCGCGCAGGTGCGGCTCACCGAAAGCACGATGAACCAGCTGATGCCGCAGCTCGCGCGCAGCGAACTGGACATCGTCGTGGGCCGCTCGGGGTCGACATCCGTCGATCCGCTGCTGCATGCCGAAGCGCTGTATGTCGATCCGGTCGTGTTCGTCGCGCGGCCCGGTCACGCGCTCGCCAGTGCGGCGTCGGTCGGCTGGGACGACGTGCTCGCCTGTTCGTGGATCGTGTGGCCGTCGGGCACGCCCGTGCACAACGCGCTCGAAACCGCGCTGACGGCCGCCGGCCGCGTTCGGCCGCCCCACTGTGTCGAATCGAATTCGTCGATCCTCAACCTCACGCTGCTGAACAACACCGACCTGCTCGGTGTCGCGTCGTATCGTGCCGCGCAGCGCTTCGCGCAATTGAACGCGATCCGGATCCTGCCGATGCAGCTCGAAGGCCAGGGCGCGGTGTCGATGTACTGGCACCCCGACAGTGCGAATCGCGCGGCGGTGGCCGCGACGATCGAGTGCCTGCGCGCCTGTGCCGCGCCGCAGGTCGGCGGATGGGAGAAAGTGACGGCGGAATGAATGACGCGGCCCGGTGTCAACCGGGCCGCGATGTTGCGATGTTGCGATGTTGCGATGTTGCGATGTTGCGATGTTGCGATGTTGCGATGTTGCGATGTTGCGATGTTGCGATGTTGCGATGTTGCGATGTTGCGATGTTGCGATGTTGCGATTCCGTAATTCCGCGATCCGTCACGCGCCGTCGCAGGAGCCCGTGCCGTCCAGCATCAGCGTACCGACCCGCGCGGGCACGAGCGGCGTGCGCGGTACCGGCGGCGTCCAGCCGAACAACGCCTGCGCAGCCGCACCGCACACGCGGCCCTGGCATGCGCCCATCCCGCAACGCGACTGCAGTTTCGCGGCCGTCCAGCCCGGCGCTTGCGCGACTGCCTCGAAACGCACGTCTTCGCAGCGACACAGCAGCGTATCGGGCCGCGCCAGCCGGCGGATCGGTTCGCGGATCGCAAACCGCTCGCGCACGGCGTCCGCGAACGCCTGCCAGTGCGCGCGCCGCTCGACGAGCGCCGCCAGCGGCGCCGTCTGCCCGGTTGCCGCATGGCCGGCAATCTCGCCTTCGACCATCGCCAGTTCGCTGCCGCCGACGCCCGTGCACTCGCCGGCCGCCAACACCCCGTCGCGGCTCGTACGCTGGTGCGCATCGACCGCGACCGCGCCGTTGTCGATCCGGCAACCGAGATGGCTCGGCAGCACCGTATTCGGCACGAGGCCGAAACCGCACGCGAGCCGGTCGCAGTCGACGTCGAACTCGCGGTCGCCGTGCCGGATCCGCACGCGTTCGAGCCGCTTGTCGCCGAACGCCTCGACGACGTGCGCATCGGCCCGGTACGCAGCCGTGACGAGCTTCGCGGCCTGCGCGAGCTTCGACGGCCAGCGCCACAGCCCGGCGCCGAAGCCGGCCACATCGCCCCAGCCCGCCTGTTCGAGCACGTGCGACACGCGCGCACCGGCCTGGCGGGCCGTCGCCGCGCTCGCCAGCAGCAGCGGCCCGCTGCCCGCGATCACCGTGCGCTGCCCGCGCACGTCGAGGCCGTACTTGACCAGCGCCTGCAGGCCGCCCGCACCGGTGACGCCCGGCAGCGTCCAGCCCGGAAACGGCAGCAGCAGTTCGCGTGCGCCGCAGCAGAGAATCAGCGTCCGGAAATCGAGCAGCAGCCCGCGTTCGTCGTCTTCGAGCAGCAGCGTGCCCGGCTGCGTTTCGGCGACGATGCGCGTCGCCGCGAGATGCGTGACGTTCGGCTGCCGCAATACGGCGAGCCGCTCGGCGGCGACCGGCGCGGGCGTGGCCGCTGCGCCCTGTCGCCAGATCTGCCCGCCCGCGCGCGGGTTGTCGTCGACGATCGCCACCGTCGCACCGCTTCGTGCGGCGGCCCGCGCAGCCGACAGCCCGGCCGGGCCCGCGCCGACGATCGCGATGTCGACGCTCAGTCGTTCCTGTTTCATCGCGTACGCTCCACCTGCATCCCGTCACGGCACAACGTCTGGCAAGCCAGCCGGCGCCGCCCGTCGATCGTCATCCGGCACTCCTGGCAGATGCCCATCCCGCAAAACGGCGCGCGCGCCGCGCCCGTGCACGACACGCGCGTCGTGTCGTCGCCGCTCGCCGCAATCGCGGCCGCGACGGTCGCGCCGTCGGCCACCGTCAGCGCGCGGCCGTCCAGATGAATGATCATGTCAGCCTCCGCGGGGCCGCCCCAAGGAGGCTGACGGCCCCCTCGGGGGGCAGCGAACGAAGTGAGCGTGGGGGTCGTCGTTTCATGTCAACCTCCGCCGGGTCGCCCCAAGAAGGCTCACTGCCCCCCCGGGGAGCAGCGAACGAAGTGAGTGTGGGGGTCGTTTCATGTCAGCGCTCCGGCTACAAGGGACGCGGTCAGGAAGCGTCCCGGCAAATACGGTTCGATATCGATGGGCGGCCGCTCGCCGGCCATCAGCGCGGCGACGAGCCGCGCGCTGCCCGGCGCGGTCGTCACGCCGAGCCCTTCATGCCCGACCGCGAGCCACACGCCCGGCCGTGCCGGGTGCTCGCCGAGCAGCGGCAGGCCGTCGGGGCTCGCGGAACGGAACCCCGTCCATGCGCGGATGCCGTTCAGGTCGGCCAGGTCCGGCAGATAGCCCACCGCGCGGCGCAGCATGCGCGCGAGCACGGGCGGCTCGACTTGCGCGTCCTCGGTGTCGAACTGGCGCGACGAGCCGATCAGCAACTGGCCGGTCGGCCGCGGCTGCACGTTGAACGCGACCGACGTGCCGTCGCTCGCATGCGCGCTCGCCGCATAACCCAGCTCGACGAGCTGGTGCGACACCTGGCCCGGATAGCGGTCGGTAATCAGCAGATGGCCCTTTTTCGGGCGCAGCGGCAGTTCGGGCAGCAGCGTGCGCGCCGCAACGCCGTTCGCCACGACCACCCGCTCCGCGCGCAGCGTGTCGCCGCTGGCGAGCGTCACGCTCGAGCCGTCGACCGCGACGGCGCGGTCGCGCCGCAGCGTGATGCGCGGCGCGCGCTGCAGCAGCCAGTTCGCGGTGACGGGCGCATAGAGGATCGCGTCGCCTGGAATCTTCAGCGCACCGCCGAGGCCCGCGCGCAACATCGGCTCCAGTTGCGCGAGCGCCGCCGCGTCGACCAGTTCGCCGGTCACGCCGTGCGCGGCGAGCGCCGCCTGCTTCGCGCGCGCGAGATCCATCTCGTGCGCATCGGCCGCGAGCCACAGCGTGCCGCAGTTGCGGTACGCGCAGCCTTCGGGCATCTCGCCGCTCAGCGCGCGCCACAGTTCGATCGAGTAATGGCTCAGCGCGAGTTCGGCCGCGTTGTCGTCCATCGCGACGAGGTGCCCCATGCCCGCGCCGGTCGCCCCGCCGCTCGCGTCGTCGACGACGAGCACGCGCAGCCCGCGCTGCGCGAGTTCGTGCGCGCAAGCAGCGCCGACGATGCCGGCGCCGATCACGACGACATCCGTCTTCGCGTCGCTCACGGCGCGATACCCCAGCCGAACGGATCGTCTTCCTCGATCAGGAGCGTCGCTTCCGCGCTCAGGTGCGCACTGCCGCGGATCGTCGGCACGATCCCGCCGTCGGCTTCTTCGTAGCTCGCGTGGAACACGCTGCCGATCACGCTCGCCTGCCGCCACACGGCGCCCGCCGCGAGCTTGCCGTCGGCCGCGAGGCACGCGAGCTTCGCGCTCGTGCCGGTGCCGCACGGCGAACGGTCGTACGCGAGGCCCGGGCACAGCACGAAGCTGCGGCTGTCGTGCTCGGGATCGTCGGCGAACAGCTCGATGTGGTCGATCTCGCCGCCATTCGCGCCGGTGATGCGCGCGCGTTCGAGCCCTTCGCGCACGGCCGACGCATACGCGGTGAGCGCCGCGACGTTGTCGCCGGCCACGCGCTGCCCGTGGTCGCTGATCAGGAAGAACCAGTTGCCGCCCCACGCGATGTCGCCCTTCACGGGGCCGTAACCCGGCACGTCGAGCGCGACGCCCTTCGCATGGCGATACGCGGGCACGTTGCGCACGCTGACCGACAGGTCGTCGTGCAGCGTCGCCTCGACGGTACCGACCGGCGTTTCGATCCGGTGCACGCCGGGCGCGATGCGTCCCATATGGTGCAGCGTGCGCACGACGCCGATCGTGCCGTGTCCGCACATCCCGAGATAGCCGCTATTGTTGAAGAAGATCACGCCGGCCGCCGCATCGGGCGACACGGGCTCGCACAGCAGCGCGCCGACCAGCACGTCGCTGCCGCGCGGCTCGAGGATGCATGCGGTGCGGTAGCGGTCGTGCTCGCGCGCGAGCACGTCGCGGCGCTCGGCCATCGTGCCGCTGCCGAGCGCGGGGAAGCCGGACACGACGAGCCGAGTGGGTTCGCCGCCCGTGTGCGAATCGATGATCTGGATGCGCTTCATCATGAGCCGTCCGAAGTGGGGAAAGGAGCATAGCTTCCTCCGTCGCGCGTCCGTCCGCTTGTGGCTTTTCGATGAGGACGACGACGAAATCGGCATAGTGCGAGGCGCCCTTCGCGCCCCTGCCGGCCGCTGTGCCGATTTCGTCATTTTGCTCCGCGATACGACTCAAGCGTGATGGGCATTTGCGCGGCGATACTGGTTGCCACACCGACACACCCGTCGGCCGACCGATACGAACGTAGGAGATTTCAGTGAGCCGCAAAGCCATTCAATGGACCGGGGTTTTCCCGGCCGTCAGCACCCAGTTCAAGCCGGACTTTTCCCTCGACATCGACGCCACGCACCGCGTGGTGAAGAACCTGGTGAACGACGGCGTGTCGGGCCTCGTGGTCTGCGGCACGGTCGGCGAGAACACGTCGCTGTCGACGAGCGAGAAACTCCAGGTGATCGAGGCCGCCCGCGACGCGGCAGGCGGCAAGATTCCGGTGATCGCCGGCATCGCCGAATTCACGACCGAATTCGCGCGCAACACGGTGCGTGAAGCGCAGCGCGTCGGCGTCGACGGCGTGATGGTGATGCCCGCGCTGGTTTACTCGGCCAAGCCGCATGAAACCGCCGCGCACTTCCGCGCGGTCGCGACGAGCACCGACCTGCCGGTGATGGTCTACAACAACCCGCCGATCTACAAGAACGACGTGACGCCCGACGTGCTGATCGCGCTGCAGGATTGCGAGAACATCGTCTGCTTCAAGGATTCGTCGGGCGATACGCGCCGCTTCATCGACCTGCGCAACGCGGTCGGCGATCGCTTCGTGCTGTTCGCGGGCCTCGACGACGTCGTGGTCGAGAGCATCGCCGTCGGCGCCGAAGGCTGGGTGTCGGGCATGTCGAACGCGTTCCCGAAGGAAGGCGAGACGCTGTTCCGCCTCGCGAAGCAAAAGCGTTTCGACGAAGCGCTCGCGCTGTACCGCTGGTTCATGCCGCTGCTGCACCTCGACGCGCGTCCCGACCTCGTGCAGTGCATCAAGCTGTGCGAAGAGCTGGTCGGCCGCGGCAGCGCGATCACGCGCCCGCCGCGCCTCGCGCTGCAGGGCAACACGCTCGCGGAAGTGAAGGCCATCGTCGCGAAGGCGCTCGAAACGCGCCCGGCGCTGCCCGACGTCGGTCTCTGATCGACTTCCCCAGCGGCGGCTTGCAGGCTTTCCCCCCTGCGCGCCGCCGTCTCCGGTCCGGCATGGCCTGCGGGCCCGTTCGCCCCGGCGCCCGCCTGCGCCGCGCGTGAACGGCCCGCGGCCCGCCCCGGTCGTTCGAACCGGGCGACGCCGGCCGGCAGGCGTGCGCCGCTGCTCCGTCGGAGCGCGGCGCATTCGACGCCTGCACCGCCATTCCCCCAGGAGACAAGCCCATGCCAGGCCAAGGCAACGCACACCCGTCTGTCCCGCTTTCCCGTTCCGCGCACCCCGACGCGGGTCACGGCAAGTTCAAGAAACAGCTGTCGCTGACCGATCTCACGTTCATCGGTCTCGGCGCCATTTTCGGTTCGGGGTGGCTGTTCGCCGCGAGTCACGTCTCGACGATCGCGGGCCCGGCCGGCATCTTCTCGTGGCTGCTCGGCGGCTTCGCGGTGCTGCTGCTCGGCATCGTCTACTGCGAACTCGGCGCCGCGCTGCCGCGCGCGGGCGGCGTGGTCCGCTACCCGGTGTTCTCGCACGGCCCGCTGCTCGGCTACCTGATGGGCTTCATCACGCTGATCGCGTTCTCGAGCCTGATCGCGATCGAGGTCGTCGCCGCGCGCCAGTACGCGGCCGCGTGGTTTCCGGGCCTGACGGTCGAAGGATCGAGCGACCCGACCACGCTCGGCTGGCTCGTGCAGGCCGCGCTGCTCTGCTTCTTCTTTTACCTGAACTATTCGAGCGTGAAGACGTTCGCGAAGGCGAACAACATCATCAGCGTCTTCAAGTTCATCGTGCCGCTCGCGGTGATCGGCGTGCTGTTCACGTTCTTCAAGCCCGCGAACCTGACCGTGCACGGCTTCGCGCCGTTCGGCATGCCGGGTATCGAGATGGCCGTGTCCGCCGGCGGCATCATCTTCGCGTACCTCGGGCTCACGCCGATCGTGTCGGTCGCGAGCGAGGTGCGCAATCCGCAGCGCACGATCCCGATCGCGCTGATCCTGTCGATCCTGCTGTCGACGCTGATCTACGTGCTGCTGCAGCTCGCGTTCATCGGCAGCATCCCGACCGCGATGCTCGCCGGCGGCTGGCACGACATCAGCAAGGCGTTCACGCTGCCGTACCGCGACATCGCGCTCGCCCTCGGCGTCGGCTGGCTCGCGGTGATGGTCGTCGCTGACGCGATGATCTCGCCGAGCGGCTGCGGCAACATCTACATGAACGCGACGCCGCGCGTCGTCTACGGCTGGGCGAAGACGGGCACCTTCTTCAAGGTGTTCACGCGCGTCGACGAAGCGTCGGGCATCCCGCGCGCGGGCCTGTGGCTCACGTTCGGCCTCGCGATCTTCTGGACGATGCCGTTCCCGTCGTGGGAAGCGCTGATCAACATCGTGTCCGCCGCGCTGGTGCTGAGCTATGCGGTCGCGCCGGTCTCGGTCGCCGCACTGCGCCGCACCGCGCCCGACCTGCCGCGGCCGTTCCGCGCGAGCGCGTTCGGCATCACCGGCCCCGCATCGTTCGTGATCGCCGCGCTGATCGTCTACTGGTCGGGCTGGAGCACGGTGTCCTGGCTGCTCGGCCTGCAGATCGTGATGTTCGTCATCTATCTCGCGTGCCGCCGCTGGGTGCCGACCACGCACCTGAGCCTCGCCGAGCAGGTGCGCTCGTCCGCGTGGCTGATCGCGTTTTATGCCGCGATGATCGTGCTGTCGTATCTCGGCGGCTTCGGCGGCACGGGCCGGCTCGCCCATCCGTACGACACGGTCGTCGTCGCGGCCGTCGCGCTCGTCATCTACTACTGGGGTGCGAATACAGGCGTCCGTTCCGACAAGCTGCAGCTCGACGACGACGAGGACTGACGCGCCCCCGCCGTTTCCCATGATCCCTTCGGCCGGGCGCCCCACGCCCGGCCCCTGTTTTTTTCCGAGGAAAACCATGCAACTCACAGGTCAGCTCCTGATCGGCCAGTCCGCCGTCGCCGGACAGAACGGCACCCTCCACGCGATCGCCGCCGCCACCGGCGAACGGCTCGAGCCCGCCTTCGGCGGCGCGAGCCTGCACGACCTGGAGACGGCCTGCGCGCTCGCCGACGACGCGTTCGACATCTATCGCGAAACGTCGCTCGAAGCACGGGCCGCGTTTCTCGACGCGATCGGCCGCCACATCATGGCGCTCGGCGACGACCTGATCGAGCGCTGCGTCATCGAAACGGGCCTGCCGCGCGCGCGCATCGAAGGCGAGCGCGGCCGCACGGTCGGCCAGCTCGCGCTGTTCGCGTCGCTCGTGCGCGACGGCGGCTTTCTCGACGCGCGGATCGATCCGGCGCGCCCCGAACGCAAGCCGCTGCCGCGCGTCGACCTGCGCCTGCGCAACGTCGCGGTCGGGCCCGTCGCCGTGTTCGGCGCGTCGAATTTCCCGCTCGCGTTCTCGGTCGCCGGCGGCGATACGGCGTCGGCGCTCGCGGCCGGCTGCCCGGTGATCGTCAAGGCGCATTCGGCGCATCCCGGTACGTCGGAATTCGTCGGCCGCGCGATCCAGCAGGCCGCGCGCGAATGCGGGATGCCGGCCGGCGTGTTCTCGCTGCTGTTCGACGCATCGCGCGAGATCGGCCAGGCGCTCGTCGCCGATCCGCGCATCAAGGCCGTCGGTTTCACCGGCTCGCGGCGCGGCGGCGTCGCGCTGATGCACATCGCAGCCGCACGCCCCGAGCCGATTCCCGTCTACGCGGAAATGAGCTCGATCAATCCCGTGCTGCTGTTTCCCGCCGCGCTCGACGCGCGCCACGACACGATCGCGCCGCAGTTCGTCGCATCGCTCACGCTCGGCGCCGGCCAGTTCTGCACGAATCCGGGCCTCGTGCTCGCGGTCGACGGGCCCGCGCTGCGCGCGTTCGAAGCTGCGGCGGCCGATGCCGTGCGCGCGGCAGCCGCGCAAACGATGCTGACACCGCACATCCACGCGAGCTACGCGCAAGGCGTCGCGGCGCTGCGCGGGCACGATGCGGTCGAACGGCTGGCGGAAGGCGTCGAGGGCGGTCGCTACCAGGCCCGCGCGGCGCTGTTCGCGACGTCGGCCGACGCGTTCATCGCGCGCCCCGAGCTGCGCGAAGAAGTGTTCGGCCCCGCTTCGCTGATCGTGCGCTGCCCGGACGCCGACACGCTGCATCGCGTGCTGAAGTCGCTCGAAGGCCAGCTGACGATCGCCGCGCATCTCGCCGCCGACGACGCAGCGCTGTTCGCCGCGCTGCGCCCGACGCTCGAGCGCAAGGCCGGCCGCATTCTCGTCAACGGCTTCGGCACGGGCGTCGAAGTCGGCCATGCGATGGTGCACGGCGGCCCGTTCCCGGCAACGTCCGACACGCGCACGACGTCCGTCGGCGCGCGTGCGATCGAGCGCTTCCTGCGCCCCGTGTCGTATCAGGACCTGCCGGATGCGTTGCTGCCGGACGCGATCCGCAACGGCAATCCGCTGAACGTGCCGCAACGCATCGACGGCGTGCCCGCGCCGCGCGAGGTGAACCATGTCTGAGCAAACCGCCGAAGTCGTCCTGTCGCTCGATGAAGTCCACGCGCTCGCGCTGCGCGTGCTGACGCACCACGGCATGTCCGACGCCCATGCCCGGGCCATCGCCAACGTGATCACGCAGGGCCAGCGCGACGAATGCCATTCGCACGGCGTGTACCGGCTGCTCGTCTGCGTGCGTTCGCTGAAGAAGGGCAAGGTCGATCCGCAAGCCGTGCCGACGCTGCGCCGGCTGTCGTCGTCGATCGTCGCGGTCGACGCGCATCGCGGCTTCTCGCTGCTGAGCTTCGAAACGGGCCTGCCGGTGCTCGTCGAGATGGCGAAACAGCACGGCATCGCCGCGATGACGATCAACCATTGCTACCACTTCTCCGCGCTGTGGCCGGAAGTCGAGGCGATCGCGGCCGAGGGGCTGGTCGGCATCGCGATGAATCCGAGCCATAGCTGGGTCGCGCCGGAAGGCGGCAGGGAGCCCGTGTTCGGCACGAACCCGATCGCGTTCGCGTGGCCGCGCCCGGGCGGCGTGCCGTTCGTGTTCGACTTCGCGACGAGCGCGATCGCACGCGGGGATATCGAGCTGCATGCGAAGCAAGGCAAGGCGATCCCCCCGGAATGGGCGATCGACGCCGATGGCCGGCCGACCACCGATCCGAAGGCCGCGCTGCAGGGCGCGATGCGCACGTTCGGCGGTCACAAGGGGTCTGCGCTCGCGGCGATGGTCGAGTTGCTCGGCGGCGCGCTGATCGGCGACATGACGAGCCGCGAGTCGATGGACTTCGACGAAGGCGTCGGCGCGACGCCGTGCCATGGCGAACTCGTGATCGCCTTCGACCCGAAGGTGTTCCTCGGCGACGATCTCGACACGGGGCTCGCGCGCGGCGAGCGGATGTTCGAATCGATCGTCGCGCAGGGCGCGCGGCTGCCGTCGCAACGGCGCTTCGACGCCCGCGCGCGCAGCATCGCGAACGGCGTGCGGATTCCGAAGGCGCTGTACGACGAGATCCTGACGCTGCTCGACTGATCGCCTGCCCACGGGGCCGGATCGCGCGGCGATCACCGATCGATGCGCGGCCCGGCACCTCCCCGCCCGGTCGCGCGGCCGTTCCGCGGCCTTCGGCACGTTTTACGCCGGGCACGCCTGCGGCGCCGGTTGCCGGCCCCGCGGGCGCCACGCCCGCGGCGGCTGTGGGATAATCGCCGGGTTTGCCCAGGGCGCAGCTCAAGAGGTTGTTCGCACGGGCGCGAGAGAGGCCCTTATTCCCCGTGCCTCCACCCTTTTCCCGCGATATTTCTTCAGCAACGACAATGCCCACTTACCGTTCCAAAACTTCCACCGCCGGCCGCAACATGGCGGGTGCGCGCTCGCTCTGGCGCGCCACCGGCATGAAAGACGACGATTTCTCGAAGCCGATCATCGCGGTCGTCAACTCGTTCACCCAGTTCGTGCCCGGGCACGTGCACCTGAAGGATCTCGGCCAGCTCGTCGCGCGGGAGATCGAGGCTGCCGGCGGCGTCGCGAAGGAATTCAACACGATCGCGGTCGACGACGGCATCGCAATGGGCCATGACGGCATGCTGTATTCGCTGCCGAGCCGCGACATCATCGCGGATTCGGTCGAATACATGGTGAACGCGCACTGCGCGGACGCGATGGTCTGCATCTCGAACTGCGACAAGATCACGCCGGGGATGCTGATGGCCGCGATGCGCCTGAACATCCCGGTGATCTTCGTGTCGGGCGGCCCGATGGAAGCCGGCAAGACGCGCCTCGCGAACCCGGTCACCAAGACCGTCGAACTGAAGAAGCTCGACCTCGTCGACGCGATGGTGATCGCGGCCGATCCGTCGTATTCGGACGCCGACGTCGCTGAAGTCGAACGCTCGGCCTGCCCGACCTGCGGTTCGTGCTCGGGCATGTTCACCGCGAACTCGATGAACTGCCTGACCGAAGCGCTCGGCCTGTCGCTGCCCGGCAACGGCACGGTGGTGGCCACGCACGCCGATCGCGAGCAGCTGTTCAAGCGCGCCGGCCGCCGGATCGTCGAGCTCACCCGCCAGCACTACGAGCAGGACGACGAACGCGTGCTGCCGCGCTCGGTGGGCTTCAAGGCGTTCGAGAACGCCATGACGCTCGACATCGCGATGGGCGGTTCGACCAACACGATCCTGCACCTGCTGGCGATCGCGCAGGAAGCCGGCATCGACTTCACGATGAAGGACATCGACCGCCTGTCGCGCGTCGTGCCGCAGCTGTGCAAGGTCGCGCCGAACACGAACAAGTACCACATCGAGGACGTGCACCGCGCAGGCGGCATCATGGCGATCCTGGGCGAGCTCGACCGCGCCGGCAGGCTGCACACCGACGTGCCGACCGTGCACGCGCCGTCGCTGAAGGATGCGCTCGACCAGTGGGACATCGTCCGCACGCAGGACGATGCGGTCCGCACGTTCTACCTGGCCGGCCCGGCCGGCATCCCGACGCAGGTCGCGTTCAGCCAGGACACGCGCTGGCCGAGCCTCGACCTCGACCGCGCGGAAGGCTGCATCCGCTCGTACGAGCATGCGTTCTCGAAGGAAGGCGGCCTCGCCGTGCTGACGGGCAACATCGCGCTCGACGGTTGCGTGGTGAAGACGGCCGGCGTCGACGAGAGCATCCACGTGTTCGAAGGCTCGGCTCACGTGACCGAATCGCAGGATGAAGCGGTCGAGAACATCCTCAACGACAAGGTCAAGGCCGGCGATATCGTGATCGTCCGCTACGAAGGCCCGAAAGGCGGCCCCGGCATGCAGGAGATGCTCTACCCGACCAGCTACATCAAGTCGAAGGGGCTCGGCAAGGCATGCGCGCTGCTGACGGACGGCCGCTTCTCGGGCGGCACGTCGGGCCTGTCGATCGGCCACTGTTCGCCGGAAGCCGCGGCGGGCGGCGCGATCGGCCTCGTGCGCGACGGCGACAAGATCCGCATCGACATCCCGAACCGCACGATCAACGTGCTCGTGTCCGACGAAGAGCTGGCGCGCCGCCGCGAAGAGCAGAACGCGAAGGGCTGGAAGCCTGCGCAGCCGCGTCCGCGCAAGGTGTCCGCGGCGCTGAAGGCCTACGCGAAGCTGGTCATGTCCGCCGACAAGGGTGCCGTGCGCGACCTGTCGTTGCTCGACGACTGACGCGAGCAGCACCGCCGGCTGCCCGCCACGCGCAGCCGGTCGGGCTGGGGGCAGGATATCCCGCCCGCGCCGCTGTGGAAGCCGCTCTCCGGAGCGGCTTTTTTTCGTCCGGCGCCAGGGAATCCCCAGCGCCGGCGACATCAGTGACGGAAATCCTCGGGGCCACCGCCTCCGCCACCACCGTGGTTACCGCCACCGTTTCCACCACCTTGCGGCCGCGCATAACCGCCGCCGCCCGCGCCTCCCTGACGCACCGGCGGCGGCATCGGACGCGCGTCGCCACCCGGCGCGGGCGGCGGGCGCAGCGCGGCCGGCGGCGGGCTGGCCGGACGCGCGTTGCCCGCCCCGCCCGGCATCGGTGAAGGCGCCGGTGCTGCCGGCGGCGGTGTGCGGATTGCGCCGTTCCAGCCGCCGCGTGCAGCCGACGGCCGCGCGTCGTGCACGGGCGGCGGGCCGCCCGGCGCAACCTGCATCGGCCCGCCCGGTTGCGGACGGCCTTGTCCCGGCGGCATGCCTCCGGGGCCGAGCCGCGGTTCCGGACGATGCGCCCAGCGATCGCGGTCGTGATACCACGGACGGTGCCGGTAATAACGATCCCAGTACGCGGCGATCGCGAACCCCGTCACCGGAACCCCGATGATCGCGCCGTATTCGAGCAACGGCACGTAGCTGCCCTGGTACGGATACTCGAGCAACTGCGCATCGATCCAGCCGCGCACGCCCGGCAGCGCGACGTCGCACCACGAGTAGTCGCTCAGGCAGCCGAAGACGTCCAGCGCCGTGTCGGGCGGAATCTGCGCCACCACCGGATAGTCGGGCGCCGGCCCCGCAAACAGTTCGGCCGGCGAGTTCGTGTAGGCGCTGCTCTGCGCATCGGCGACGCCCGGCGCGGCCGCGAGGCCTAGCAGGACGGCGTACAGACTTCGGACAATCGAATTCCTCATGATGCTCTCCCGCGCGGTGCCGCCGCGCGCCGGTCAGTGCCGATGCCCGCCCCAGCCGCCACCCCAGTGG
>NZ_QMFZ01000060.1:0-33550 GCF_003294055.1 Burkholderia reimsis
CGAGACCAGGACGTTGATAGGTCAGGTGTGTAAGCGCAGTAATGCGTTCAGCTAACTGATACTAATTGCCCGTAAGGCTTGATCCTATAACAAGTCTGCCTTGTAGATCGGCGCCGTGTGAAAGCACTGGCCGCGATCCAGAGCGACAAGTTGGATTCTCGTGTGTGATACACACAACTCAAAATTACTGCTTCTTCCAAGATTGGTTGTGCTGCGAAGCCAGCGCAACAACCCTCTTTGCCTGATGACCATAGCGAGTCGGTCCCACCCCTTCCCATCCCGAACAGGACCGTGAAACGACTCTACGCCGATGATAGTGCGGATTCCCGTGTGAAAGTAGGTAATCGTCAGGCTCCCTAAGCCAAGAACCCCCGCCCGAAAGGCGGGGGTTTTTGCATTGGAGCGATGGAAATGTACGGCGCTGGCCAAGCATTATTGCGACCAGAGCCGAGACGGCCGGCGATCGCAGATCAGGTATCTGCCATCCCCGAGCAATCCGCCGCCAAGCATCTTTGATATCCTCGGTACGTTCTCTACGTACCATGCCGATCCACCTTCAGTCAGCATCCGGTCGATGTCGATACATCCAGGGGCGATGTTTTGATGATCGACGATGCGCGACGTTCGTCGAAGATGGTCGATAAATGCCGCCTTCTGGCGAAAATTCCCTACTTCATTCGCTGGTCTTTCGACGAACCCTGTCGACCTGATCGGTGTGCACCCTTCTGCGAACGCACCACGAAATCGTCATAAAAATCTATGCGCATAAAGTCCGTTCGCACGGCATGCGCGGCAGAGCGGGGAGCAGGCCCTTCGGGGTAATATCGCCATTCGTCCCGATTCCCGGTGCTTTCAGGCGTCCGCTGGCGGTCGGTGTCCTCCGTATTCCGTCCCTCGCACAGTTCATGACTGACAGCCCTGCCCAAGGTAGTCGGACGACCGACTTCTTGCCGTATCTCGTCGCCGCAACGTTCTTCATGGAGTACCTCGACACGACCGTGATCGCGACCGCGCTGCCGCAAATGGCGCGCTCGTTCGGTGTCGGTCCGAACGCGCTGAGCCTCGGGATGACGGCCTATATGCTCGCGCTGGCGGTGTTCATCCCGATCAGCGGCTGGATCGCGGACCGCTATGGCTCGCGTACGGTATTCGCGAGCGCGATTGTCGTCTTTACCGGTGCGTCGGTGCTGTGCGGGCTGTCCGAAGGTGTCGTGACGTTCACGGCTGCACGGCTGCTGCAGGGCGTCGGCGGGGCAATGATGGTGCCGGTCGGACGGATGATCGTCGTGCGCAGCACCGAGAAGGCGAAGCTGATGCGAGCGATCGCGACGATCACGTGGCCGGGCATCGTCGCGCCTGTCGTCGGGCCGCCGATCGGCGGCTTCATCACGACCTATGCGTCATGGCGCTGGATCTTCCTGTTGAACGTCCCGTTCGGTATCGCCGCGCTCGTCTGTACCTGGCTGATCGTCCGGAACACGCGGGCCGACGAGCAACGGCCGCTCGACTGGGCTGGATTCGTGCTGGCCGGTGGTGCATTGACCTGTCTGTTGATCGGTACCGAAGTGGCCGGCCAGCAGGATGTCGACTTCACGCGCGCGGGCGTCCTGGTGGGGGCGAGCGTGCTGTTCGGCGCGGCCGCGTGGTGGCATGCGCGACGCTGCGCGCATCCGCTGCTCGACTTCACCACGCTGAAGGTGCCGACCTTCTCGGTGACGGTGATCTCCGGCTCGGTCACTCGGATGGCGATCAACGCCGTGCCGTACCTGCTACCGCTGTTGTTCCAGATCGGCTTCGGGTTGTCGCCGTTCCAGTCCGGCCTGTTGCTGCTCGCGAGTGCGCTCGGCAATCTGGGGATGAAGGCGGGAACGTCGTGGATTCTCGACCGATATGGTTTCCGGCGCGTTGCACTCGTCGACGTGACAATTGTCGGCATCTTCACGATTGCGTGCGGCTGGCTGACCGCGTCGACGCCGCTGGCGATCACGCTGCTCGTCGTATTCGTCTACGGACTCACGCGGTCGATGCAGTTCACGACGCTCGCGACACTCGCCTATGCGGATATCCCGGCTCATCAGACGAGTGCAGCCAGCACGCTGTGGAGTGCCGCACAGCAGATGACGATCGGAATGGGGATCGCGTTCGGTGCATTGTCGCTGCGGCTCGCGGCGTTGGTGCGCGGAGATGCGGTTGGCATGCATTACGTGCTCGACGATTTCCGTTGGGCATTCGTCGCAGCCGGCGTGCTCGCGCTGCTGACGTTGCCGGGTTATGCGCGACTGGCCTCGGATGCAGGCGATCGGTTGCGGGCGAGTGCGGCGCGAGGGTAGGTCGAACGGCGCATCCAATTTGCACCGCGACAGGTGAGCGCGACTCTTTTTTGTCGCTCACCCGAAACGTCGATTCGTTGTGTTTGCGATGGCCTGGTGGTCAGCGCAGTCGGCCATTTGTCACTGCTGCGGGCGTGGGGGCAATAGCGTAGCGCGGTGCTCCCCGCGCGAACCGGAAATCATCCGCGTGACGAACGTCGGGACGGCACCACGCTCGTCCTCGCTGCCGTCACTGCGCGTCATGAAAGATGATGCCGACTGTGTGACGGTGGCCACTGCGAATCCGGCTCACGCCGTGGCGCAGGTTGACGCGATAGACGCCGCGCGTCCCCTGCACGGGTCTGCCATGCACGGCGAAGATCACCGCGTCGCCTTGCATCAGCGGCACCACTTCCGCCCGTGATTGCATGCGTGGCCGCTGTTCCGTCAACACGAATTCCCCGCCCGTGAA
Organism: Burkholderia reimsis; assembly: GCF_003294055.1. Classification (NCBI taxonomy): domain Bacteria; kingdom Pseudomonadati; phylum Pseudomonadota; class Betaproteobacteria; order Burkholderiales; family Burkholderiaceae; genus Burkholderia; species Burkholderia reimsis. Next base: position 2,782 of record NZ_QMFZ01000060.1, read on the forward strand.
ATCGCGGCCCGGCGCCGACAGCAGGATCGCGACCTGCAGCGGAAACACGTGCTCGCCATAAAGATCCTGATGGAGACAGTTGTAGTCGTCGGGACCGTATTGCAGGATCAGCGGCGTCGGTCGCGTCTGCCCCGCCGCCCGGCAGCGATCGAGGAATGTCGTGTGGTCGTTCGGATAGCGGACGTCGACTCCGAGTGCCTGGTTCCAGCGATTCGCGATGGGTGCGAGATGCGGGTAGATCGTCGCGCGAAGCTCGGCAATGACTGCGGGCAGCGGGTACGCGAAATACTTGTATTCGCCGCGGCCGAATCCGTGCCGCGCCATCACGACGCGTGAACGATAAAGCGCATCCCGCGGATAGAGCGACGCGAGCGCATCGCATTCGTTCGTCGAAATCAGGCCCGGCACACGCGCGCACCCATAGCGATCGAGTTCGGCGCCGACAGTCGGCCAGTCGATGGCGTCGACGCGTTGTGCGATGTCCGGCGATTCGACGGCAGGCTGCAGATCGGCGATGTTCACGGGCGTCCCTTGGTTCGTCAGCGATGTGGCGCGAGTCGTGCGGAATGCCGGGAAGCATTTCGTGCACGGTTGGAGCCACGAAGAAAGTCGATGAACCCAGTCTAGCGACGTTCGTGTGCAGACGCGCTCCAGATCTTGCGCTTCAATTCGGAAGCAAGAGGGAAAGGCTCGGGGCGCGCACGGACACATCGAAGGCGGCGACGTATCAGCGCGGAGAGGCGGAAAGGCGGAAAGGCGTAGAAGCAGAGAAGCAGAGAAGCAGAGAAGCAGAGAAGCAGAGAAGCAGAGAAGCGTAGAAGCAGAGAAGCGAGCGGCGAATCTTCCACGACAGGCGGCCGGCTCACCGGCCACCCGTCGCAACGTGAATCAAGCCATCGACCGGAACAACCAGTAGAGCCCGCCGGCAAGCACGATCGACGCCGGCAGCGTCAGCACCCACGCGAGCACGAGGCTGCGCACCGTGCTCCACTGCAGCCCGGAGCCGTTCGCCGCCATCGTGCCCGCGACACCCGACGACAGCACGTGTGTCGTCGACACGGGCAATCCGTACACGTCGGCGGCGCCGATCGTCAGCATCGCGACGAGTTCGGCCGATGCGCCTTGTCCGTACGTCAGATGCTGCTTGCCGATTTTCTCGCCGACGGTCACGACGATCCGCTTCCAGCCCACCATCGTGCCGAGGCCCAGCGCGATCGCGACGGCAACCTTTACCCACGTCGGAATGAATTTGGTCGCGTGGTCGAGTTGCTTGTGATAGTTGTCGATCGCCAGCTTGTCATCGGCCGCGAACGCGGGCTGACCCGACTTCTCGATCAGGCGGATTGCTTCGGATACCAGATACATCGTGTTGCGCACGTTGTCGACGTCGCGCTGCGGCACGGCTGCCATCGAGCCCGACGCGCCGACCGCGGTCGCGAGCGACGTCGACAGCTGCTGGACGGCCGGCAGCACCGCGGGCGTCAGTTCGCGATGCTGCACGTAGCGCTCGACGTCGGCGCGCGGGTTCGCGGACGGCGCGACGCCGTTCGTGTACTTCCCGAATGTCGCGGCCGCCTGGTTCGCTACCGCCACGAAGGTCTGCGTCTCGGCCGGCGTGACGGCCTTGTTCAGCGCATAGGCGGTGGGCACCGTGCCGATCAGGATCAGCATGATGAGCCCCATCCCTTTCTGCCCGTCGTTCGAACCGTGCGCAAACGACACGCCCGTGCAAGTCAGGATCAGCAGGCAGCGAATCCAGAACGGCGGCGGCTGGTCTTTCGGCGGCTCCTTGTACAACTCCGGCACCCGCACGAGCGTCTTCAGCACGAGCAGCAGCAGCGCCGCGCACAGAAAGCCGACGATCGGCGAGAACAGCAGCGACTTGCCGACACCGAGCGCCTGGCCCCAGTCGACGCCGCTCGTGCCGGACGGCCCGTGCATCAGCTGGTTCATCAGCCCGACGCCGATGATCGAACCGATCAGCGTATGCGAACTCGACGATGGCAACCCGAAATACCAGGTCGCGAGGTTCCACACGATCGCGGCGATCAGCAGCGCGAACACCATCGCGAAGCCCGCGCCGCTGCCGACCTGCAGGATCAGCTCGACCGGCAGCAACTGCAGGATGCCGAACGCAACGGCACCGCTCGAGACCATCACGCCGAGGAAGTTCCACATGCCGGACCAGATCACCGCGACGTTCGGCGTCAGCGAGTGCGTATAGATCACGGTGGCGACCGCGTTCGCGGTGTCGTGGAAGCCGTTGACGAATTCGAAGCCGAGCGCGATCAGCAGCGCGGCGCCGAGCAGCAGGTACGGGAACAGCTTCCCTTCGCGGACCGGCGACAGATCGTCGATCAGGTGCGTGGCGATATAGAGCGCGCCGAGCGCCAGCACCAGCAGGAAGACGGCGTAGCCGACCTGTCTGGTGCGTTCGACGGAGGCCGGGTTGTTCGGTGCGGACGAAGCAGGTTGATTCATGACGGCATCTCGTGAGGGAACCGCGTCCGATCCTATCTGCGGCCAGCAGTCAGTTTGATGACAGTCGGGACCACGAACGGTGTGCCTTGCCGATGCGTAAGGCGATTGAAGGCGTGTATGCGCAACGCGACGCGCCAGCCCGCATCGTCGTCCACATAGTGAGCGCGATAGCGTTCTACGCGTTGCCGTCCGCGCTCAACATCCATCCGTTCGGCGACGCAACAAGCGTCGTGCAGGACAGCGGCGCGACGTCGATGCGGGCCGCTGCCTTCGAATCCATCCGCAGCACATGGGCGATGGCCGCGCGGACGATTGGCGCATGCGTGACTGCGACGATGTCGCGATCTTGCCGCAGCGCGTTCAACCAGGTGCCGACGCGGTGCATGGCTGCTTCGAACGATTCACCGCCGTGCGGCGGCGCCGACGGATCTGCGATCCACGCATCCAGTTCGTCCGGCAAGTCGCGTGCGAGGTCGTGCAGGCGCTGGCCTCGCCAGTTGCCGTAATCGATGTCGCGCAGTGCGTCGTCGATGTCGGCATGAAGTCCGAGCGCGTCGGCGGTCTGCCGCGCGCAGCATGCGGGGCTGCACAGCACGGGCGCGCCGGCGGTACCTGCCCACCGGCCGCGTAGCGCAGCGGCTTCGGCGAGCCCGCGCGTATCGAGCGGATCGTCGTCGGGAAACGTGCCGGTGCGCATCGCCCGGGTCGATGCGTGTGCGATCAGGCGCAGCGAGGTAGGCATGTTCATGTCGGTTGTCGGATGATCCGGGACGGGCGCACGTGCCCGCCTGGCGCCGCTTCAATGCGCGAACGTTCGCGCGTACAATTCGCCCGATACGAAGCGCGGAAGCCGGTGCAAGCCCGGCGCGGTCGCGCCACTGTAACCGGTGATCGTTGATCCCGGAAGCCAGACCTGCCTTCGTACCCATCCAACATTTATCGGGGCGCGATTCCCCTGAGGTGCATCCATGAGCGAAGCAGTGCTGAAGCCGGCGGTCGTGCCGGCGCCCATCCCCGTCCGTGAACTGTTGCCGTGGGCCGTGTTCGTCGGCCTGATCCTGTTGCTCGCGCTTTATTTCGTCGGCGCGGAACAAGGTGCGACGTCGCTCATGCCGGGCATGTACGTTCACGAATTCGTCCACGACGGCCGCCACCTGCTCGGCTTCCCCTGCCACTGACGCGGAGTTCACGATGGTCGGAAAGCTGCTCATGCGCGGGATGCTCGCAGGCATCGCCGCAGGCCTCCTCACGTTCGGTTTCGCAAAGGTCGTCGGCGAACCGCAAGTCGATCAGGCAATCTCCTTTGAAGAAAAAGCCGACGCCGCCAAGGGCGACGCACCGGAGCCGGAGCTGGTCAGCCGCCACACGCAGGCCGGCCTCGGCTTGCTGACGGGCGTCGTGACCTATGGCGCGGCATTCGGCGGGCTGTTCTCGCTGGTCTTCGCGTATGCCTACGGGCGAGGCAGCCGCCTCCCGGCCCGTCCGCTGGCCGCGTGGCTCGCGCTGGCGGCGTTCATCGCGCTCGTGATCGTGCCGAACCTCAAGTACCCGGCCAATCCGCCGTCGGTCGGCGACCCCGACACGATCGGCTATCGCACGGGCCTGTTCTTCCTGATGATCGCGATCTCGGTCGCGACGATGGTGTTCTCGGTCAGCGTGCGCCGCCATCTGCTGGCGAAGCTCGGCCAGTGGAACGCGTCGATCGTCGCCGGGCTCGTGTTCGTCGCGATCATCGCGGCCGTGCAGATCGGGTTGCCGTCCGTCAGCGAGTTGCCGGCCGATTTCCCGGCGGCCTTGCTGTGGAAGTTCCGCGTGGCGGCGATCGGCATGCAGGTGATCATGTGGACGACGATCGGCCTGCTGTTCGGCGCATGGGTCGAGCGCGGCGAACGCATCGGCATGCGCGCCGCCTGACGCGCACGGCAACGGGGCACGCCTAGCGCAGCATGCGTGGCGCGCTCCCCGTCGATTCGCGCGCCAGCGCGACGAACGCGGCCAGATAGTCGATCGATGCGTCCGCTTCGCGGATGCCGAGGAAGATCTGCTTCGCGATTCCCTTCTTGCCGAGCTTGACCGGCACGACCGGCATCCGGTCGGCGTATTCGTCGGCAAGCCATCTCGGCAGCGCGGCCACGCCGCGCCCGCTCGCCACCATCTGCAGCATGATGTCGGTCGTTTCGATCGACTTGTGCCGCCTCGGCACGATGCCGGCCGGCGTCAGGAACTGGTTGTAGATGTCGAGCCGGTCGGTTTCGACCGGATAGGTGATCAGGATCTCGTCGGTCAGCTGTTCGGGCGTCACGTAATCGGCGTTCGCGAACCGGTGCGAATCGGCGACCACCAGCACCTGCTCGTAGTCGAACACGGGGTCGAAGCGCAGGCCCGGCTTGTTCAGCGGATCGGGCGTCACGAGCACGTCGATGTCATAGCCGAACAGGGCGCCGATGCCGCCGAACTGGAAGCGCTGCTTCACGTCCACGTCGACGTCGGGCCAGCGCGACAGGTACGGCGACACGACCTTCAGCAGCCACTGGTAGCACGGATGGCACTCCATCCCGATGCGCAGCGTGCCGCGCTCGCCCTTCGCGTACTGCTTCATTCGCTCCTCGGCGAGCTCGAACTGCGGCAACAGCCGGTTCGCCAGCTTCAGCAGATACTGCCCGCCCTGGGTGAGCCGCAGGCCGCGGCCCTCCCGATCCCAGATCGGCGTGCCGAGCTGCTGCTCGATTTTCCGGACGGTATGGCTGAGTGCCGATTGCGTGAGGTGCAGTGCGTGGGCGGCCGCGGTCAGTGAGCCCTGGCGCTCGACTTCACGGATCACGACGAGATGGAATCGTTCCAGCATGGATATCGCTCGCGCAACGGATACGTGAACAGATTTAATGGATGAATGAAATAATGCCATTTTATTTCATGGGATGAAATCCCTATGATGGCTGCCGGATCTTCACTTCTTCTGGACGGCAGCTCATGGTCACGACACACAACCTCGGTTTCCCGCGCATCGGTGCGAAGCGCGAACTCAAGTTCGGTCTCGAACGCTACTGGAAGGGCGAATCGTCGCGCGACGAGCTGAAGGCGCTCGGCGCCGAGCTGCGCAAGCGTCACTGGAACGACCAGCGCGATCTGGACCTGGCTCCGATCGGCGACTTCGCGTTCTACGATCAGGTGCTCGACATGAGCTTCACGCTCGGCAACCTGCCGAAGCGCGTGCAGGGTTTCCACGGCGATGTGCTCGACAACTATTTCCGCGTCGCGCGCGGCCGTTCGGCGCAGTCGGCGGACGAGCATGCGGCGTGCTGCGGCGGGGTCTCCGCCGGTGAAATGACGAAGTGGTTCGATACGAACTACCACTACATCGTGCCGGAATTCCACGCGGACACGAACTTCTCGCTCGACCCGTCGCGCCTGCTCCAGCAACTGGCGGAAGCGCAGGCGCAGGGCGTGGCCGTGAAGCCGGTCATCCTCGGCCCCGTCACGTACCTGTGGCTCGGCAAGGCGAAGGACGATTCCGACCGCCTCGCGCTGCTGCCGAAGCTGCTGCCCGTGTACGGCGCGCTGCTCGACACGCTGACCGCGCAGGGCGTCGAATGGGTGCAGATCGACGAACCGATTCTCGTCACCGAACTCGACGCCGAGTGGCGTCAGGCATTGCGCACCGCCTATGCGGCGCTGGAAACGCGTCGCATCAAGCTGCTGCTCGCCACCTACTTCGGCCAGCTCCAGGACAACTTGGCGCTCGCGAGTTCGCTGCCGGTCGACGGCCTGCATGTCGATGCGATCAACGCACGCGACGAAGTCGACGCGCTGGTGCGTGAACTGCCGGCCGGGCGCGTGCTGTCGGTTGGCGCGATCAACGGCCGCAACATCTGGAAGACGGACCTGAACGCGACGCTCGACTGGCTCGAACCGCTCGCGAAGCAACTGGGCGATCGCCTGTGGCTCGCTCCGTCGTGCTCGCTGCTGCACGTGCCGGTCGATCTCGCGAGCGAGGAGAAGCTCGATGCGGAAATCCGCTCGTGGCTCGCGTTCGCGCTGCAGAAGCTCGACGAGCTGAAGGTGCTCGCGACCGCGCTGAACGAAGGCCGCGACAAGGTGGCCGATGCACTGGCGGCGAACGCTGCCGCGATCCATGCGCGCCGCCACTCGCCGCGCGTGCACAACCCGGCGGTGAAGGCCGCGATCGCCCGCATCGACGCGCAGCTCGGCAACCGCGTGAGCCCCTACACGCAGCGTGCATCGAAGCAGTCGGCACGCCTGAAGCTGCCGGCGTTCCCGACGACGACGATCGGCTCGTTCCCGCAGACCGGCGAAATCCGTCACGCGCGTAGCCAGTTCAAGGCCGGTGCGCTGGACGATGCGGGCTACCGGGCCGCGATGCAGGCTGAAATCGAACGCAGCGTGCGCGAACAGGAAGCACTGGAACTCGACGTGCTGGTGCATGGCGAAGCCGAGCGCAACGACATGGTCGAGTACTTCGGCGAGCAGCTCGACGGCTACGCGTTCAGCCAGTTCGGCTGGGTGCAGTCGTACGGTTCGCGCTGCGTGAAACCGCCGATCCTGTTCGGCGACATCAGCCGCCCGAAGGCGATGACGGTCGAATGGATCACGTATGCGCAGTCGCTGACGAACAAGCCGATGAAGGGCATGCTGACCGGCCCCGTGACGATCCTGAACTGGTCGTTCGTGCGCGACGACCAGCCGCGCTCGGTGTCGTGCTACCAGCTCGCGCTGGCGATCCGCGAGGAAGTGCTCGATCTCGAGAAGGCCGGCGTGCGCGTGATCCAGATCGACGAGGCCGCGCTGCGCGAAGGGCTGCCGCTGCGCCGCGCGCAATGGGGCGCGTACCTGAAGTGGGCGGTCGAGTCGTTCCGCATCACCGCGAACGGCGTGCAGGACGACACGCAGATCCATACGCACATGTGCTATTCGGAGTTCAACGACATCATCGCGTCGATCGCCGACATGGATGCGGACGTGATCACGATCGAGACCTCGCGCTCGGACATGGAACTGCTCGACGCGTTCGACGACTTCAAGTATCCGAACGAGATCGGGCCGGGCGTGTACGACATTCACTCGCCGAACATCCCGACGCAGGAACATATCGTCGGCCTGATGAGGAAGGCGGCGGAACGGATTCCGGCGGAGCGTCTGTGGGTGAATCCGGACTGCGGGCTGAAGACGCGCCAGTGGGCGGAAGTGATTCCGGCGCTGACGAACATGGTCGCTGCCGCGAAGACGCTGCGCAGCCAGGTGCAATAACGCAGCGAGCGCTGCACGCCGTCGTTGCGATCGAAGATCGGACGGCAAAAAAAACGGCCCGCGGAAGCGGGCCGTTTTGCGTCATGCGTGCACTTGCGTTATGCCGTGCGTGCGCCGCGCGGCAGCGGCTCGTTCGTCTTGCCGGGCGCGCCGGCATCGTCGATGCTGACGCGGCGCGAGATCAGCCACACGCACAGCGACGACAGGAGCGCGGCGCTCGTGTACTGGAGCGCGAGCGGCCACCATTGCGGCGCGGTGTTCTGCGCGATGATGGTCGCGACGAGCGGCGTGAGGCCGCCGGCGAGCGCGCCGCACACCTGGTACGCGATCGAGATCGCCGTGTAGCGGATGCGTGCGACGAAGATGCCGCTGACGAAGCCCGCGACCACCGAGTAGTAGCCAGATTCCGCGAGCGTCGCGAGGCCGACGCCGACCGTGATCGACAGCGGCGTGCCCATGTGCACGAGCGGCAGCATCACGAACGGGACGATCGCGGCCCATGCGCCGGTGATCAGCAGCACGCGCGTGGTGCCGAAGCGCTGCGCGAGGAACGCGGCCGCGAGCTGCACGACGAACTGCAGCACCGCGACGATCGTCATGCAATGCAGCACCATCGACCGGTCGAGCGACAGGAACTGCGTCGCGTAGCTGATCATGAAGATGTTGCTGAAATACACGCCGGCGATGCCGTACACGTTCGCACCGATCGCGAGCAGCAGCAGCGGCCAGTACTTGAGCGCTTCACGCAGCGGTTTTTGCGCGATGTTGCCGCTCTTCCTGACTTCCTCGAACTCGGGCGATTCGGACACGCTCGCGCGGATCACGAAGCCGACGATCAGCAACACGGAACTCGCGAGGAACGGCACGCGCCAGCCCCAGCTCATCATGTCTTCCTTCGACAGCGTGCTGATCGCGCCGAACGCGAGCATCGACAGGATCAGGCCGCTCGCGCTGCCGAGCTGCGCGAACGACGCGAAGAACGTGCGTTTGCCTTCCGGCGCATGTTCGCCGGCAAGCAGCACCGCGCCGCCCCATTCGCCGCCGACCGCGATGCCTTGCAGCACCCGCATCAGCACGAGCAGGACCGGTGCGATCACACCGGCTTGCGCATGGGTCGGCAGCAAGCCGATCGCGACCGTCGACACGGCCATCAGCATCAACGTCGCGAGCAGCGAGCGCTTGCGGCCGAAGCGGTCGCCGAGATAGCCGAACATCACGCCGCCGAGCGGGCGCGCGAAGAAGCCGACCGCGAACGAGCCGAACGATGCGAGCAGGCTGACGAAGCGGTTTTCGCCGGGAAAGAACAGCGGCCCGAACACGATGGCGGCGGCGGTCGCGTAGCTATAGAAGTCGTACCACTCGATCGTGGTGCCGACGAACGACGCGAGCGCCGCACGCTTGGGTTGCTTGACGGAAGTCCCCATCTTGATAAGTGCTCCTCTGGAATCCTTTGATTTTGGAATAGGGGGTGGCGCGGGAATCAGTCGCGGTACTTGACGCCCGGCAGCACGCACAGCAGCTCGTAGGCGAGGTTCGCGCCGAGCAGCGCCGTGGTGCCGAACGGGTCGTACGGCGGCGCGACTTCGACGAGATCGCAACCGACGATGTTCAGCCCCTTCGCGCCGCGGATGATCTCGAGCGCCTGCGGCACCGTGAGGCCCGCGATTTCCGGCGTGCCGGTGCCCGGCGCGTAGGCCGGATCGATGCCGTCGATGTCGAACGTGATGTAGACGGGCGTGTCGCCGATGCGCGCGCGCACTTCTTCCATCAGCGGCGCGAGCGACTTGTTCCAGCATTCCTCGGCCTGGACGACGCGGAAGCCCTGCTCGCGGCACCAGTCGAAATCCTCGGCCGCGTAGCCGGTGCCGCGCAGGCCGATCTGCGTGACCTTGTCGCCGTGCAGCAGGCCTTCCTCGACCGCGCGGCGGAACGGCGTGCCGTGCGCGATCTTTTCGCCCATCATCGTGTCGTTCACGTCGGCGTGTGCATCGACGTGGATCAATGCAACCTTGCCGTGCTTGCGGTGGATCGCGCGCAGGATCGGCAGCGCGATCGTGTGGTCGCCGCCCAGCGTGATCGGCTTGCAGTCGTGCTCGAGGATCGCGTCGTACGCGGCTTCGATGCGTGCGATGGAATCGTGCAGGTTGTACGGATTGATCGCGACGTCGCCGATGTCGGCGATCTGCAGCGAATCGAACGGCGCGGCGCGCGTGGCCATGTTGTACGGGCGCAGCAGCACGGATTCGGTGCGGATCTGGCGCGGGCCGAAGCGTGCGCCGGTGCGGTTGGAGGTGCCGAGGTCGAACGGCACGCCGACGAAGCAGGCGTCGAGGCCTTCGGCGCTCGCCACGTGCGGCAGGCGCATCATCGTCGCGATGCCGCCGCAGCGCGGCATTTCATTGCCGCCGAGCGGCTGGAAATGGGTGTGGTCGTTCATGGGCTGTCTCTTCCGATGTGGGGTTGCCGTATCATGCGACGCGGCTTGGCGCACAGTTTTACGCGCTCCGCCGGGAAAGAAGAATGCGAAGATATCGACGTAAACATCGATTTTCATCGATGTATGGAAGGGGATGAACGTGCTGGGGAATCTGTCGACCCTCGATCTGCGGTTGATCCGCGTGTTTCTCGCGGTCACGGACGCGGGCGGCGTGTCGGCCGCGCAGGCCGTGCTGAACGTCGGGCAGTCGACGATCAGCGCGCAGCTTTCGTCGCTGGAGACGCGGCTCGGCTACCGGCTCTGCGAGCGCGGCCGCAGCGGTTTCCGGCTCACGCCGAAGGGCGAGCGGTTTCACGCGATGAGCCGCAAGCTGCTCGCGGCGCTCGACGAATTCGGGATGGCCGCGCGGCACATGGACCGCCAGCTGGTTGGCACGCTGCACATCGGCCTGATCGGCCACACGCCGGTGAGCCAGAACGCGCGGATCGCCGAGGCGATCGCCGCGTTCCGCACGCGCGACGAGGCCGTGCGCTTCTCGATCTCCGTGCGCGCGCCGGGCGATCTCGAGGAGAAGCTGCTGAGCGACGAGATCCAGATCGCGGTCGGCTACTTCTGGCACCGGGTGCCGTCGCTGCACTACACGCCGCTGTTCATCGAGCGCCAGGTCGCGTACTGCGGGCGCGGCCATCCGCTGTTCGACGGCGCCGGGGCGCTGACGCCGGCCGACGTCGCGGGCTTCGAATGGGCATGGCGCTCGTATCCGCTGCCCGAAGCACAGATGTCGACGACGCCCGACCGTGTGACCGCGACGGCCGACAACATGGAGGCCGTCGCGCTGCTGATCCTGTCCGGCCACCACCTCGGCTACCTGCCGCAGCATTTCGCGGCGCCCTACGTCGCGCAGGGGCTGCTCGCGCCGCTCAATCCGGAGCAACTGCGCTACGACGTCACGTTCCACATGGTCGTCGCCCGCAACGGGCGCGGCAATCCGCTCGTGGAAGCGTTTCTCGAGGATCTGGAACGCGCGCACCAGCCGACCGACATCGCGTAGGCGGCCGGCATCGACAATGTGAACGAGTGTTGCGGCGGCGCGGCTCGACGCGGCCCACATCGATGGGCGTCGAAGTGACGAAACGGGTGTCGGGCCCGGCTTGCGTGAACCGTGCCCGTGCCGGCATCACGGCACCGGCAGCCCCGCGTCGTGCTTGACCTCGCGCAGCGACAGCGCCGATTCGATCGACGTCACGCCCGGCAGCATCCGCAGCGATTCGCGCAGGAACGTGCCGTAATCGTCGAGATCGCGCGCCACGACCTGCAGCAAGTAATCGGCGGTGCCCGCTACGTTGTGGCACGCCAGGATCCGCTCGATGCCGAGCACTTCCCGCTCGAAGCGGTCGGCGGTCTTGCGGTCGTGCGTCGCGAACCGCACGAGCACGAACGCAACGACGCCGAAGCCGAGCGCCTGGCGCGACAGCTGCGCGCGGTATCGCTCGATGTAACCGTCGTTTTCGAGGCGCTTCAGGCGGCGCGCACAAGGGGTCTCGGAGAGGCCCACGGTGTCGGCGAGGCGGGCGATCGGCAGGCGGCCGTCGCGCTGCACCGCGGCCAGGATGGCGCGGTCGGTCTTGTCGAGTTCGGTCATGATGGCGGATTCCTGATGCGAATTCAGCGATTGTGGCGGATTCCCCTACGGATCGCCAATCCTGAGCCAAAGATGGCCAATAATCCCTCGCGCTCCAGCGGCAACATATCGCCGTAGGAGGAGAGGGGCAGACCATGATTTCCACGCATTTGCTGTTGATTTATCTTGCCGCGCTGGCGGCCATCTACGCGGTGCCGGGGCCGGACATGGCGCTCGTGCTGCAGACCAGCATCGGCCGCGGCGTGCGGCCGGGGATGGCGGCCGCCGCCGGCCTGTCGCTCGCGCGCACCGCGCACGTGACGTTGTCCGCCTGCGGTGTCGCGGCGCTGATCCGCAGCGCGCCGTGGCTGTACGAAGTGATCCGCTACGGCGGCGCGCTGTATCTCGCGTATGTCGCGATCCAGGTGTTCCGTTCGCCCGTGTTCGCGCTCGGCGACGGCGACGCGGCGGCCACGGCGGGCGAGTTGCGGCAGTCGTTCGTGAAGGGCCTGCTCACCAACCTGCTGAACCCGAAGGCGCTGTTGTTCTGCTCGGTGCTGCTGCCGCAGTTCGTGCGCCCCGAGGCCGGGCCGGTCGTGTTGCAGATGTTCGAACTGGGCGCGCTGCTGGTGGCGGCCGGCGTGTGCTTCGACCTCGCGTGCGTGTTCGGCGCGTCGCGGATCGCCGCGTGGATGCGTGCGCATCCGCTCGCGCAGACGGTGCAGCGCTGGACGTTTTCCGCGGCGCTGATCGGCTTTGCGCTGCGCCTGTCGATGGACTGAGTGCCGCTGCGGCGCTGCGCCGGCGCAGGTCGCGCGGCGCGTCGCCGCATCCGATGAGGGCCGCGCGCAACGCCGGCCCGCGCATGCGCCCCGCCGCAAAAGGGCGTGCGCGCAAATCGTCTGACTGATCTAAACTCCCTGTTACTTCGCGCTGTCGCGAACCCGAACGACCGAACGGAACCGTCTCCCGCCGGCCCTGTCCGATTTCCTGGCTGTTCCGTGCAACGCGGTACCAAGGAGGGTCTGAACATGGCAAGGCATCTTCACGCCGACCGTGAACCCCGAATCGTCGCCGAGTCCAAGTGCCTCGGCCCGTGCGATCCGGCAGAACGCATCCACGTCACGATCATGTTGCGGCGGCAGGAAGAAGGGCAACTCGATACGCTGCTTCACCAGCTCGCCACCGGCGACGCGCAAGCGAAACCGGTGTCGCGCGAAACCTTCGCGCAACGTTTTTCCGCCAATCCCGACGACATTCGCAAGGCCGAGGACTTCGCGCGTCGCCACCAGCTGACGGTCGATCGCGTCGATCCGGTCGAAAGCGTCGTCGTGGTGTCCGGCACGATCCAGCAGTTCGAAGCCGCGTTCGGCGTCAAGCTCGAGCGCTTCGAGCATTGGTCGATCGGCCAGTATCGCGGCCGCTCCGGCCCGATCGCACTGCCCGACGATCTCGGCGACGCCGTCACGGCCGTGCTCGGCCTCGACAGCCGTCCGCAGGCGCGGCCGCACTTCCGGCTGAGGCCGCCGTTCACGCCCGCGCGCGGCGGCGCGGCGGGCGTCACGTTCACCCCGGTCCAGCTCGCATCGCTGTACGGCTTCCCGGCCGGCGACGGCGCCGGGCAGTGCATCGCGATCATCGAGCTCGGCGGCGGCTACCGCGCGGCGGACATCCAGCAGTATTTCCGCGGGCTCGGCATCACGAAGCCGCCGACGCTCGTCGACGTCAACGTCGGCACCGGCCGCAACACGCCGACCGGCGATCCGAGCGGCCCGGACGGTGAAGTCGCGCTCGACATCGAGATCGCCGGCGCGATCGCGCCGGCCGCGAAGATCGCCGTCTATTTCGCGGCGAACAGCGACGCGGGCTTCATCCAGGCCGTCAACGCGGCCGTCAGCGACACGACCAACAAGCCGTCGGTGATCTCGATCAGCTGGGGCGGCCCGGAGGCCATCTGGCAGGCGCAGTCCGCTCAGGCGTTCAACCGCGTGCTGCAGGCGGCGGCCGCGCAGGGCATCACGGTGTGCGCGGCCTCCGGCGACAGCGGCTCGGGCGACGGGTTGCAGGACGGCGCCGATCATGTCGACTTCCCCGCATCGAGCCCGTATGTGCTCGGCTGCGGCGGCACGCAGCTCGACGCGCTGCCCGGGCAGGGCATCCGCAGCGAGGTCGCGTGGAACGACGAGGCAGCCGGCGGCGGCGCGGGCGGGGGCGGCGTCAGCACGCTGTTCGACCTGCCGGTGTGGCAGCAGGGGCTTGCCGCGACGCTGGCCGACGGCAGCCGCGTGCCGCTCGCGAAGCGCGGCGTGCCGGACGTCGCCGGCGATGCGTCGCCGCAGACCGGCTACGAAGTGTCGATCGCCGGCACGGCTACGGTAATGGGCGGCACGAGCGCGGTCGCGCCGCTGTGGGCCGCGCTGATCGCGCGGATCAACGCGGCGGCTAGTGCGGCGGGCGGTGCGCCCGCCGGCTGGGTCAATCCGGTGCTCTACAGGAATCCCGGTGCGCTGCGCGACATCACGCACGGCTCGAACGGGACCTACGCGGCCGCGCAGGGCTGGGATGCCTGCACGGGCCTCGGCAGCCCGAACGGCGCGCAGCTCGCCGCGATCCTGACGCGCAAGCCGTCGAGCTGACGGCCGCGGTACACGTCTTTCCGCATGGCGCGGGCTTCCTGCCCGCGCCTTTTTCTCACCTCCAGGAGCAGCACGATGGGCATCGATTCCGCATCTTCCGGCGGCGTGTATCCGCTGCATCACGGCGACCACAATTCGCATGGCGTGCCGCCGACCGTCAACCCGGTCGCGTTGAGCCACGGCCGTGACCAGCCGTTCTTCGATCCGGTTGCTTACGGCAACGGCCCCGACGATTCGGTGACCGACACCACCGAGGCCGCCGCGATCACGCATCACACGATCCTGATCGACGGGAAGCGCATCGCCTACACGGCGACGGCCGGCCATCTCGTGACGGTCGACCCGAGCAGTTCGCTGCCGGCCGCGAAGCTCTTCTACGTCGCGTTCACGGCCGACGGCGCGAAGGAAGAAACGCGGCCCGTGACGTTCTTCTACAACGGCGGGCCCGGCTCGTCGTCGGTGTTCGTGCTGTTGGGCTCGTTCGCGCCGAAGCGCATCAAGACGTCGATGCCGGGGTTCACGCCGCCCGCGCCGTACCAGATGGAAGACAACCCGGACAGCATGATCGACCACAGCGACCTGGTGTTCATCAACCCGGTCGGCACCGGCTATTCGGCGGCCGTCGCGCCGAACAAGAACCGCAACTTCTGGGGCGTCGACCAGGATGCGGATTCGCTGAAGCAGTTCATCAAGCGCTACCTGACGAAGAACAACCGCTGGAATTCGCCGAAATACCTGTTCGGCGAATCGTACGGCACCGCGCGCAGCTGCGTGCTCGCGTACAAGCTGCACGAGGACGGCGTCGACCTGAACGGCGTCACGCTGCAATCGTCGATCCTCGACTACCGGCAGGCCGGCAACCCGGTCGGCGCGCTGCCGACCGCGGCAGCCGATGCGTGGTACCACAAGAAACTTGGCGTCACGCCGGCGCCAGCCGATCTCGGCGCGTTCGTCGAGGAAGTCGCGCAGTTCGCGCGCACCGACTACCTGAAAGCGTTGCGCACGGTCCCGCATGCGGACCCGGCCGCCGTGCAGAAGCTGTCGCAATACACGGGCATCGATACGGCGACGCTGCAATCGTGGAGCCTTGACATCGCCGGCTACGACGCGCGCGGCAATTCGCTGTTCCTGACGACGCTGCTGCATGCGCAGGGGCTCGCGCTCGGCTCGTACGACGGCCGCGTGACCGGGATCTCGTCGGGCATCGCCGGCAAGATTGACCCGAACTCGGGCGGCAACGATCCGACGATGACGGCCGTGACGGGCGTCTATACGGCGATGTGGAACAGCTACCTGAACGAGCAGCTGAAGTTCACGTCGAATTCCGCGTTCACCGACCTGAACGACCAGGCGTTCCAGAACTGGGATTTCAGCCACATCGATCCGACCGGCGCGCAGCAGGGCATCGATGCGCAGGGGAACGTGATCCTCTATACGGCCGGCGATCTCGCCGCGGTGATGGCGCTGAACGTCGACCTGAAGGTGCTGTCGGCGAACGGCTTCTACGATTTCGTCACGCCGTTCTACCAGACCGTGATCGACCTGCAGCAGATGCCGCTCGAGGACCAGAAGGTGCGGCAGAACCTGTCCGCGCGTTTTTATCCGTCGGGGCACATGGTGTATCTCGACGGCGGCTCGCGTACCGCACTCAAGCGCGATCTCGCGGCGATGTACGACGCGACGGTCAGCGATACGGGGGCGCGGATGCGGATTCGCGCGCTGCAGGCGTCGAAGACGGGCGGGCACGCATAGGGTTGCCCGCCGCCGGGTTGCCGCGCGTAGCCGTCAAGGCCGCGCGCGGCGGTCGGGCTCCGACGCTGCCGGCCGGTCGCCACGCGCGGTAGCGCAGGATTGCGACGCGGCAGTCGTCCTGCCGCGGTTGCGACTTACGCGGCCGGCCAGTCGAACGGCGTGTACGGCAGCGCGCGCTTGTGGCGCGAACCGTCGAAGAAGCGCAGCACCGTTTCGTACACGCGGTCTTCGACCGGCTTGCCTTCGAGGAAATCGTCGATCTCGTCGTAGGTCACGCCGTACGCGTGCTCGTCGGGCCGCAGCGGGCGCAGTTCCTCGAGGTCGGCCGTCGGCACCTTCATCACGATCAGCTCCTCGCCGCCGAGCCCACGCGCGACCGCGCGGACGCGCCGCTTGCTCAGGCCCGCGAGCGGCAGGATGTCCGCGCCGCCGTCGCCGAACTTCGTGAAGAAACCCATCAGCGATTCGGCCGCATGGTCGGTACCGATCACGATGCCGCGCCGTGCGCCGGCCACCGCATACTGCGCGATCATGCGCTCGCGCGCCTTGATGTTGCCGTGCACGAAATCCTGCTGCGCCGGCGTTTCGAATGCGTGGCCGGAGGCGACCAGCGAGCGGAGCATCGCGTCGGCGGCCGGCTTCACGTCGACCGTCAGCACCTCGTCCGCGCGCACGAACGCGAGCGCGCGCTGTGCATCGGCTTCGTCGTTCTGCACGCCGTTCGGCAAGCGCATCGCGATGAAGCGCGCATCGTAGCCGTCGGCGCGCAGGCGCTCGACCGCCAGTTGCGCGAGCCGGCCGGCGGTCGACGAATCGACGCCGCCGCTGATGCCGAGCACGTACGACCGCAGGCCGGTCGAACGAAGATATTGCGCAAGGAAATCGATGCGGCGGTCGATCTCGGCCTCGGCGTCGAAGTGCGGGGCAACGTTCAGTTCGGCAATGATCGCGCGCTGGCGGCTGGCGTAATCGGCGGATGTCATGAAGGAAGTTCCGGAACGAAATTCAAGGCGCCCATCATAAGCGCAATCGCGGCGCGGTGCCGTGCCGGGCGTGCGTTCCGGCGGTTTTGCGTTGCATCGGCGAGACGGGCTGCATCGTCGTGGTGCACGGTGCGCCGGGCGGGTGCGGGATGCCGCGTGAAGCGCATCCTTGTGTCCGACGCCGACGCCGACGCCGACGCCGACGCCGACGCCGACGCCGACACCGACACCGACACCGACACCGACACCGACACCGACGCCGACGCCGACGCCGACACCGGCACCGACACCGACACCGACACCGACACCGACACCGACACCGACACCGACACGTGCACCGGCCCGGCCCGACCCGGCGGCGCGCGTCAGCGCCGCGCGAGCACGACGCCCACCAGCGCGAGCGCGAAGCCGGCGAGCTGGATCGCCGCGAGCGTTTCGCCGAACAGCCAGTAGCCCTGCAGCGCGGCCAGCGGCGGCGCGAGGAACAGCAGCGACGTCGCGCGCGCGGCGTTGCCGCGGCGCAGCATCCACATCAGCATCGTGACCGCGCCGCCCGACAGGAACACGACGCCCCACACCAGCGACACCCACAGCGCCGGCGCGCCGATCCAGCGGGTTTCGTGAAGCAGCGCGACGAAGACGGCCGCGACGATCGCCGCGCCGAAATTCTGCACGGCAACCGCCGTGCGCAGGTCGCTTTGCGCGAGCTTGCCCTTCTGGTACAGCGAGCCGGCGGTGATCGACCCGACCGCGAGCACCGAGACGGCGACGACGAGCCACGCAGGCGCGGCGCCCGGCGCCGACGCGACACCGCCCGTCACCTTCGGCGCGAGCACGAGCGCGACGCCGGCGAGCCCAAGTGCCATCCCGAGCCAGCCGCGCGCGGGCAGGCGCTCGTTGAACAGCGGAACGGCGAGCACGGCGGTGGCGAGCGGCTGCAGCGCGCCGAGCAGTGCCATGACACCTGCGTTCAGCCCTTGCGCGACAGCCCAGTAGCTCGCGCCGAGATAGACGCCCTGCAGCAGCGCGCCCGCGATCAGGTGGCGCGGCCATTCGCGCCGGGCCGGCCACGGCGCGCGCGCGGCGAGCGCCACCACGCCGAACAGCGCGGCCGTGCCCGCGAAACGCGCGAGCAGGAACAGGTTGGGATCGGCGTAGGGCTTGATGGCCCGCGCAACGATGAAGCCGGTGGACCAGAGTGCGACGAAAGCGGCGGCGACGAGCGAGGTCAGCATGCATGGCGGGCCGCGCTGCGGCCGGACAGAATCGTGAAGTCGGCCAGTATCGGGGGAAGCGATGCCGGCGTCTTGTCGAATCCTGCACTCATGCCGCGTGCCGAATGTGCGCCACGTGCGCCACGTGCGGCCGTCGGTGCGGGCCGGGCGGTGCCGAGGGAACGGGACGGCCGCCGCCCGGCATGCGCAGCGGGCGGGCGTGAAGCAGCGGAAGTCAGTCGATCGAGAACGTGTCGAGCGGCTGGTTGGCGCGGGCGTCGGTCGCGAAGCGCGTGGCGAGCTGTTCGTAGAGCCGGCGGGCCTCGTCGAGCGTCAGGTCGATCCAGTACGGATCGCCGGCCGCGTCGTTGAGTCGTTCGGGTGGAAACTGGATTTCGATCACACTGCCTTTGCGATACATGGCGCGAGCCCCTTTGCTTGGTCTGTCGTTCGGCGAAGCGCAAAGTGTAGCAACCGGCGCCGCGCCGATTCGCGCGCGTCGGGCAATACAGAATTTCGCTTTCGGGAAACGTGGCCTGCCCGGCGCCCCGCCGCCGTCAAATGCCGGTCAAACGGCCGTAATACAATGGGCGGCTTACCCATTACCAGTCGCCTCGGGCGCACACGCGATGCTGGCGGAACAACGTCATCAATTCATCCTGTCGGAGCTCGGACGGTCGGGCGCATTGTCGGTCGCGGAACTCGTCCGCTCGCTCGACGTGTCGCGCGAGACCGTGCGGCGCGACCTGAACGCACTGGCCGCACGCGGCCTGCTCGTGATGACGCACGGCGGCGCGCTGGCCGCGGATCGCCGTGAGCCGAGCCTGTCGGAGCGCGAAGCCGCGAATGCCGAAGCGAAGCGCACGATCGGGCGGCGCGCAGCCGAGTTCGTGCCCGACGATGCGTCGGTGCTGATCGATTCCGGCAGCACGCCGCATGCGGTTGCACTCGCGCTCGCCGACCGGCACCGGCTGTCGATCTACACGAACGACTGGCGCACCGCGTTCGTGCTCGCGCGACGCAACGGCAATCGCGTGACGCTGCTCGGCGGCGAGCTGTCCGACGACGAGGACGCCACCTTCGGGCTCGACACGATCCAGCAACTCGCGCAGTACCACGTCGATTTCGCGTTCATCGGCGCCGGCGGCATCACGCCCGACGGCGAATGCACCGACTACTCGCGGCTCGCGGCCGAGGTGCGCAGCCGGATGATCGCGGCGGCCGGCACGGCGATGATCGTCGCCGATCATTCGAAATTCGGCCGCGTGACGCCGGTGCGGATCAACGGCACGGCCGCCGCGCGCTATCTCGTGACCGAGCGCGCGCCCGACAAGGCCGTGCGCCGCGCGCTGACCGCGCGCGGGATCGAGCTGCTCGTGTGCGACTGACGCGCGCCGGACATACAAGGTTCATCGAACCGTCATTCCGCGGGAAGAACTGCCGTCAAGACTGACTCATTCACCTCGACCGGCCGCCAGGCCAGGGAGCAACGAATGACCGTCAGCGTGCGCAGCTATCTTTCCCCCACCTTGGTCCTGCTGGCCTTCGACTGGCCCGATGCGGCGTCGCGTGCCGATTTCCTCGGTTTCGCGATCCGGCGCACGCCGGGCTTCTGGTCGGCCGACGGCAAGACGCGCGCGCCGGACAGCTGGCTGCCGAACCGCCTGACGTTCGACGGCCCGGCCGTGCACACACAGGGCGACGCGCCGACCGACCAGGCGCCGATCCAGAAATTCATGTGGTGGGATGCGCGCATCGATCCGCAGGATCGCGGCGCGTCGTTTCGCTACGACGTGTATCCGGTCGTCGGCACGCCGGCGAATCTGCAGGTACTCGACGCGCAAGCCGGTGTGTGCGACGTCGTGCTGCCCGCCCATGTCGAGGACGGCATCGGCACGTGGTTCAACCGCGCGGTGGTCAGTTCTCAGGCGTTCGCCAAGCAGGTGGCGGCGCTGGGCCTCGCGCCGAATGCGGCGCCGAGCGACGCGCAGGCGCTGAAGCTGCGCACCTGGCTCGCGAACGACATGGAGCAGGTGTTCGCGGAGATGCTCGAGCCGGCATCGCGCGCGGCGTCGGCCGTCTATCACCTGACCGACACGCTGTGGGCGCTGCCCGCGTTCGAAGCGTTCGGGCGCACCCACGGCGAAGCGTCGCTCGCGATCGTCTACGACGCGCACACGACGGCGCGCAAGGGCAAGCCGCCGCTACCGTCGCCGAACCAGCCGGCCGTCGATGCGCTGCAGGGGCTCGCGACGCTCGCGCCGCGCGACAGGACGCACATCATGCACGACAAGTTCATCGTGACCGATGCGGCGTCGAACCCGGCGCCCGCGCGCGTGCTGACCGGTTCCGCGAACTTCACGACCGAGGGGCTCACGGAGCAGGCGAACGTGCTGCACGCGTTCGATTCGCCCGAGCTTGCCGCGCTCTACAACGCGCGTGCGCATGCGCTGGCCGGGAATCCGCCGATCGCAGCGACCGCGCAGCTGTCGCCGGGCTGGTCGGAACCGATGACGATCGGCAGCGCGCAGGTCCGGCTCGCGTTTTCGCCGGAGCCGGCGGGGCAGCGCACCGAGATCGACACGATCGTCGCCGCGATCGCGGCCGCGAAGCATTCGGTGTCGTTCTGCCTGTTCATGCCGACCGACGCGGCGCTGCGCGACGCGTGCTTCGCGGCCGGCGACCGCGGGCTGATGATGTTCGGGCTGGTGAACAGGATCAACGCCGGCAGCGCGACGAAGGCCGATGCCGCGCAGCAGGCCGGCCAGACGCTCGATGCGGCGACGCTCGCGAACCTCGAGCTGTATCACCGCAGCCGCGACAACCGCGACGTGATCGATGCCGCGTATTTTTCGCCGGCCACCGTGCCGCAGGGTTTCGAGCCCGAGCTGCGCCTCTTTCCGGGCGAGCCGGCGCCGGCCTTTCCGCCGGTCGTGATCCATCACAAGTTCATCGTGATCGACGCGGAAGGCGCGAATCCGGTCGTCTATACGGGCTCGGCGAACATGAGCCGCAATTCCGAGCAGTACAACGACGAGAACCTGCTCGAGATCCGCGACAAGCGGATCGCGGCGATCTATCTCGCGGAATTCCTGCGGCTCTACGAGCACTATCGTGCACGGGCGCTGGTGATCGATGCGAAACAGCAGCACGGCACGGGCACCAGCACGGGCGCGCATGCGCGGCTCGCGCTTGCGCCCGATTCGAGCTGGGCGAAGAAGTACTACGTGGCGGGAAGCCCGGAAGAGAAGGCGCGGATCGCACTGGCGTCGGCCGTGCCGACGGACTGACCCAACAGAAGGCGACGGGCGCGGATATCGCGCGCCCGGTATGAGGCCGGCCGGGAAACCGGCCGCCGCCGTCGCTTATGCGGCGACGTAGCGCAGCACGGCGTCGGCGATCGTGTCGCGATGCCGGGCGCGCAGGCGCGGCGCCGACGGGTCGCGTCCGAACGCGGCGCCGAACGTGTAGCGGTTCGACACGCGGTGGAAGCAGAACGAGCTGATCAGCAGGTGCAGGTCGAATGCGTCGATGTCCTTGCGGAACGCGCCGCTCGCCGCGCCGCGCTCGACCAGTTCCTCGAGCGTCTTGATGATGCTGACGTTGCGGTTCTTGAACGACTTGAGCTGTTCGAGATACTTCGCGCCGTGGATGTTCTCGATCGACACGAGGCGGACGAAGTCGCGATGCTTGTCGTGATAGTCGAACGTGAATTCGACGAGGCGGCGCATGCCTTCGCGCGGCTCCATGTCGCCGACGTGCAGTTCCTGCTCGAGTGCGCGGATGTCGCCGTACACCTTCTCCAGCACGGCCTCGTACAGGCCTTCCTTGCTTTCGAAGTAGTAGTACAGCATCCGCTTCGTCGTGTTGGTACGCTCGGCGATTGCGTCGACGCGCGCGCCGGCGAGCCCCATCGCGGAGAATTCCTGCGTGGCGACATCGAGGATGTTGCGCTTGGTTTGCTCGGGATCGTATTTGCGCCGCGCATCGGACGGAAGCGCGCGGGTATCGGACGTGGCGGCCTTGCTTCCTGCTTTCATGTGACTTTATTGTGGCTTCGGCGGCGTGGAAAAGGCATTCTAGCATGCGGGAAATCCCCGCCCGGCCGACCTTCCGCTCTAATCGGCGGGGCGGTTCCGGCCGCTGCGGCCGCTCAGCGGCGGCAGGACGCGAGCGCGTCGCGGGCCTGGTACGCCGTGTACGTGAGCTGCGCGGCCGCGAGGCCCGCCAGCCCGAACGTGCGCGTGAGCCCGAATGCGTTGAAGCCTTCCGGCACCGGCCGGCCTTCGGCCAGTGCGGCCGCGAGCGCTTCGCCGGCGACCGTGGTCGGCGCCATCCCGTGGCCGCCGAACGCGATCGCGTGCCACACGCCGTCCGCATCGCGGCCGATCTGCGGCATCTTGTGCCGCGCGTAGCTCATCAGGCCGCCCCACGCGTAGTCGACCTTCACGTCATCCAGTTGCGGATACACGCGCAGCAGGTCGCGCCGCAGCAGGCGGGCGATCGCGTCGGGGCCGCGGTCGAGCACGGAGATCCGGCCGCCCCACAGGATGCGCGTGTCCTTCAGCGGGCGGTAATAGTCGAACGCGAAACGCGTGTCGTAGATCGCGTACGGTGCGTCGATCGCGTCGGGCAGGCGCGTGCCGAGCGGCTCGGTCGCGATCACGTAGGTCGCGATCGGCAGCACCGCGCGCTCGATGCGCGGCGACACGCCGCGTGCATAACCTCCGCCGGCGAACACGACGTCCTTCGCGCGCACCGTGCCCTGTGCGGTGCGCACGACGTACCCGGCGCCTTCGCGCGCGATGCCGAGCGCGGCCGAGCGTTCGTACACGCGCGCGCCGCCTCGCGATGCGGCCGCCGCGACGCCGAGCACGTACTTGAGCGGATGGAAGTGGAACGCGTTCGGCTCGAACAGGCCGCCGTAATAGCGCTGCGTCTTCAGCCGCTTGCGCAGCGCGTCCGTCGAAACGGGTTCCCAGTCGACGCCGAGTTCGTCCTTCATCAGCGTGCGCACGCTGTCGAGCCTCGAAGGATCGTCGAACCAGTTCGCGAGCATCACGCCCTGGTCGACGATGTCGCAGTCGATGCCGTAGCGCGCGATCCGCGCGCGGATCAGGTCGACCGCATCGACGGTGAGCCGGTATAGCCGGCGCCCCTCGTCGCGGCCGAGCGTGCGCAGCAGGTCGGCGTTGTCGAGGCTGTAGCCGCCGAAGACGAAGCCGCCGTTGCGGCCCGATGCGCCGAAGCCGACCCGCTCGCTGTCGAGCACGACGACGTCATGCACGCCGCGCTCGACCAGGCCGAGCGCCGTGCACAGGCCGGCGAGGCCGCCGCCGACGATGCAGACCTGCGTATCGATCGTGCCGGTCAGTTGCGGGTAGGGCTGGCGGGTAACGGTGGCTTCGTAGAAGTTCTGCATGCGATTTTGTTGACTCGTGACGGCGGAAAAACAGGCGGCGCGCGTCGATCTTGCCTGAACGCGCGCGCCGCGTCGAATGGGGGCGCGGGGCACCGGCTGTCGCGCCTGGGCGGCGGCCGGTGCGAAGTGGGCTGGTGCGGGCCGATCCGCGCGGTCAGGTGCCCGGCGTCGGGTTGGCCGGACGGGCGATGTAGCCCGCGTAGCCGGTTTCGGCCTGCGGCGCGGTTTCGGGTGTCACGTTGCGTTCGATCCAAGGCGCGATTTCCATGTCTTCGTAGCGCACGAGGCGGCATTTGCGCACGAGTGCATAGCCGAGCCAGATCGCGAGGAAGAACGGCAGGCCGATGTA
This sequence comes from Burkholderia reimsis, assembly GCF_003294055.1. NCBI lineage: Bacteria > Pseudomonadati > Pseudomonadota > Betaproteobacteria > Burkholderiales > Burkholderiaceae > Burkholderia > Burkholderia reimsis. Next base: position 26,942 of record NZ_QMFZ01000060.1, read on the forward strand.
GGTCGCGGCGACGCCCACCCAGTCGATCTTGTCGGAGAGGAACGCCTGGTAATCCTGGCCGAGCGCGACGACCGTGCACAACGCGAATGCGAACAGCGGGCCGAACGGGAACCACTTCGACCGGTACGGCAGCTGGTCGAGCCGGTAGCCCTGCTTCAGGAACCCCTTGCGGAACCGGTAGTGGCTGACCGCGATGCCGAGCCACGTGATGAAGCCGGCCATGCCCGACGTGTTCAGCAGCCACAGGTAGACTGTCTTGTCGCCGTACAGCGACGTGAGAAAACACAACGCGCCGACGGCCGTCGTCGCATACAGCGCGTTGCGCGGCACGCCGCCGCGCGACAGCTTCGCGAAGATCTTCGGCGCGCGGCCTTCGACCGCGAGGTTGTAGAGCATCCGCGTCGACGCGTACATGCCCGAGTTGCCGGCCGACAGCACGGCCGTGAGGATCACCGCGTTCATCACACCGGCCGCGAACGCGAGGCCCGCGTGGCGGAACACGAGCGTGAACGGGCTCACGCCGATGTCGGTCACGTCGCTCTTCAGCAGGCTCGGGTCGGTATAGGGAATCAGCACGCCGATCACGAAGATCGCGAGCACGTAGAACAGCAGGATGCGCCAGAAGATCTGCTTTACCGCGCGCGGGATCGTCGTGCGCGGGTTTTCCGATTCGCCGGCCGCGACGCCGATCATTTCGGTGCCCTGGAACGAGAAGCCCGCGATCATCGCGACGCCGAGCATCGTCGCCCAGCCGCCGGCGAACGGCGCGTCGCCGATCGTGAAGTTGCCCCAGCCCGCGCTCGGGCCGCCCTGCATGATCCCGAAGATCATCAGCAGGCCGACGCCGACGAACGCGAGCACCGTCAGCACCTTGATCAGCGCGAACCAGTATTCGGCTTCGCCGAAGCCGCGCACCGACAGCGCGTTGAGCGCGAAGATCAACGTGAGGAACAGCGCGCTCCACCAGACGCCCGGCACGTGCGGGAACCAGTAATGCATCACGAGCTGCGCGGCGACGAGTTCGACCGCCAGCGTCACGGCCCAGCTGTACCAGTAGTTCCAGCCGAGCGCGAAGCCGAAACCTTCGTCGACGAACTTCGCGCCGTAGGTCGCGAACGAGCCCGACACCGGCATGAACGCGGCCATTTCGCCGAGGCTCGTCATCAGGAAATAGACCATCAGGCCGATCACCAGGTACGCGAGCATCGCGCCGCCGGGGCCGGCCTGCGAGATCGACGCGCCGGACGCGACGAACAGGCCCGTGCCGATCGAGCCGCCGATCGCGATCATCCGCAGATGGCGTGCCTGCAGCGCACGGTGGAGGGACGGCTTCGCGGGCGGCGAGCCGGACGGACGGGGTGAATCGGGGCGGGCATCTGAATGCATGGCGGGCGCTGGGCGCTGTCTCCGGGATTATTTTTCGGTGACGAAGCGCGACGCGTTGCCTGCTGCGGGCCGGGCAGCGGTGATGCGGTGCGAAAGCGCGCCGGTGAGCCGGGGCGCGGTGCATGTCGCCTTCGTCAGGCGTCCGGCTGCCGTTGTGGCGGCCGGCGGCGCGCCGGGTGCGTTGCACCTCGACGTCGCAACGATTGTGTGTGCCCGATGCACGGCCGGCAAACGATATTTCCGCACAGGGTGATGCAGGATTGTCATCAACTTGCGTCGTGTTGCGATGTGTCCTCCTGCCCGTCTACGGGCTTTGGAAACGTCCCGTATCGGCGCGCAAGCGCGTCGGATCGGCGTGCCGAGTTGTTGCGTTTTGGGAATGAAGTCGTGAGTTAATATCAATAGCGGCCCGACTTGTGGCCACCGACAATGTGTTTCATGGATCGTGCCTTGCGAGGCGGGAGCGCGCCGTCCGGCCGGGCTTCCGGCGGTGGCGCGGCGCGATGCGCCGCACGGCGCACCGGGCCTGCCGCGCGGCGCATCCGCTTGCACAGGGCGCGCGAACGCGCTCCAATCGAATCACGCGGGCGGCGCTGCCGCCGCACCGATCAATCTGTCCCTGAAGAGGAAGTGATGCAATTCAACGACATTCTTGCCGCGCTCGATATCGATCTCGCCCAGTGGAAAGGCAATGCGCTGACCGCGCGTTCGCCGCTCGACGGCGCGACGCTCGCGACGCTGGCCGTCGACACGCCCGCCGACGCCGAGCGCAAGATCGACGCCGCGCACGACGCATTCCTCAAGTGGCGCACGGTGCCGGCGCCGGTGCGCGGCGAGTTCGTGCGCGTGTTCGGCAACGTGCTCCGTGAGCACAAGGCCGAACTGGGCCGCCTCGTCACGCTCGAAGCCGGCAAGATCACGTCGGAAGGCCTGGGCGAAGTGCAGGAAATGATTGACATCTGCGATTTCGCGGTCGGCCTGTCGCGCCAGCTCTACGGCCTGACGATCGCATCCGAGCGCCCGGGCCACCGGATGATGGAAACGTGGCACCCGATCGGCGTGTGCGGCGTGATCTCGGCGTTCAACTTCCCGGTCGCAGTATGGGCCTGGAACGCGGCGCTCGCGTTCGTGTGCGGCGATTCGGTGGTGTGGAAGCCGTCCGAGAAGACGCCGCTCACCGCGATCGCGTGCCACGTGCTGCTCGAGAAGGCGCTCCGCGAGTTCGAGAAGACGCATCCGGGCGTCGCGCCGAAGGGCCTGAGCCAGCTGGTGCTCGGCATGCGCGATGTCGGCGAGGTGCTGACGGCGTCGAAGAAGGTGCCGGTCGTCAGCGCGACGGGCAGTGTGCGGATGGGCCAGGAAGTCGCGAAGGTGCTGAGCCAGCGTCTCGCGCGCGGCATCCTCGAACTCGGCGGCAACAACGGGATGATCGTCGCGCCGAGCGCGGACCTGGATCTCGTGGTGCGCGCGGTCACGTTCGCGGCGGTCGGCACGGCCGGCCAGCGCTGCACGACGCTGCGCCGCCTGATCGTGCATCGCAGCCTGGTCGAGCAACTGCTGCCGCGCATCGAGAAGGCCTACGCGTCGGTGAAGGTCGGCAACCCGCTTGAAGAAGGCACGCTGGTCGGCCCGCTGGTCGATCGCGCATCGTTCGATGCGATGCAGAAGGCGCTGGGCGACGCACGCGAACAGGGCGGCGAGGTGAAGGGCGGCGAGCGCGTCGACGTCGGTCACGCGGATGCGTACTACGTGCGTCCGGCCATCGTGCGGATGCCGAAGCAATCGGCCGTGGTCGAGCGTGAGACGTTCGCACCGATCCTGTACGTGATGGTCTACGACAACTTCGACGACGCGATCGAACTGCACAACGCGGTGCCGCAAGGCCTGTCGTCGGCGATCTTCACGAACGACATGCGCGAGGCCGAGCAGTTCATGTCGGCAGCGGGCAGCGACTGCGGGATCGTCAACGTGAACATCGGCACGAGCGGCGCGGAGATCGGCGGCGCGTTCGGCGGCGAGAAGGAAACGGGCGGCGGCCGCGAGTCGGGTTCGGATGCGTGGAAGGCGTATATGCGCCGCGCGACGAATACGATCAACTACAGCCGGCAGTTGCCGCTGGCGCAGGGTGTGAAGTTCGACGTGTGAGGCGGGGCGCCCGATATCGGGCGCCGTGCGTGAACGAGAAGGGCCGGTTACCGCGTTGCGGTACCGGCCCTTCGTTTCTTCAGGTGCGGACGGTGGCGCGCGTGATGCGTCTCCATGCGTCTCTATGTGTTGCCTGCCTCTCCGATTGCCGGCATGTTCTGCACGACCAGCATCTGCGGGCTCGACAGCGTGATGCCCGCCGCGCGCAACTGCTTGAGGATCTCGAACAGCAGATCGCTCTTCGTCGAACTCGCGATCCGCGGGCTCGACACGTAGCCCGTCACGCTCAGCGTGATCCCGTCCGGCGTGAGCTGGCTGAACGTGACCGACGGCGCCGGCTTCTCGAGGATCGCCTGGTGCTCGCGGTACGCGTCGAGCAGCAGGTCGCGCACCTGCTCGGGATCGGTGTTCAGCGGGAACGTCAGCACCAGCGTCGCGACGCCCTGTGTGCTGTTGCCCATCGTCACGTTGCGCACGTTCTGCGAGATCAGCTGCGAGTTCGGCACGATCACGGTCGAGCGGTCGCTGAGCTGGATCTCGGTCGCGCGGACGTTGATGCGGCGGATGTCGCCTTCGACGCCCGCGATGCTGACCATGTCGCCGACCTTCACCGGGCGCTCGGTCAGCAGGATCAGCCCGGACACGAAGTTCTTCACGATCTCCTGCAGGCCGAAGCCGATACCCACCGACAACGCGCTGACGATCCACGCGAGGTTGTTCCACCGCACGCCGAGCAGCCCGAGCGTCATCAGCACCAGCAGTACATAGCCGACGTTGGTGAACAGCGTGATCAGCGAGACGCGCATCCCGGTATCCATGCCGAGCGCGGGCATGAACTCGCTGTCGAGCCAGCGTCGCAGCGAGCGCAACAGGTAGAAGCCGATCGCGAACCCGATTACCGCGTTCAGGATCCGGTCGGGCATGATGTTCAGGCTCTGCAGCCGCTGGCTGCCGATCATCGCGACCGCGCTGTCGAGCAGGTCGCCCGGGGTCGTGCCGAAGCCGCCCGTCACCAGCGCGATGGCCGCGATCAGCATCAGCAGGCTCGTTCCGAAGCCGGACAGCACCGTGCGCGCCTGGTCGAGGTGGCGGTCCTCGAGCGCGAACAGGTGCTTGATCTGCTGCCCCGTCGACAGGCTCGACGAGAACAGGCTTTCGCTCGCGTCGCGCGTCAGCTGGATCAGGATGTAGGTCGTGCACAGCACGATCTCGAACCACACGAGTTCGTACGTGATGAAGCGCGCGACCGTGACGTAACCGATCAGGAGTGCGATCAACGACGCGACGATCGCCAGCGTGACGCCGGCATGGATCAGCCCGGCGAGCGTCGAGCGCTGTTCGGGTGCCTCGCCTGCCGCCGCGAGCGCGGCGCGCGCACGGTTGGCGCGCAACAGCGACGCGCCGACCGTCAGCGTGACGACGAGCGACACGATGCCGCGACCGAACAGCGTGACCGACAGGCTGGTGTCGACGATCCGGTTGATCGATTCGAGCGTGCCGGACACGAGCAGCAGCGCGGCCAGGATGCCGGGGAACGGCTTCATCGCGAGCGCGACGGGATCGGCGAGCGCGGGGAGGCGCCACGACGGATGCTTCGTGCAGAGCAGTGCGCGGCCGAGCCCGGCGATCAGTGCGCAGGTCGCGGCGAGCTTCGCGAACTGGTCCCACAGATCGGTCAGCCCCGGCGTGAGGTCGTAACGGCGCGCGACGGCGAGGTAAAGGATCTGAACGGCAACGGCGGTGGCCAGCAGGGTCGACAGCGCGATGGACAACGCCAGCGCGCTGCGGCGCAGGCGGGTGGCCGGCAGGCGGTTCACGCATAACCAGGCGAGCCCGCGCTCGAGGAGCCGGCGGCCGCCGAGCCAGGCCGCGATCGCGGCAATCAGCAGCAGCGCGGTGATCGCCTTTTGTCCGGGTACCCACGACGAGCGCAGCATGTCGCGGATTTCTTCGTCGAAGTCCCTGAGCCGCTGGGTATCGTCCGGCGAAAGATGGAACAGCGGCAGCCAGAACTGCGCGCTGAAAATGCCGCCCGAACGGAACGCGAGCTGGTTCTTCAGCAGGCCGCGATGCAGCTTCGCGAACTGTTCGGCGAGGTTCGTGAGGTTGGTCTTCTGGTCGGCGGCCTGCTTCAGCGCCGCATCGAGCTGCGTCTTGCGCGCGTCAAGCGTGGCCCGTTGTTTCGCGACGGCTGCCGTTTCGGGCGCGGCGCCCTCGGCGGGCGGCGGCCCGAGCACGTCGAGCTGTGCCTGAATCTGCGCGCGTTGCGGCGTGAGATCGCTTTGCAGTTTCACGACGTCGGTGCTCAGTTCCTGCGCCGAGTCGTCGAGCGCGTCCAGCTCCTTGCTGCTCGACGCGGTCGACGTCTGCTGCTTGATGCGGTCGAGCTCGACCTGCATCTGCTTGAGCTGCGCGACGGCGTCGTTCAGCGAGATGGCGGGCACGGGCGCGCCGACGCCGCTTGCGCCCGGGGCGGAAGCGGCCTCCGGAAACGCCGACGCGGTTGCGATCGCCGCGAACTGCAGCAACGCGATCAGCGCGATCCGGCGAGCGTACGTGGATAGTCGTTGTATGGACATGGAATGCTTACGATTTGCCGACAATGCCGGGCGCCGAAAGGTGCCCGGAAGCCGGTGGTTGGCCCGGTAGCATGTTACCGGGGTGTGGAACGCGTGGTTGTACTGATTGCGTACCCCGTTTGTGGAGATCCCGGCGGCGTGCGGCCGGGCGAAACGGCGCATCAGGCCCGGACGGTGGGGCCTATGCCGCCGCGATGCGTCGCCGGGGCGCCGTTCCTGCGCGTTTTCCGTACCCGACAGACGGTTACGAAAGTTACACGTTGGTCAGCGCAAAAGTGAGGCACCCGAATCGGTTCGACGTACGGCGTGCAGCCGGCCCGTCGTCGCGCGCCGGATATCGGGGCCGGGGTGCGCTCGCGTCGGACGGACGTGCCGGTACAATGCAGCGATTCGCCCGACGGCGGCTCGAAGGTCGCCGGACAACAACACGACACGAACAGGAGACGCGCCCAAGATGGCCTCAACGGACAGCCTTTCGCAGGCACCCGCCCAATCCCCT
>NZ_QMFZ01000061.1:0-32059 GCF_003294055.1 Burkholderia reimsis
TGGGTTCGACGACGCCGGTGACGCTGACCAATGTCGCAGCAGGCGTGAATCCGACGGATGCGGTGAACTACAGCCAGCTCAGCTCGCTGTCGACGTCGACTTCGACGGGCATCAGCACGGCACAAAGCGGTGTGGATTCGCTGTCGACCGGTCTGTCGACGACGAACAGCAACGTGAGCTCGCTGTCGACGTCGGCTTCGACGGGCATCAGCACGGCACAAAGCGGTGTGGATTCGCTGTCGACCGGTCTGTCGACGACGAACAGCAACGTGAGCTCGCTGTCGACGTCTGCCTCGACGGGCATCAGCACGGCACAGAGCGGTGTGGATTCGCTGTCGACCGGTCTGTCGACGACGAACAGCAACGTGAGCTCGCTGTCGACGTCTGCCTCGACGGGCATCAGCACCGCACAAAGCGGCGTGGATTCGCTGTCGACGGGTCTGTCGACGACGAACAGCAACGTGAGCTCGCTGTCGACGTCGGCTTCGACGGGTATCAGCACGGCGCAAAGCGGTGTGGATTCGCTGTCCACTGGTCTCTCGACGACGAACAGCAGTGTGGGTTCCCTGTCGACGGGTCTGTCCACGACGAACAGCAACCTGACCTCGCTGTCGACATCGACATCGACCGCCATGAGTTCGCTGTCGAACAGCGCGTCCAACTCGGTCCAGTATGACGATTCGACGCACAGCAAGGTGACGCTGGGTGGCGTGGGTTCGACGACGCCGGTGACGCTGACCAATGTCGCAGCAGGCGTGAATCCGACGGATGCGGTGAACTACAGCCAGCTCAGCTCGCTGTCGACGTCGACTTCGACGGGCATCAGCACGGCACAAAGCGGTGTGGATTCGCTGTCGACGGGTCTGTCGACGACGAACAGCAACGTGAGCTCGCTGTCGACGTCGGCTTCGACGGGCATCAGCACGGCACAGAGCGGTGTGGATTCGCTGTCGACGGGGCTGTCGACGACGAACAGCAACGTGAGCTCGTTGTCGACGTCGGCTTCGACGGGTATCAGCACGGCACAGAGCGGTGTGGATTCACTGTCCACCGGACTCTCGACGACGAATAGCAGTGTTGGTTCGCTGTCGACGGGGCTGTCGACGACGAACAGCAATCTGGCCTCGCTGTCGACGTCGACATCGACCGCCATGAGTTCGCTGTCGAACAGCGCGTCCAACTCGGTCCAGTATGACGATTCGACGCACAGCAAGGTGACGCTGGGTGGCGTGGGTTCGACGACGCCGGTGACGCTGACCAACGTTGCAGCAGGCGTGAATCTGACGGACGCGGTGAATTACAGTCAGCTCAGCTCGCTGTCGACCTCCGCTTCCACTGGAATCAGCACGCTGTCGACGTCGATCGTCAACATGCAGCAAGGCCAGGGTGGCGTGGTGCGTAGCCAGTACGACCCGCAGACCGTGACGACGACCGCAACGGGCACGAACGCAATCGCGGGCGGCAATGGTGCGAGCGCGACGGGTGCCGATTCGGTCGCATTCGGTACCGATGCCAGCGCACCGGGGGCCGGGGCTGTCTCGATCGGCCACGGCAACGTTGCCAACGGTGTAGGCGCCGTAGCGATCGGCGATCCGAACATGGCCACCGGCACGGGTGCGTACGCGGGCGGTAACAACAACACGGCCGACGCCACGCAATATAGCGGCACGGGCGGTGCGGTTGCGCTCGGCAATACGAACACCGCATTCGGGCAAGGTGCCGTTGCGATCGGCAACAATGCATCTGCGTATGGTCAGTCAGCGATCGCGCTTGGCGATGGAGCCGCGGCAGGAACCGCTGCTGCGCCGCTGACGGGCGATATTGCGATCGGCCTGAACGCAGCGACGACAGGCACGAACAGCGTTGCAATCGGCGCAAATTCGTCCGACGGCGGCCAGGCCAATGTGTTCTCGGTCGGCAGTGCGTCGCAGCAGCGCCGCATCGTCAATGTTGCCCCGGGTGTAGTGAGCGCGACCAGCACGGACGCCACCAACGGCCAGCAGCTGTATTCGTTGTCGACCTCGACTTCGACGGGGATCAGCACCGCGCAAAGCGGCGTGACATCGCTGTCGACGGCACTGTCTTCGACGGACAGCAACGTCGCCTCGTTGTCGACGGGTCTGTCGACCACGAACAGCAACGTGAGCTCGCTGTCGACGTCGGCTTCGACAGGTATCAGCACGGCACAAAGCGGCGTGGATTCTCTGTCGACGGGTCTGTCGACGACGAACAGCAACGTGAGCTCGCTGTCGACGTCGGCTTCGACGGGTATCAGCACGGCACAAAGCGGTGTGGATTCTCTGTCGACGGGTTTGTCGACGACGAACAGCAACGTGAGCTCGCTGTCGACGTCGGCTTCGACGGGCATCAGCACGGCACAAAGCGGTGTGAATTCCCTGTCGACCGGTCTGTCGACGACGAACAGCAGCCTGAGCTCGCTGTCGACGTCGGCTTCGACGGGTATCAGCGTGGCACAGAGCGGTGTGGATTCTCTGTCGACGGGTCTGTCGACCACGAACAGCAATCTGAGCTCGCTGTCGACATCGACATCGACCGCCATGAGTTCGCTGTCGAACAGCGCGGCCAACTCGGTCCAGTATGACGATTCGACGCATAGCACGATCACGCTGGGCGGGGTTGGGGCAACCACACCCGTGAGGCTGACCAACGTTGCGGCAGGTGTGAATCCGACGGACGCGGTGAACTACAGTCAGCTCAGCTCGCTGTCGACGTCGACCTCGACGGCCATCAACACCGTGCAAAACGGCGTGACTTCGTTGTCGACGGCACTGTCTTCGACGAACAGCAACGTGGCGTCGCTGTCGACGGGCCTGTCTTCGACGAACAGCAACGTGGCGTCGCTGTCGACGGGCCTGTCTTCGACGAACAGCAACGTGGCATCGCTGTCCACCGGCCTTTCCACGACCGACAACAACCTCAACGCGTTGTCGACCGCCCTTGCGCCGCTGGTGGCTGTCACCGCGAGGGCGAACACGATCGGCGCCACTTCGTACGGTACGGGCGCGAGCGCTACGGGGCAAGGTGCGACGGCCGTTGGTACGGGTGCATCCGCTTCAGGCACCGACGCCACGGCGTTGGGAAAGAACGCGAATGCGTCGGGTGTGTCGGCAACGGCACTGGGTGCGAACTCGAATGCGTCCGCTCCCAATTCGGTCGCGCTGGGCGCAGGCTCCGTCGCGAACGAGGCGAACACGGTGTCGATCGGCTCGGAGGGCAACGAGCGTCGTCTGACCAACGTGGCTGCAGGTGTGAACGGCACCGACGCGGCGAACATGAACCAGATCTGGCGCGTTCAGTCGAGCGTTAACCAGGTGGCTCGTGACGCCTACTCGGGGGTGGCCGCTGCTACCGCCCTGACGATGATTCCGGACGTCGACATCGGCAAGACGATCGCGGTCGGCATCGGCGCGGCGACGTATCACGGCTATGCCGCATCGGCGCTCGGCGTTACGGCTCGCATCACGCAAAACCTGAAGATGAAGGCAGGTGTCGGCCTGACGTCGGCGGGCGTTGCGGCAGGGGCCGGCGTTTCGTACCAGTGGTAAGCATGTAGCAACGCGATCGGGGCGTCACGGTACGCCCCGATCGCAAGAAATCTGTTTCCCCCGTTTGTCGTGGCCTCGGGTGCCAGGAGTGCCACGACCTTTTTTGATCGGTGGGGCAGAAATATCAAAACTCAAGAAACTGTCGTGTGCGGGCGCGACCAGGAGCTGAAAAATGAATGAAAGACGAAAGTTGAAGGTCGGCGTGACGATCTATTTGCGCGAAGGTGCGCAGTCGATTTGGGAAAACGGAATTTTCCAGAACTGCTTCTTTCTGGTGATGTTGTTGAGGCGGTCACCGATAGTGGGAGAGGTATTTCTGGTGAATGGCGGGCCGGGGCGGCCGGGAGACGCAGGCGACTTTCTGGCGCTCGCGCCGGCGCCGGTCATCGATCTCAACACCGCTCAGGAAAAACTCGACGTGACGATCGAGCTGAGCGCACAACTCGATGTCGTCTGGGCGAAGGCATTCAGAGAGAAGGGCGGGCGCATCATCGGCATGCGCGTGGCGAACGACTACGTGATCGACATCGAACGCATGATGTTCGACAAGCCGCATGGGACGCTCGTATCCGGCACACCGTACAGCGCCGTATGGACGTTGCCGGCATTCGAGATGAGCTGCGCGGACTACTACGGTGCGACGATGCGTGCGCCGGTAAGGGCAATGCCCCATCTGTGGAGTCCGGCATTGCTCGAACGTTCGATCCAGGGAAGCGGATCGGACCTTCCATTCACCTACCAGCCCGGACGTGCGCGCTGGAGGCTGGCGGTGCTCGAACCGAATATCTGCATGGTGAAGACCTGCCACATTCCGATGCTGGTGGCTGACGTCGCTCATCGCCACGATCCGAACTTCATTGAAGTGCTTCGCGTGTTCAACGCGATGCGCATCAAGGAGGACCAGGTGTTCGTCGGCTTCGCGCGAAGTCTCGATCTTGTACGCCACGGTATCGGAACGTTCGAGCCGCGTATGCCCGTGTATCACATCATGAGCCGCCAGGCCGATGCCGTAATTGCGCATCATTGGGAAAACGGTCAGAACTATGTGTATTACGAAGCACTGCATGGCGGATATCCGCTGATCCACAACTCGGGTTTCATCGGTGGGTGCGGGTATCGCTACGCGGACTTCGATTGCGAGGACGGCGCGCTCGCTCTTCGGCGCGCATATGCCGAACACGACGCCAACCTCGATGCGTATCGGTACGAGACACGCAAATTTCTCGCGACGCTGGATCCCGAATCGGATGAGAACGTTCGGATCTACTCGGCTGAACTCGAAGCGCTATTTGCGTAATTCGACGAGAGGGATCGACATGAACGCGTAGCCGCTATCACGGCCACGTCACCCGCCCGGTGGCAGTCCTCGCTCACTGGAACGACGTGGCCTTTTGCAGGGCCGCGGCCGACGTGCCGCGGTCCCCTTTTTTGTCGTGCGGGGCGACACGTGAAGGACCGGACCGCAAGAAGCGGTGCGGTAGCAGGGGCGAGCAACGATTCGGATAACAGGCGACCAACTGCGATGCGCTCGAACAACGGGCGCGGGTCGCCAACCAGATAGGGGTAGAAAAAATGCGGGTGGGAATTTCGGTACTGACGCACGAGGGCCAGAGCATCTGGGAAAACGGCCTCGGACAGAATGTGTTCTTTCTGGCAGAACTGCTGAGGTCGCTTCCGTCGGTTTCACAGGTCCTGCTGATCAACTGCGGCGATCGCACCAATGTGCCGCATGAAGCTGAAGCGCTGGCACATGGCTTTCCGCTGATGACTGCGCGGGCGGCAACGGATCAGGTCGATGTAGTCATTGAGATGAGCGGCGGGCTCGATCTCGAGTGGGTCGACTACATTCGCGCGCTGGGCAAGAAAGTCGTCTTCATGTGCTGCGGTCAGCCGTATGTCGGCTTGATCGAACCTTCCATTTTCGAGCGGCGCGGCTTCTTTTCGAGAGCAGAGCGTTGTGACGAGATCTGGGTGCTCGAGAAGGATCGCGCTTTCATCCCGATGCTCAGATCGCTGCACCGGTGTCCGGTATTCGAAGTGCCGTATCTGTGGGATCCGGTGTTTCTGGATGCGCGCGCAAAGCAGGTCGAACAGAGCGGTCATACCTTCGGTTATGTGCGTCGACCCAGGCAGACTGATGGCAACCTGCCACGTGGGCTGAAGGTGGCGATCCTCGAACCAAATATCTCGGTGAACAAATGCTTCGCCGTGCCTGCGTTGATTTGCGACGAGGCCTACCGAAAGAATTCGAGCGCCATCGAGCGGCTGAGCATCCTGAATAGCGTCCACATGGCGGAACACCCGACGTTCACGTTTCTGACGCGCTCGCTCAGGCTTCACGAAAATCAGAAGGTGCATTTCGATGCGCGTCACGATTTCGTGGGGTACATGAGCCAGCATGCGGACGCCGTGGTCAGCCATCAATGGTGCAACGATCAGAACTACCTGTACCTGGATGCGCTTTACGGTGGCTATCCGCTCGTGCACAACTCGCCGTGGCTGCAGGAGGCCGGTTATTTCTACGAGGGCTCGAACGTCAACGAGGGCGCAGCGATGTTGCTCTTTGCCGCGTACGAACACGATGCCGGCCATGAAGGATACATGCGACGTTCGCGTGCGCTGTTCGCCCGATTGAGCCCGTACGACGCCGGCAATCGCGCGGAGTATGCGCAGCGGTTGTTGCATGTGGGCCGGCAGAATCTGGCCCGCGCGGCGGGATTTTGAGCGGCGATAGCCGTCTATCGGAAAGTGTGAGCGAGATCACGGAGAAAGACATGACGAAACGAGGAATTCGCATCGGCATCACGATCGGGATGCACGACAGCGCAGAGAGCCTGTGGGTCAACGGCATCAAGCAGAACGCGCTGTATCTCGCGAAGTTGTTTCGACAATCGCGGCGTCGGCATGAGGTGATACTAGTCAACACGACCGCTATCGACGTGACCGGAGAACTGCCGTGGGACAAGCGTCTGTTTCCGACGCGTTCGTTTCACGACGCAAAGGATTCGGTCGACGTCCTCATCGAGCTGGGTGGCCAAATCAGCGAGGAGCAGACGCGCTATCTGAAGGAACGCGGCGCGAAGGTGGTGAGCTACTGCTGCGGCCCGGAATACGTGCAGATGATCGAGGCGATGATCTTCGGCCGAAGAATGTGCGATTCCGTTTTCATCAATCAGGGATACGACGCCGTGTGGGTCATTCCACAGGTGATGGAAACCAGCGCCGGTTTTCTCGGCTCGCTCCGCCGAATGCCCGTGGTGGAAGTGCCGTTCGTGTGGGACCCGATGTGTCTCGAGATGCGAACGCGCGATCTGCCGTTCGAGGGCCAGTATCGTCCGCGCGCGGCTGCAAAGCGTCTGACCGTCATGGAACCGAACATCGACGTGCTGAAGTTTTGCCTGTACCCGCTGCTGATCGCGGAGGAAGCATTCCGGAAGATGCCGGATGCGATCGAGTACATGCATGTCACCAATGCCGAGCACCTTGCGCGCCATTCCCCGGAATTCATCGGTATCGCGCAGTACCTGGATCTGGTTCGTCAGTCGAAGGTGAGCTTCGTCGGGCGCTTCGACACGCCGAGTTTCCTGTCCGAACACACTGACGTGGTGGTGTCGCATCAGTGGGGCCTGGCGCTGAACTACTTCTACTTCGACGCGTGCTGGAACGGGTTCCCGCTCGTTCATAACGCGCAACTGTGCGCGGATCTCGGCTACTTCTATCGTGGTAACGACGTGCAGGCGGGGGCGGCGAAGCTTATCGACGTGCTGCAGCATCACGACGAAAACTGGGAGGCGTACCGCATGCGGCAACGTTGGGTGATCGGTGGTTTTCTTGCGACGAATCCGGAAGTTGTCGCCAGCTATGACGTGCTGCTCGACGGGTTGATGACCGGCCGCAGTGCGAAATGTGCGGGGTGAGCGTTGGAAAAGTTTGATTTGGTACAGGCGGGAAACGGCATCATCACCGATGCGGTACTTGACGGGCTGTCGCAAACGATCGGCCTTTCGGCAGATATCCTGCGGCGGGTGACGACCTATGCGACGCCGGTACTGCTTGCCGCATTGGTGGCGTCCGTCGCTTCGGTCGAGGACGCGGAGCGCATTTTCGCGATCGTTCGTTCGGAGGACGCGGATGTCCATGTCGCGACGCGTCTTGCCACATGCGTGACCAGCACGGCTGGTTTGAAGGACGTTGAATGGGCAGCGGACAGGCTGGCTTTGCAAGCGACCGCGCGGCGGCTCGCGGAGTATGGCGATCATGTCGGGCTCGTGTCCGGAATACCGCCACAAGCCGCACACGTATTGGTCGGCCTTTCATGCGCGGTGCTCTACGGGTCGCTTAAGCGGTGCCTGCTGCTGGAGCAGTGCGGGCTGAGAGACTTCCTACTCGTTTTGCGATCGCAGGTCCCGATGCTGCAGAAGCACATGAGCGACGGCATCTCGCAACTGACCGCGTCGACGTCGGCCACGGAGTTTCCGGGTGTCGTGAGCGCCAGACTGGAGGCCGTTACCCGTCGGCTTGCGGGGCAATCGTGGGGTTCGGATCCCGATTCCGGCACGGTGGTGCTCAAGGCGCGGGGCGGACGATGGTTCAGGCCACGCCGCATGTGGGTCGCAGTCTGCAGTGCGACGCTTATGTTGGCCGCCGGAGCGGCGGCATGGCACTTCCGATACCTCGATTTTCCGATCCGGTCGGCTGGTGTTCGGCATGCCGTGGCCGGAACGGTATCGACGATGCCGTTGAGTCGAGCGTTGGCTCAGCAGCGTGTCGGCGACCGTGTCGTGCCGCCCGCAAGCCCGGCCTCTGCGGTTCCGGTCGTTTTGGCCGACCAGCGAAAGGGCACGTCACCGGAACCGTCAAAGAGCGCGAAGCTCGAGTTCAAAGTTGACTCGTCGGGCTCACCTGTTGTTGAGGCCGTACTCAACAACGATGCGGAACGGCAGGCACTCAGCGGCGCGCTCGAGAATCGGTTCGGCAGCAGGCGCTATACGTTGAATCTCGTCGTGGATCGGACCGTTGCGCCGGCTGCCTGGCTGGGACGGCTCGACACATGGCTCCAATTGATGCGATCGCCGCGTGTCGAAGGTATCGTGCAGAACACACGCGTTCAGCTCTGGGCTCCCGTGGCGCAGGTCGCGACTGAATCGATGGCCAGCCTTGCAACAGCGTTGGGCAGCGAATACCTCATCGAAATTTTCGACCCTGTCCATCTGATGGCACGGTCCAACGAAGCGCTTGCCCAGGCGCTGAATCGTCTCGAGCCTTTTGGAAAAAGTTGCGATTCGCTCGCGGTTTCTAAGGCGTTGAACACGCAATTGATTGATTTCGCGCGATCCAGTGGCCACGTGCCGTCAGCGGCGAAAGCGAATCTCGAACAGTCGGCGCATCTTCTGGCCGCCTGTCAGGCCATGCAGCACCCGATCTCACTGGAGGTGACGGCGCATTCGGACAACAGCGGCGATGATCAAGCGAATCTGGCACTTTCCGAGAAGCGGGCCCGGGCGGTGCGGGCGTATTTGATTGCGGCCGGTGTGTCGTCACAGACCCTGGTTGCGAAGGGCTATGGCAACTCAAAGCCGGTCGAAAGTGACCTGACGGTGATGGGACGCTTCGCGAACCGACGAATTGAATTTGTTCCGGCTGACGAACGGAGTGGTGCACTGCGATGAGCAAATACAGGGAAATACTGAGCCAGATCGACATGCTATATACGGAGCTGGAGACGGCACGCCGCCAGGAGGCCGCATTGCTTGCGGAGCAAGTGCGGCAAGCCCTTCTAGTGTCCGGTGTAGACCTGAACCTGATCCTGGACGGGCAGGCGAGCGGCTCGTCGAAGCGAGCAAAGGTCAAGCCGAAATACTGGAATCCAGAAACGGGAACGACATGGAGCGGCCGCGGGCGGACGCCACTTTGGTTGCAAGGCAAGAATCCGAGAGACTACTTGATTGAACCGACCGATAAGTCGTCCGAAGACTCAGATTGATCCCGCGCTTGAGATGCTGCCGTCGTGAACGTTGTGGCGCAAGCATTATGCGCTCGCGATGGTGTCGACGCCGGTTGCGCACGTGGCCTGACTGAATCATGGAAATCGAAAATGCACGAAAATTTGTGGTGGAAGTACGTGTTGATCGAGGAGGTCGCAAAGACCATCTGCTACACGCATTTCATTGCGGCCGGCTGGAATGCGGATCAAGCAGGCTTAGAGCAGGGTGTTGAGTCGAATTCACTCGGACTATGTGCAAATCGATTGGTCGATTCAAGGGACCGAATCGCAACCACGAGATGCTTTCCTGATCTGTACGTTTGGCGCCGTGGGGGCGCAGGATTCTTTGTCGAAGTGAGATCGCTGGGCGATACGGTGCCCGACGAAGAAGTCACCACGCTGATTCCTTACGTCCTGAGCCAGTACAACAGCGCGTTCGTGCGGCAGCGTCGCCGATCAACTCGTGATTCTCGCGAGACCGACGTATCGGCTGAAAGTGGTGCTGGTTCCGATTCGGCGGCCCATGTGCTGAGCGGTTCGGACAGGGCATCGAGTCGCGACGAGACCGACCTTCCGATGGACGGTTGGAGTACGCCGATCCTCTTCTATGTGATCGGTAAATCGATGGTCGCCGGCTCGTTCGTATTTTTGATCCACCCAAATGAGGATGAGATGTGCGAAACGGCCTACGCGGCATCCTCGATACACGACGCGAGCCTCGACGGAAAGGCCGCGCAGGATGTCGTGAGACTCGTTGCCGACTTGCGTTTAGCTTGGCGCGAAAGCATTCAGCCGGGACTTGATTGCGTATTACGGCCGGGAGGTGAGTTCGGTGCATGAGCGACGACGCGGCGGAAAGGGGATCGGAGACGTCAAGGATTTGATCCGTGATCAAACGTCCCACTGTCGACCCGACAGGGTGGACTCGGGAAAAGGAAGCGCCGACATTTTTTGGTTGCTGGTCAGTGTACTTTGCGCGTCGCTTCTGACGTGGGGTGCATTGCATCTGGTACTGTCCGCCATTTTTTCGGCCCGAGCGATCGGGCCTTGATATTCGAAAATCGTCCCCAGGGAGTCAATGAAGAGGACCGGACAATCGGAGGGGTGATTGCGCCTTTACGACTACATCGAATCCAGGAACGTCTTGACTGGCCGATGAACGCGGCTTGATGAAAGCATGAAAAAGAAACGCCAAATACGAATTCCTCGTAATAAGGAAATGTTACTGCCATTGCCGGCGGGTGTTGCCCGCGGCATCTCGCTCGAAAACCATCTTGCGCTGGCGGCGATGCGTTCAGGGCATGGAACGCCGGAAACCATGGTCACGCTGCTGCGCGTGCTTTACATGACTCACTTCCTGCTCGGAAAGGAATACTCGTCGTGTGACCAGTCGCTCTTTCTCGATGTCGAGGCAGCACTGAGCAAGTGCATTCAGGGGGCGGAGCAGCGCAACGACTGGAGGCTTGAGGCGGAATGGATGCCTGGGATAGAAGCGATCTTGCATCGATTCGATGAAGTCATCCAGTACGTCCCGAAATCCGATTATGTCGACGCCTGGAAGAAGCTCTCCGTGTTCGCACTCTCCGGCAGTCAGTCGCCTATTACAGGCAGTCGCGTCGAAGGTGTTTGGATATGATCGGTTGCGCGTCTGTATCCGGAGCGGGAGGCAAAGTCGTTTGACTGCAGTTTTGACAAGTATGGAAATGAACCGGAAAGCAGTGATCCGACGTCGCTCAGTGAACTATCTCTTTGCCATGTTGATCGCGCTTCCGTTGGCCGCCTCCGCTTCATATAGCGAGCGATGGCTCACGACGTTCAGCGCGAAACGGGAGACCCCTTTGCATACTGGTGCCGGGGGCAGAACCCGGCATGTACTGAGAGGAAAGGCGACATCATAAAGCGGCGGTGGCGAGGAAGCACGAATATCGCGACGAAGGCAAGAGTCGTTTTGCCAGTCCATTGTGGACTGTTGCGTTGCCGAGAATCGCTGACGGTTGATGTTGATCGCTTTTTATATCAAGATTGAATAACTAAAGTAAGCGGCCAGCCAACCCATCTTGACGAGCGAGTTTAGGCGGCGGCCGAGAGTGGCTGCCAGCGATGCGGCAGCAGCGAGTCGATGTCGTTGGCCTTGTGGGTCGGCAAGCGCGTCAGCACGTCCTTCAGATAGGCGAGAGGCTCGAGCCCGTTCAGTTGTGCCGAGCGGATCAAGCTCATGATGGCGGCCGCGCGCTGACCCGCACGCAGTGATCCGGCGAACAACCAATTGCGGCGCTTATGCTCAGATCAGCATAAGCGGTCTTATGTGCACTTCGGGATTATGCAAAGTAAGTGTGGCGAGCTGCACAATCGGGGGGAGCTCGCCACGTAGGACAGCACATAATCAAAGCGCCTCCAGAAACTTTAGAAGCGTGTCTGGTGGTCGGTAGCGGGATCGACGGGTCTTCAGTGGGGCGATCGCCGCTAGGGCTCGCTCTTTCATGGCTAGATCTGCTTCAACATAGCCGTGTGTTGTCGACGGACTCTCATGTCCGAGCCAAAGTGCAATGACTGTGATGTCGACGCCGGACTGCAACAGGTGCATTGCGGTCGTATGTCGAAGCGTATGCGGCGAGATCGAACGCCCGAGCAACGACGGACAGCGTGTCACAGCTGCGTTTGCTGCGACGGCGATCCGCTCCGCAGCGTTCGACCGCGTCATCGATCTTCCCCAGCGGTTGGGCAGCAAAGGTTGTTCGGCGCGCAAGCCTGCATATTCGATCCAGCGCCGAAGCTCGACTGCCGTATCCTTCCACAGCGGTACGGTCCGTTGCTTGCGCCCTTTACCGTGTAAGCGCACGCTCGGAGTGACATCAAGCTCAAGATCGCTGACATGGATGCCAATCAGTTCTGAAACCCGGGCACCCGTGTTGTAAAGCACCTTGAGGAGTGCCCTGTCACGCCTGCCATACCAGGTGTCACTGTCAGGGGCATCCAGGAGCGCCTTTGCCTCGCCACGGGAGAGGAATCCGAGCATTGGCTTGTCGGAGCGTTTCATCGGAATGGCCAGAATACGCTGCGCGATAAACAAAGCCGGCGGGCACTGCGACGCCATATACTGCGCAAACCCGCGTATTGCAGCGAGCCTCGCATTGCGACTTCGTACGGCGTTGTGGCGCTCTTCTTCGAGATAGGCCAGGAATCCAACTACGAGGTCTGCGTCGATGTCGAGCAATGTAAGTTGTGCAGCTGATTTACGGCATTGAGCTTCTGCATAGCCAAGTAGGAGACGGAATGCATCGCGATATGCCGCGACGGTTCTGGGGCTTGCAGCCTGTTGCTGCAGCAGACGCTCGGTAAAGAAGCGCTGGACCAACGCGGCGAATTCGGCTGGTTGAGTCAACAGGGTGTTCATGCCGGAACTCCTTCAGCGTAGCGTTGGAAGCGTTCGCCCGCGATGTTCATCAGCTCAGGGATGCCAGTAAAGTACCAGTAGGTATCGACTACCTTGGCATGCCCTACATAGATCGATAGTGCCGACAGACATCGCCCTATGTCCTCTTCCTCGCGGTAGAAGCGCAACGCGCTACGCACGATGAACGTATGCCGTAGATCATGCAGTCGGTGATGACGGTAGTCTCCACGAGGCTTCCAGCCGAGTTGTTTCTCACATATTGCGTGCAACGTGTACAACATCTGGCGCTGAGTTACCGGCTGACCGCTTTCTCCTCGAAAGAAACGATCTGAGCATCGATCAGGAAAAACTCGGTCCCGGAAGTTGGCATACTCCCGCAACTGCCTGGTGACTGTATCGTGCATGGCGACATAACGGTGCTGATGACATTTGGAGTTGCGGACATTGAGCACGCCGGCATCAAGATCGACGTCGGCAACAGTCAGGTGAATCGCCTCGGAGATACGCAGTCCTGTCGTCAACAGCAAACCAAACAACGCGCAACATGTTGCTGGGCGCAAACCTCCAGGTGGCCCGAGTAGGCTGGCTTCGGCCAGCAACGTTCGAATCTCCTGTTCAGTAAAGATATGTGGCACCAGCCGACGGTGTCCACGACCTAGCAAATTCCTCGGTGGTATGACCGTGGTGGGATCTGTACGCATCTGGAACTTGGCGAAGCCGCGCAGTGTTTCGATACGGCGAGCCCAGCTAATCGAGGAGGCGCGCTTCGAATCGCGAGCCCAGTCCGCGGCGAGATCCAGCGTCAGATGCTCGGTGCCGCGCCGGTCAGCGAAGCGGGCGAAGGATTCGAGTTGCCTGCCATCAATTGCGAGTTCGAAGCCGAAGCTGCGTCGATACGCAAGATATGCCGCCACACGGGCGGCCCAACCGCCGGTGATGTTCATGTCGTGCTCCCCGGCCAGGAAAGGGCAACCTCCCGAAGGCGTTCAATATCCACACGAGCGTAGACGCGGGCCGTGTCCAAGCTCCGATGCCGTAGCAGATCAGCGATTTCCTTGATCGACACGTTCGCCCTTTGCAGGCGAGTGGCGGTTGACCTCCGCAGCACATGCGTATTGCAGAACTGATCATCCAGGTTGCAGCGTGCGAACGCTCGGTTCATGGCGTTGCGAATCGCAGCGACGCTTAATGGAACACCGAACGGCGCCCGGTGGCGTACAAACACAAATCGACTGTCGGTTAGCGGGCGCCCCGCTCGCAGATATTGCGCTAAGGCAGCACCAGCTTGTTCAGGCAACGGCATGCGTTGCGCACGCTGGCTCTTGGTGTGCCGTAAGGTCACAATGCCACGTCGCCAGTCTATTGCGTCAAGTGTCAGGCGGGTGGCTTCGTCTCCGCGCAGGCCAAGATCGAGAATGCAGCGAGCGATAGCATAGTCGCGCATACCGGAAGGGATGTTGACATCAAAGGCCTGCAGGAAATGCTCGAGCTGAATATCCGAGAGTACCTTCGGCGGCTTCCGGTGTGGCCAATTGGCGATCACCGGCAAAGTCGAAACCGCAAGGCGAGTGTCGTCACCCTGCAATGCACGGAATCTCAGATAGCTACGCAGGCTCGTACAGATGACCCCGAGCGAACTGGGTTTCCAGTGTTGTCTTGCAAGGCCGGTCAGAAATGAGTCGACAGCCGGCATCGTCAGATTGATGAACCCAGCGAAGTCATCTGGCATGCAGCTAGCGAAAAATGCTTCGAGGTGCCGCACACGATAGACGCACGTCGAACGAGCAAGGCCACACGTATCGCGCAAATACTCATGGAAGTTGTGCAACTCGTCTGCCAGTGGCCCCGGCGAGGTTGCGGGGATGACGTCCGCGTAATATGGCAACGCCAAAAGATGATGCAGTGCTGCGCGCATCTCCGACACAACTGATCGGCAGGGTTCTGGACAGCGGCAAACTGGTAGGTGATGCCGGATGAAGTGTTCGACAAGCGCTCCATCAATATCCCGGGCAGAAAGCCGCTCGCGTCTCATCCAATAACTGAAATGCGCCAGGCATCGAAGGTATGCTCCGACAGTACCTCGCGCATAACGTAGTCTCTCCAGCTCGCCAATGTACGAATCGAGGAACTGGTTCAGTGGACCATAGATCAACCAGTCTCGTCGAGCGAGACGGTTCAGGCATGCGTCGGTAGACATGATGGTCTCCGCAGGCAGGTTCGCGGAACACCATCACACCACGGTTTATTATGCTGAGTTAGAACACCTCGGAGTTGCTCGTTGGAAGCCTTGGAGGCTCAGCCGGGAATCCCGGGACGGATCATGCTCGCCATAATCCCGAGGTGCACATAAGACCGGCCGACTGCAATGGGGCGTTCATTGTGCACCTCCTTCCGAAACCTCGATAAACATTGGGATCTGCCCTTCGACCTCGTTGCGACACGGGCGATGTTTGCGCGCCAACGCCGCTATAACAGCATCGCTGCGCAAATCGCACGCTCGAATCTGCCATGGGGCATCGGGCATGACCTGCTCAGCAGGCAGGACGCGGTCGGTGATCAAACGCCGAATCATGTAATGGGTGACGCCAAGCAGTTTCGCCGCATCAGACATCGTCAACCATTGCCCATCCTTCTCCGCTGACTTGTAGGCTCGAATGTCCCGCACTTGCCGTATCGATCTGACACGGTGTGCGGTCCATGTCTTGCCTTGGCCGGTGCGAAGCCCCATCCGGTTCAGCGACGCTGCGATGTCCTGGTCTGACCACCGGGTAATCATGCTGCGAATGACCGCGAGCGCGTCGTCAGAAGTGCTGCATCCATGCTCGCCAGTCCGCGGCTTGCGAACTCGAAGCTCGGAATGCTGACCACCTTGCCAGTGAATCGTGAGGATGACTTCGCGAGCGGCTTCGTCCACGTCGGCAACGATGTCAGCAATCAACGCACGAACAAGCTGTTGACGTGTCCGCATAGTGACGCCCGGTGCATTCCACGCAGCACGAAGATCCTCAGCGAGCTTCGTAACATCAGGCAGGGGAGCCTGCGCCTCTGGTGCGGTCACCGTCTCCAGGCGGGCTTGGCAAGCCTGTACACGACGTAATGCCGCTTCCCAGTTCTTCTCCAACTGCGCGGCAATCAGGCGGTTCTCAGGATCACAGGCGGCGTAGCGCCGCTCAGCCAGCGTGGCCTCGTACCGGGCCTGCTGCAGTTCAAGCTCCACGATTCGCCGCTGCTCGTTCAGGGTATCCATGTGCATTTGCCCGGCCTGTTGGGCCGCTTCAATCGCCAATGGCTCCACGACGCGCAGAAGCTCCTTGCCGATAGCGGCATCGATGCGTGAGCCGCCGAACGTCATGCATCGCGGCGGCATGTCGAAGCGATTGCACCGGTAGACTGCCTGCGGGACGCGTCCTGCATAGGCCACTGACAGGCGACGTCCGCAGCGTGCGCAGGCAAGCAACCCTGCAAGCAGCGCGCGTCCACCACGACTGGATTTTACGTCACCAGTCTTGCCGTAGGCGTTGGTGGCAAGCTTCTCCTGGTTGCGCTCGAATTCGGCCCAGTCGATGTAGCCTTCATGATGCTCCCGAAGCATGACGTCCCAGTCCTCAAACGGCTTGCGGTGCTTGTAGCTCTTGCGAGCACGGCCTTCGACGATCGTCATCTGCTTACCACTCTTGCCATACGCGTAGACACCGGCATAGAACGGATTCTTGAGCACCGAGATCACGTTACGGTAGCGTATCGGAGTCCAGTCTACCTGTGTCAGCGTCCGGCCATCAGAGGGGCGCGGAAAATGAACCTGCTCAGCCCTCATCGACAGCAGGACTTGCCGCGCGCTGCCCAGTTGCCGGAATCGAGTGAAAATCAGGCGTATGACTTCCTGCAACCGCGCGTCTGGATCGAAACCCAGACCGACATCACGATGCCAGATATAGCCGACCGGCACGCTGATACGTAATTCACCGCGGTATGCCTTCTCTCGCTTGGCGTCGTGCATGCGCGTTCGAAGCACGTTAAGTTCGAACTCGCTGATGCTGCCCTTCATGCCAAGCAACAGCCGGTCATTTGCCCGGCAAGGGTCGTACACGCCGTCAAGGTCGATTACCCGCGCTTCAACGAGACCGCAGAGCTCGAGCAGATGATGCCAGTCGCGTCCATTGCGAGCAAGGCGTGAGGCATCGAGACAAAGCACTGCGCCGACGTCGCCTGCGCACAATAACGCGACCAGGCGATCGAAGCCCGGTCTCGCAACCGTGCCGCTCGCCGAGCGCCCTTGGTCGTCGTCGATGACTTCAACGTCGCGAAATCCATGTCGCTTTGCTTCATGCACGAGGTCATACTGCCGGCGCTGGCTCTCGAGGTTCAGTTGGACCTGCGTCTGGCTGGACTGCCGGACATAAACTACTGCCTTGCGTTTAAGAAGATCTGCGGGCAAACGATCATCATTCTTCATCGTCAGGCCCCTTCGCAGTCGAGATGCCGGCGGCCTGCATCAGCAGGCACGCGAGATGCCTGAGCGCGTTTGCTCGCTGCACCGCGTTCATTCCCTGAAGCTCGACCGTATCGAACGTCAGGTTCATCTGCTGCGGCATCGACCGCGACGACTGATGATCTGTTGGAACGACGTTTGGCAGATTGCCCATTGCGCTTCTCCCGGACGTTGGTGGAACCGTCCGGAGAGTGTCCCCGCAAATGCCGATCGGCCAGCAATTGATGCAGATTATGCAGTGCCGCTACGGTAACCCTCGGTTCGCCGAGAACCATGGCTGAACATACCGCGGCATCAAGCATCCACGCTGCGATCATCTTGACTACGCCACCGTCCGTCTCTACGTGGATGACTTGGCTTCCGCCACGATGTTCGACATCTCTGACCTTGACGCGACGCCCGTACAGCGGATGCCAGCGATAATGGACTTCGACTTCCTGCCCGATATGGGCAGAATGAGCGCGAAATGGCCCACGGACGGATCTGGTTTTCGACCCAGTTGTTGTCGATCGGCACATTCCCGTCATCGAGATAGCGCGTGAGTGCATCCCACCGTTTCAGGCTGTAGTCCAACGCCCTGGCAATCGCCGAGCCCTCCGCAACGAGTTTGCGCTGCGCCATCAGCCATTCATAGAGGGCGTCGCACACTGGCTTGGCCCGACGCTGTCGAAGTCGCTGCCGTTCGTCGGCATCCAGTGCTGCGGCCTCGCGTTCGATGTCGTAGAGCGCGGTAAAGAACGGCAGGGCCTGCCCCGCAACCTGGCTGCTGTGGTTGGCATGCAATTCAAAGAACTTGCGTCGAGCATGGGCCGCGCATCCGATCTCGGTGATGTCGTGCTGGAACGAGGCTTTGTACCCGCTGTAGTCGTCGCATACCAGCTTGCCGTGCCAGCCCTTCAGGAACGTGCGAGCATGCGCACCGGCGCGGCTCTCGGCGAAGTCGTAGACCACCGCGCGCAGTTCGCTGAACTGAGTCGACGTATACGCCCACAGGTATGCCCGGTGCGTTTTGCCCTTGCCGGGACTGAGCATTTGCACCGGCGTCTCGTCGGCGTGCAACACCGCCTGTTGCCGGATGGCCTGGCCGAGTGCGTTGACCAACGGCTGCAGCTGCACGCCACACCGGCCCACCCAGGCACCCAGCGTGGATCTCGGGATGGCCAGTCCCGCACGACCAAAGATCTGTTCCTGGCGATACAGGGGCAAGTGGTCGCCGTACTTGGCGACCAGTACCTGCGCGAGCAACCCGGCGGTGGGCATGCCCTTGTCGATCACATGCGGTGGAACCGGCGCCTGGATCAGCGTCTCGCATGCCTTGCACACCCACTTGCCGCGGATGTGCCGTTCCACCGTAAACACGCCCGGCGTGTAGTCCAGCTTCTCGCTCACGTCCTCGCCGATCCGTATGCGTTCGCAACCGCACTGGCACGTTGTGCTGTCCGGTTCGTGATGGACGTCGGTGCGTGGCAGTTGCGGCGGCAGCGGTGCCCGTTTCGGCTGCTCGCGTTGCCGTTTAGCTCGCGTCGGCTCGAGTTGTTCGAGCTCCATCTCGATGGCAACCAAGTCGCCATCGATCGCCTCGTCGAGCAGATTCATCTGCTCGCTGTTGAGCTGTTCGCTGCGCCGGCCGAACTGCTGGCGCTTGAGGATCGAGACCTCGTGGGTGAGTTGATCGATACGGGTCTGCCGGAAGCGTAGCTCTCGGTCTCGCTCATTTGCTTCCCGCTCCTTCTCCTTGACCTCGGCAATCAGTTGCGCGGCAAGGGCGCGCAACTGTTCCGGGTTGAGTGCGTCGAGGTCCGCGGGGTTCATGCAGGCCAGTCTGCCAGAACCCTGCCGACGGAGGAAGCGCGACTGTTTACCTCCCCGCCGCATTTAGACGACGCGGATCACGCCATCCTCGCCGATGCGTTGCCAAGGCAAGCCCAGCACCAGGCCGGCCAGTTGTTCGTGCGTCAAGGCACGCTGCTTCGGTTCGCTGCCGATGGGCGGCCACGCAAACTGCCCTTGATTTAGGCGTCGCGCGGCCAGCCAGATACCGATCCCGTCGTGAATCAGAACCTTCATGCGGTTGGCGCGCCGATTGGTGAACAGATAGGCATGGTGTGGGTGCGCGGCGCCGAACACCTTGACCACTCGCGCGAGGGCCGTGTCGAAACCGGCCCGCATGTCCAGTGGATCGACCGCCAGCCAGATCTCGTCGACACGAATCACCGCAGCCACTCGCGCAGCCAGACGGCACACTGGGTTGCCTCGGATACCGGCCAACTCACCGTGATCGACTGATCTCCTCGACGTATCTCAATGCGGATCTCCGGCGAATGCGAACTCGGCGCTCCCAACGCCACCGGCACAAAGGCTGGCAGCGATGGTGGCGTGGCCGGCGGACGGCCCAGCGGTCTCTTGGGAAGTCGACCCTCGGCCTGATCGATCCAGCGCCGCAGCAGATTCGCGTTGAGCCTGTGCTCCAGCGCGACCGCCGCAACCGATACGCCGATTCCCTGGCAGGCCGCTACCACCTGCGCCTTGAACTCCTCGCTATAGCGTTGCCGACGACGACGCTCCGGGAGTGATTCCGATTCGATAGTGTTCACGTGTCCGCTTATTCGTTAAGTGGACACGATACTCCCAAGCGCCTCGGCCAAACTCAAGACGGGTTCGCTGGCCGCTTACTAACTAAATAAATGCGGAAAGCCTATTCGGTGGAGCTCATTTGATAATGGTAGTCGCTTCGGTGACGTTGGGAGATGGTGATAAATGAAGTCATTATTGAATTTCATCACTTAATTAGCGAATTTGCGATGAACAAAAGATAATCTCTGTTTGCTGGCGGCCGGTGTGATTTCCAGTTTCATCTAGCGGGATGTGGGGCGGCGGGGACGGTTCCTCTAGCACAACGAGCGAAACGTTCGCCACTGCCGGAAGTCCGTCCGCCTTGGCGAACTTGGGTCAGCGCACCCGTCGTCGCGTCGACGCCGATCGGTTGCACATCTGGCCAGTGCTCCAGTCCCATAGTCACAGCCCTTACCGTGGGCGAAGCCATGCCGGGCTTGCCAACACTTCGGGCAGGTTCGGACAGCCGCGTCGGCGAACGATCTTACCGGCATGTGGCCGATCTCGACAGGCGCGCTCCCAAACACGACGATTGCGCTTGTCGATCCGCACAACAACCCGACAACACTCAACGTGACCGGATCGATCTCGATGTCGTCCGATTTCACTAATCTAGCAGTCACCGAGAATGCATGGTCGATCAGCTCGGAAATCAACTTAAATGTAATGACGAGGGATGGTCGATATTCGAAAAAAATCTGCCACATATCGACATAGGGCAGTAATTCCAAAGTTAAGTAAGTGAGTTTGCCATGACCCAATCACTTATTTTTCTCGGTTTCAGTGATCCTCACGTCAGAAGCGACGTGACCCCGATTGTCCGATTGCACCTGACGAGGGAGGATCATCGCTGCCTTTTTCACCTTCATCTTGTGGCTCAAGTTGCCTAGGCACCGCTTGACGCAATTGCGTACGACCTCGTCGAAAGTACTTTTCCAGAAGTGCATCAAGGATTGCGACCGTCTCGACGTCGGGCACTCCGTCATATTTTGCCGAACGAAAATGTATCTGGAATGCAGCGACGACGTTGCCGGTTTGCGCATCAAGCGCGCCGGTCCGTGGTATATCGTAGCCATATGCGAATAGTTTCGCCTGTAACGCTCCGATGTCACCGCGGAACGGTTGATGGCTACTGTAATAGCTAATTGCCTCCGCTTCCGGCCACGCACCGATCCCGTACTGTGTAGAGAGCTTTTGCCACGGAAACAACGGACCCGGATCCCACTTGCGTCCTGGTGCAATGTCCGAATGCCCGACGACCTTCTGCGGCAGGATTTCGTGTCGCGCGATGACATCGGCTGCGAGCTGACCGACCACGGCGATCTGCGCGTCGGGGTACGGATACCAGCGGCGATTCATCAGCGGCGCGTTTTCGTCTTGTGCGGGAAAGCCGAGGTTGACCACCTCGATGCCGACCGTGCTTGCATTGAGCATGCGCTCACCCTGCCAGTAACTAACGCCAGCATGCCATGCGCGACGAGATTCTGGCACGAGCCCATAGATACGGAAGCGCCCGTCGCTGTTGGCAGTATCCGGCACGAGGTAGTGTGAACTTACCTGCTTTTTTGGATCGGTCAGCGACGCAATCGAGTCCGCGAGCGTTTCGGCGGTATAGTGCAGTACCAGTGTGCGTACGCGTGAGTCTTGGTTCGGTGACTGGATCGACGTATCGATCGTATAAGCTGATTCCTGCACGTTTTGCGCAATACTGTTCCCACATCCTGCAAGCGGCAATGCAAGTGTCCCGATTGACCACATCGAAGTCCGGGCGAGGAAGTCGCGGCGTTCTGGATCAGTAATTTTAATTTGCTGTGCTTCTTTTTCTTGATTCATGTCAGTGCCCCTTATTTTTTCTCTAAAAGGGATAATGTGAGAACTACTCGAGCTTGTCGAGATGTGACAATGAAATTCGACAGGAAGTTCCGTTGCGAGACTCGAAAAGAAGGTGGGAGAATGACTGGGCTGGGATTCCGGATAGTGTGAACCTGATCCACGGTAACTTCGTTTGGGAGATTCGAAGATAAATCTGGATATCTATCGCTAACAATTATTATCGATAGACAAGCATTTTCTGGTAAAAATGTCGTTTCGCGGGGCGCTTCACACCTACCCGTTGCGCCGCGCTGTCATTCCGCTGCCTATACTCCCCGGATGCCGAACGAACTCTCGCCATCATCCTTTCCCGACCCAGCGTCCCTGTCCGCAGTGCGCGCGTGGTATGCGGGTGTCGGTTCGCGCGAGGCGGTCGGGCGTTATTGCACGCACGCGCTCGGAGGGGGCAGTCGGCGCGCGGCGTGATCGGCCAGATTCGCCGGCAGCTCATCGGTTTTGCCCTCAGTCATCATCGTGCCGATCTGGCGCGGTCATTCCGGTGTGCGTCTGGTGAACGGACCCGCCATCGCGAAACCGCGGCCTGGGCACTCGACATCACGGGCCGTCCTCGTGCTGCATCAACACGGCATCCGGACACTGGCTGACCTGACCGTGCGGATTTCCGCCGCCGGCGCCGGTGGCTCACGATTGTCGGATTTCTAAGCCGTAGGTCACACGTTCGAATCATGTAGGGCGGGCCAGTCGAGACCTTTATGCCGCAAGGCTTTGCGCCGCTTCCGACAGCGGCGCTTTTTGTTTCTCGCCTCCCGACTGTGCCCAAAACGTGACCGTGCCGGCGTGCTGCGCCAGATGGCTGGGCGCAAGGTGCGCGTACTTCTGTACCATCGCGATCGTCTCCCATCCCCCGAGCTCTTTAAGCACCATCAGGGGTGTCCCCCGTCGCACGTGCCAGCTCGCCCAGGTGTGCCGCAGATCGTGCCTGTGGAAGTCGACCATCCCGGCTTCCTTACAGGCCCGCGCAAAATCGCGCTTGTCGATCTGGCCGATAAGCTTCGGTGGCCCATCTCCACGTGTAAATTCCCGCGTGAAAACGAGATCCGTCGCTGTCTCCGCGTGCCGCTCGAGGACGCTCATGGAGTCCTGGTTCAATGGCACCGAACGAGCTCGTTTCGACTTTGCCCCCTCGTGCGTGATCCAGGCATTGCACTGGGCCAGATCGATTTGCGATACCCGCAGGCCGAACAGTTCAGACTCTCGCATGCCGGTTGCCACCGCGACGACCGCGGCATCGCGCATCCACGGAATGCGCAACGCGTTGATCATCTTCATGATGACTTCTGGCGGCTCCCAGCGCACGCGCACGTCGGGTTCTTCGAACCGTTGGAGCTTCGGGACGCGATCTATCCATTCCCACTCGACGCACAAACTCAACATGCGTCGAATGGTGTTGATATATCGGTTTCGCGTCCTGGGTTCCAGCGGCCGCGCCGGCTTCCCCCTTGATCAGCCGATGCGTCGGCAGCGCATCGAAAATCTCGTCAGCCGTGATGGTTCGGATTGACCGCCCGAGGAATTGCTCTCCCCAGTAGGTGACGTGCCGAACCTTCCCGGCGTAATCGCGCTGCCCCAGTGAACAAAGCACTGATGCTATCTGGGTCTCGATCAGCCGACTGTTAACGATCGTCAGCATTCTCTTGCAAGGAAGGTGGCGTGAACCGCACCGGGAATCGTGGAGGCTGGTTGGTTTAAGTTAATGCGGACACGTCAGCGGCATTTCTGAGTTGCCTGTAGTAGTTTGCCTCAGCTTCAGCAGGCGGGATATAGCCGAGCGGTTCCATCAGCCGATGGTGGTTGTACCAGGCGACCCATTCCAGCGTAGCCAGTTCGACGGATTCCCTCGTTTTCCAAGGGGCGCGCCGATGAATCAGTTCCGTCTTGTACAGGCCGTTGATCGTTTCGGCTAGCGCATTGTCGTAGCTGTCGCCCCGGCTGCCGACCGACGGCTCGATGCCGGCCTCAGCCAGCCGTTCGCTGTAGCGAATGCTGACGTATTGGGCCCCTCTATCGGAGTGGTGTATCAAAGTCCCGTCCTCGCCCGGTTGGCGGGCGTACAGCGCTTGTTCAAGTGCATCCAGAACAAAGTCCGTGGTCATCGACGAGCTGACGCGCCAGCCAACAATACGGCGGGCGAACACGTCGATCACGAATGCCACGTACAGCCAGCCTTGCCATGTCGAGACATACGTAAAATTCCGACACCCAGAGCTGATTCGGTCGGTCAGCCTTGAACTGCCGATTGACTCGGTCCAGCGGGCGCGGCGCGCTCACATCGGGAATCGTCGTGCGAACACGCTTACCGCGAACTGCGCCACGCAAGCCCTGCAGCTTCATCAACCGTCCGACCGTGCAGCGTGCCACCGCAATGCCTTCCCGGTTCATCTGCTTCCAGACCTTCGGCACGCCGTAGACCTGCATGTTGGCCTGCCAGACACGCTTGATCTCCGGTTGCAAAAGCTCATCGCGTTTCGCGCGGGCGCAGCGTTTCGACGGATCGCGAAGTTGTGCTGCATGGCGTCGGTAGCCCGACGGGGCAATCCGCAAGACCTTGCAGATCGGCTCGACCCCGAAGGTGTCGCGATGCTGATCAATGAAGGCCTTCAGGACTTGAAACGGCGGTCGAGCTCCGCCTGGGCGAAAAATGCGCTCGCCAGTTTGAGAATCTCGTTGGTCCGGCGCAGTTCCTTGACCTCGCGCTCCAAGGCTTTGATGCGTTCACGCTCGGCCGTACTCACGCCATCGCGCTCTCCACGGTCGACCTCGTCGCGCTTAACCCAATCCAACAGCGTCTGCGGCGTGCAGCCGATCATCGGCGCAATCGATTCGACTGCCGCCCACATCGACGGGTGCTCGCTACGCTGCTCGCGTACCAGGCGCACTGCGCGCTCTCGGACTTCCGGGGAAAACTTGCTTGGCTTCTTGTTCATGGCTCCATTCTCTCAAGAGTTGGAGCCTCCACAAAACTCGGGGCGGTTCAGGCGTGATTGCTCCTGAGGCATTTGATTGAAACACAAAAGCCGCTACTCGGGCGACCGGCGCCATGCTGCATGTTCTCAAGGCGTCCGCGATGAACATATCGACGCTGCCGTTTCTGGCGTTCGTGGACGAACGCATTTTCGAGCAGTATCCGCGATGGCGACGATGAGTGGGATGTTGGAAGTCCGACCGAGCCATGGTTTACTGCCATCAGCCGAAATGAGGGTCCCAGTTGCATCCATTCCGGCCTTGGCCTGAATCTCATCCAGACACAGGCAAATCGGCCAATTAGGGCAGCCATTGGGACACGACTGTGCGAAGCTTAGCAAGCTTACGCTCGCCAGCACCAAGCCCACCAATAGCGCTTTCAAGGAATGTGTGCTCATCATGTCCTCCAGGTAAGGAATTTTAAACTTAGCACAATTTGGATGCGTCGTAGGATATTTATGGTGAATTAATTCGGAACCCTAGTCGTTCCGCGCGATTCATTTAATTTATTTAAAGTGGTGGATTTGCGTGCCGTTTATCGCACGGGGCGACGAGTGCTTCTTCAAGCGGTATCCTCGATGGCGGCGAGGGTGGAGCATTGGAAGTCAGACTGATCGCGGTAGCGAGACCAGAATGCGTTGTGCCCTGGGAAAACATCCGCGTGCCGTATGAGGTCGATGGTTCGCATGGCACTTTTCGCGCGCCGAAGTCAATGTGCGCACTCGAGGCCACTAACGACTATCAGGCGATCGGCGCCCGGTTCGAACAACATGAAGCTGCCGAAACGCAGCGTGTCTATCGCCGGGAAGCCAAGCACCTGCTGCTTTGGGCGATCATCGAACGCGGCAAAGCTGTCCTCGCTGACAAGCGAGGACGCGACCGCCTATCGCGCCTTCTTGCGCCATCCCGTACCAAGGCCGCACCAAAGCCCGGTGGATCGCGTCCGTGCGGCCAAGATCGTCGACCGAGTGGCGTCCCTTCACCGAGGTGCAGTCTCCAGATTCGATCGCATACGCGCTATCAGTCCTTGGCGCGATGTTCCGTTGGCTGATCGCGCAGCGTTACGTTCTCGCGAATCCATTCGCCAGCCTCAAGGTGCGCGGCGCGCAGCGCATTAGGGAACTGGACATCTCACGCGCCATTATGGCTGGAGAATGGGAACTGATCAGGACGATTGCTGATGGGCTCGAATGGTCGCATGGCTGGATGGTTGCGGAAATACTGGGGCAGCGGCAAGCGTACGTCGGCGGACGGCATCAAGTGGAGCCTGTATTAGCGGAGCCTGCGGTCCGAGTATCACGTCCGCTATGGCGGATACGGCGGGATCGGCTACTACCACGTGTCCGACATGTACATCGCGCTGTTCAGCCACTTCATTCCGTGCAGCGTTCACGGAGCCGTCTACATTCTCGATGGGCCGATTCTGAGCGGCGCCGACGTCAAGCCTGGCACAATCCACGGCGATACACAGGCGCAAAGCGGTCCAGTGTTCGGCCTGTCCGATGTGAAGGGCATCAATCTGATGCCGCGCATGCGCAACATCAAGGACCTCGTTCTGTACAAAGCGGACCGACGTCGCAAGTACCGAGCATATTGACCCGGGGCTGCTCCGCACGATTTGCCGGCAGGTATCCCGGTTTTTGGCAGCAAAGCCATTCTCTTCGTCCCTGTCAACAGTATCAGGGTAGCTTGGGTGCGGCACGTCGTTGCCGCGTACCTCATGAGGGTGCTGATTGCCGGCGTGCGGCGGCAATCGGACCTTTCCCGCACAAAATGCTCGGCAGTTCACCGTTCGAACGGATTTTTGATCTTGCCCGTCGGTGCATGGGGCTCATCAGGGACGTGGGCAGGTAATGCCAGATCGCGCTGTAGCACATCGAGGATATCCGAGATGGTCTGCTGTAGTACGAGTGCGGCGGCGAGACCAGCCTTGTCGCGCGTCAGTTCCAGTGTTCCCGACAAGACGATGCAACTAGGATCGTTGGTCACGGTGAACGAGTCGCCGTGAATATTCACGACGGTCGAATCGTCTGCAAACGCCTTAAACTCCATTTAGTCCTCCGATACGTGTGTCCTTTAGCGATTCCGGTATCCCGGGGAATCGCAAACCGCTTTGAGCTTCGAGTTCATGTACGGTCGCGATCGTGTAGCGTTTGGTCGCGGTGTTGTTCGCGAGGACCGCGAACGCGAGCCGCTTCTGAGGAACGTAGACTACCTTGAAGAGTTGGGTGGGCACGACGACTCCGCTTTTGCCAATGGTTGTCAGTTCTGTGCCCTTGAACAGCGGACCCGTGACGACATAAGTATCTGCCGCGTGCAGACCAATCCGACGAACTACTTCCTCGATATGTGCCCACAGGTGACGGTTGTTCGTCGGATTCTGCGGCACCATGTTCGCCAGCGTAAAGGATTCGGCCATTGCCCGATCGTTCCAGCGATCGCCGGCCGGGCTCATGTGCCCGCGATCGTACCCGCTTTTGCGATAGTCCGTGAGTCGAGCCCGTTCGCCGTTCGGTAGCCGCGGCTCCTCGAAGAATCGGTTCGTGCGGATCTCGCTCTTCGCTGCTTCCAGATGCGTGCGGGTCAGGTGCTCGGCCGACCAAAGCGGTCCGTGCGTGATGCTCGAATGCAGCACCTCAAAATCCGAATAGCACAGAAGACGCGTCGTCGCAGCTATCCGCGCATTGACGACGACTGGAGATTTTCCTTTGGGGGTGAACTGAGGGCAGGGGTTGGACGCAAAGGCGTGTGTGGCGAGCGCCATGAGCCCGCAGGTAACGAGTTTCCGCATCAAAGCTGAGTGAATGAATGTTGAGACGAGATCGCGCCACGGTGATCTGAATGGCGCGATCGGATCATACAGCGGCGGCGAGCGCCGCCGGGTATCGTTCTATCGGGACTGCCGTTGACTCAACATTCGCCTTTCTTTTCGTGCCCAGGCGGGCAGTGACGATGTCCGTCGCCATGACGGCGATCGTGGCCAGGACGCTCATTCCACTCGTCACGTGTCCAATAACGGTGTCCGTCGTAATAGCGCTCACCGTACCAACCAGGCGTGACTACTTTCACGGGCGAGGGAACGGTAAGCGCTGGGGCTGTCACGACCGGCGTTGGCATACCGATGTTGATTCCGATATTGGTTGCGTGCGCGGCGGCCGAAAGTCCGGCTGCGGCCGCGACGGTGCATGAGAGCAAGAGCGCTTTTTTCATCAGGTTATCCAAGCGGTATTCGCAGAGGCGAGACAGTTCACCCCTCTCCCTTGAAAACGCTGCATCGCGCAGTGCGTTGACGGCGCGATTCATTCCAACGTCCGAATTGACCATGTTTGATGGTTATACATTCCCCAGGTGGTTGCAAATGCCTGGAGCAACTGTTTCAAGCAGCGGTGGTTGGGTCCGTCGATTCGAGGGCGAGTTGGGGCAGGAGCCGGCCGAGTGTGTTTGCCGCATCACTGTTCTCGCTTGCGATGTCGATCGGCCAGGGCACAGCGTCATCGCCAGACACGTCCCTGTTCAAGGGTGGGTTTGGGATTGCCGCGGACCATCTGTGCTCGTCGGGTAATTCGAGTTCGATTGTGCGGCTTCCCGTTGGCTGCGCCAAGGCAGGAGGAGGGGAGCATCGGTGACGTCGGTGTCGGGGGGCGCTCATCTTAAGCGCAAGGTGTGAGGGCCAGTCTATCCCGGACTCAGTGATCCGGATTTGTTATGAAGTCTCGAAAGGTTTAGATAACAGGAGAATGATGTGCGCAAATATTATTAAATTTGAAATTTAAATATGGAAAAATATCGGGTTCCTTGATGGTCGATGCGTTTCGTGAGGAGGCGTTATGTTATTAATATATATAATTAAATTTAATGAATGGGTGTTTGCATCTCGAATGCAAGGTTTTTGTGTTTTGTAATGTGTTGTGAATCCGGTTATCTCGGTGGGCGTAATATTAGCGTGATGATGTTGGCTACGATCCGCCCCAAATTTACTGCTTTTCATAAGTTGACGTGACCGGAATTCGCGCGAATAATGCGCGCCTCGGCTCGGGATCTCTCATTATCCCGACCTAAAGCGAGGGGCGGACTTATACCTTGATTGTGTGGCAGTCTATCTATGCGTCTACTCTGTGAATAGGACCCTTGTCGCTGTGGTGGGAGCCGTAAACATACGCCGACAAGCACGACGACGAAATCGAGGTCCTGAACCAGGACCGTGAGATCCAACAGGAATCCTCCATGCCTGCAGGCGGCGGCGATGGTGCTGGCAAGGCCACGGTCAAGGACCTGACGTCCGAACAATCCGAGCACACATCGATCGTGCGAGTCCGCTCGAGCACTCATGCCGACTGTTTGGCGACAACTAGAAACAGGACGAGTGTATGAACGACGATCAGATGCAGTGGGCAACGCTTTCGGACAATGCGCGCGAAGGGGGCTGTATCAAGAGCGCTTCTCGCCGACACTTTGTGGTGGGGCTGGGCGCGTCTTTGCTGGCTGGTTGCGGGGGCGGCGACGGTGCCGCTGCCGTCGCGGTGGATACCGCGCCGGCAACGACGGGCAGCGACGGTCAACCGGGGGCGACCACGCCAACATTGTCCGACGCCACTGCGCCGGTGAAGACGCCCGTCACGCCGCCGGAGAGCGCCGTGCAGATGCATGGCTTCACGCATCCTGGCTTGCTGCATACCGAGGCGGATTTCGAACGCATGCGCGCGAAAGTCGGCGCGCAAGCTTCCCCGTGGATCGATAGCTGGAACGTGCTCGTCGCCAACGGTCACACGCGCCTGACGAACAAGCCGAACCCGCAGGTCGGCATCTATCGCGGCAATGATCCCACGCATGGTCAGAACTACGGCGCCCTCTACAACGACATCGCCGCCGCCTATGGCGACGCGCTGCGCTGGAAAGTGTCGAACGACACACACTACGCCGACAAAGCCGTGGAGTATCTGGACCAATGGGCCGCGAAGCTGACGACGCTCGGCGGCAGCGACGTGGCGCTCGCCGCCGGCATCTATGGCTACGAATTCGCCAACGCAGCCGAAATCATGCGCGGCTACAGCGGCTGGAGTCCGGCCGGACTCGCCGCGTTTCAGGCGATGATGCGCAACGTGTTCTACCCGGTCAGCCATGCTTTCCTGACCCGTATCGACACCGCGATGGATACGCACTACTGGGCCAACTGGGGCCTGGCCAACATCGCGTGCGTCCTGGCCATTGGCGTGCTGTGCGACGATGCCGAGCTCGTCGACGAGGCCATCACGCATTTCAAGAGCGGTGGCAGCAACGGCTGTATCCGGCAAGCCGTGTACTACATGCACCCCGGCAATCTCGGGCAATGGCAGGAAGCCGGCCGCGATCAGGGCCACAGTGTGCTCGGCATTGCATTGACGGGCGCCATTTGCGAGATGGCGTGGAATCAAGGCATCGACCTGTACGGCTATGACAACAATCGCTTTCTGGCGGGCGCGGAATACGTGGCCAAGGCCAACCTGAAGCAGGCGGACGGCACGTTCTACACAGTGCCCTTCGTCACGTACCAGAACAGCGCCGGCGTCATCCAGACGCAGTTCGCCGCCGGCGGGCAAGGCGACGCGCTGGGGCGGCCCTGCTGGGCGCTGGTGGCCAACCATTACATCAACCGCAAAAGCCTGGCGGCGCCTTACACCCAGCGCGCTGCCGAGCTTGTGGCGCCGGAGGGCGGCGGCGGCAACTATGGTCCCAACAGTGGCGGCTTCGACCAGCTCGGCTACGGCACGCTCACCTGCACGCTCGACCCCGGCAGCGCCGCCGTGACGCCGACCGGTCTGACGGGTTACGAGAGCGCGGGCAAGGTGGTGCTGTCGTGGTGGGGCAGCAGCAACGCCGTCAGCTACAACGTCAAGCGCGCCACCATGGCCGGCGGACCGTACAGCACCATCCGAAGCGGTATCACCGATCTGCTGACCTGTACCGATACGCCTGCCGGTGCCGGCACGTATTTTTATGTCGTGACAGCGCAAACGATTGCGGGCGAATCGGCGCTTTCCAACGAAGTGAAAGTGATCACGGCGCAGCAACTGCTCGCGCACCTCCCGTTTGATGAAGGCGGCGGCATCACGGCCGCCGATCGCTCGGGCAACGGGCGCAATGGCACGCTCAACGGCGCAACGTGGGCAGTGGGGCGCAGCGGCAGCGCGGTCTCGCTCAACGGCTCGGGCGCGTATGTGGCGTTGCCCGACGATCTGCTGGCCGATGTGTCGGACTTCACGATCGCCAGCTGGGTGTTCTGGAATGGCTCGCAAACGTGGGCACGCCTGTTCGACTTCGGCACGGGCTTCCACCGCTACATGATGTTCACGCCGTGCGGACGGTTGCGCAACGGCTGGGCCGGCATGCGCTTCGCCATGACGGCCAACGGCCCCGGTGACGGCCCTCCGGAACAGATCATCGACGCCCCACCGAGCTGCCGAGCAAGCGATGGGTACATGTGGCCATCACGCTATCGGGTTCGACCGGCACGATGTACGTGGACGGCACGCCCGTCAGTACCAACACGGCGATGTTCCAGGCGCCGTTCCGCCTTGGCCGTACCACGCAGAACTGGCTGGGCAAATCGCAATACAGTGCCGACGCCACGTTCAACGGCCTGATCGACGATTTCCGCATCTATCGCGGCGCGCTCAGCGCTGCGCAGATCGCATCGCTCATGGCGAATTGATCGCGCAGGGCCCGACGGCGGGCCCTGCGATGAACCTCTTCCTTCAAGGATTTCTCCGATGACCGTGTTTTCTCAGCGATGGATTGCCGCTGCGGCGGTGGCGTGTACGTTATGGGGCTGTGGTGGCGGTACCGCTCATCTTACACAGTTGACCGCTGCAACTCTGGCCCAAAATTCGGGCACCTAGACACCTGAGCGCCGCCGCCACGTCGGGCCAGCCAGTTTAATACCGCGTCTTCCTAATGTCTGATGGATTCTATGCCGGCCAACTCCCGTCATGCGTGCAAGACGGCCACGATTGAGCGCTTACGGCCTACTGAACTGGCTGGTGCTTTTGTGAATACGGCTAGTCCATTGAATCAGAAGAATTGGCGGTGATTCGGCGAGTGGGATCGTTGTAGGTCCACTGCAATGGTTTCGGATCCTTGTTGTACTGACGGATGTAACGCATGAGCTTCTTGTCGAGGTCTTT
>NZ_QMFZ01000062.1:0-30122 GCF_003294055.1 Burkholderia reimsis
ACCGCCGCCGCGCGTTGCTCCCCGGCATGCTGCTGCGCCATCACGAAGAACTGCGCGTGACCGAAGCAAGCCGTCGCCAGACACGCGCCCCATAACACGCTACCTATACAACGCACGACGATCGGTGTATCCCGGAGCAGTGCAGGTAACAGGTGCGCGCTCGCGACAAGCACCAGACCAATCGCGACCCAGACGAGCCGCTCGGGGAGCGATCCTCCGCGCTGCCAGCCGGCGAGCACCGACAGGCAGAGCGCAGTGGAGGTTGCGCCGATCGCCAGGACGACCGCCAAGCGACGCGAACTCATGCCGCTTTGCCGCCGAGCAGCACGGCCTTGCGTTCAAGCTTGTCGCGCAGGGTCGACGGTGGCGTTCCGGTTGTCGCGTCGGCGTGACCGTCACCGGTATCGGGGCTGGTCGTATCTGGATAGAATTCTTCGACCACGGCCGCCTGTTCGTCCGGACTGTCTTCGAACGCACCGTTGGCGAAACCGAGCCGCGCTGTCGCGTCGAGTGCCGCTTGATCGAAGCCAGTCGCCCGACGGCGCGCATCCAGTTCCTTCGCCTCGATCAACGCCTGTTCAAGCTTGCTCCCTGAACGTACACCGAGGTCGACGTAGTAGATCGCGGAGCGGTAGCTTTGCGTGGTCGACTTGCCGCGCAGCTTCAGTTCCAGTGGGAGGCAGGCGAGCAGATTTCCTGAGGCGGCCCGGAAGTAATGCAGACGCGCAGCCAGCGTCCGGATACTGTTATAGGACGTGGTGCGGAAGATGAACGAACCCATCTCGTCATCGTCCCCGACAATGACATTCAAGCGTCCATAGGGCTTGCAATTGCCGTGACGGCCGAACGTGCAGCCATCAGGCGAGGGGCAGGGTAACGATTCGATACCGGCATCGGTGACACGTCGACACTGTTCTCCGTTGCCGACACACACGGGCCGCCCGGTATCGCGATCGAACAGCGAGTACTCGGCTCGCAGGTTGAGATCCGGATCGTTGAACAGCACACGAATGGGGATCGCGCGCAGCTTGCCAGCCGTTGCCTTGCGCAGCGTTTCGTTAAGCGGATGTAACAGCCACTCGCCGCGCTGCTGGACTTGCGTGGTGAGCGTGAACTGGTCGTCTTTCTCGGGGAGGCGTTTGCCGTTCTTCTCGACAATTTTTCCAATAGTAATGCGGCCTATGACCGGCGGCGTGATGGCGAGTCCTTTCAGCATGGTGGTCCTCAAAATAGAAATGGGGAGAAGAGAACTGCGAGCGTTGTGGCGGCTACCGGGAAAAGTGCGCTTCGAGCTTGGTATGGATCTCGCGGGCGACGCCCTGCCACGCGTGGACGCTGACGAGCGGGTGAATGCCGAATTGCTCTTGCAATTTTTCGGGAAGCGCGGTGGCAACACGCTCGGCATGCTTGCTCAGCGCATCCATCACGAATGCTTGTGCGAGTGCGCCGTATCGGGAGAACGTCATGATCTCCGTGAGGCATTCGAGATTTGTCATGCGTTGGGCCACGATCGGACTCCTGTCAGGTAGAAACAAGAAAGCGCCGGGAACCCGGCTTCGAGATGCCGTACTGCGCTTCGAACTCCGGGTGATCGGCCAGCAGTCGAGCCAGATCGACTCCGGACGAATCCTTGCTGCGCTTGAACGACACGGCGCCGGTTTCGAATACGGCCCGGATTGCGTCACCCATCGCTTGCTGGATC
This sequence comes from Burkholderia reimsis, assembly GCF_003294055.1. Lineage (NCBI taxonomy): Bacteria > Pseudomonadati > Pseudomonadota > Betaproteobacteria > Burkholderiales > Burkholderiaceae > Burkholderia > Burkholderia reimsis. The sequence goes on from NZ_QMFZ01000062.1 coordinate 1,703, forward strand.
GTCTGTTTGAACTGCGCCTCGAGCTGCTGACGGATTTCGATCTCGGCCCGTACCGCGATCAGATCTGCGAACACGGACGACAATCGGTGGTCGTCGCTGAAGTCGATCGTTTCGCCATTGCCGGGATACAGATGACGTAGCGCACGATCGGCCGATTCCGATCCATCGGCGGGTGGTGGCGTGTCGGTCTCCACGAATCGCCAGAAGCGCGCTTCGAGTTCGATGAGCCGACCGATCAACGCATCGTCCCGATCGATCCGATGAACTTCCAGCGCCTGTCCGCACAGCAGCACGGCGACGTGTGCGGCAGACTTGCCGGTGACAGCCAACTGATGCTGAACCTGAATCTGCACGTATTCGGGGACGCCTTCTCGCCATAGCCGCGCACCGAATTCGCCCGCCGTCTTGCATTCCAATATCTGAATGTCCGGCACACCGACGACCTCGCGGTCGATGTTGGAGAGCATCCAGGGAATCGACGGATGACGCAGCACCGCGTTGACCTTGCGGACCTTGTTGCCGGTCTGCTGGGTGTAGACAGCAGCGACGATCGGCTCCAGCAGTGTTCCCCAGTAAGTTGGAGATGTCGTGTCAGCGGGATCAGGGCGGGGGAGACCATCTGCGCGTCCGGTTTTGTCGAGCCACAATTCCAGAGCGCTCATGTAAGGATTGAGCCCGACAGCGGCGGCGGCGTCGGAGCCACCGATGCCGGTACGACGAACGGCAAGCCAATCGTCGCGGCTCAGGTCCTGCGTCTTGACGAGCTTCAGCGCGGGCCGACGTGTACGTGGCGGCTCGGGGTGAGGGGTATTCATGCAGTCTCCAGGAACAAAGCGGCCCGGCAGAGCGAATCTGGCCGGGCCGAGGGCGAGTAAATATGCGGAGTTACGCGGAGGTGGTGCGTCGGAATGCGTCTTGCAACGCATCGTAGGCATAGGTCACGAGCTTGCCGTTTCCGAGGTGGACAGTCGTGCCTTGCGGCTTGATTTGCAGAATCGTCGCGTAACGGCCGCCGAACCGTAAGCCGGCTCCGCGCGGGATCTGAATGCGCATATCGACAGCTAGGTGCGGTGTGGGCTCCTTCATGCGACAAGCTTCATGGCCTCGTCCCAGGCGCGCTCTTTAAGCGTTGCTCCCGCACCGAACCAGGCAGCATCAACGCGATGGTCATCGCTACGGGCACGACGGTGGTGATCTACATATTCCGTCACCGCATTGAGCAAACCCCACGCCGTACCAGACGCCGAGGCCAGATCCGCACCTTTCCCGCGTCCGGCATAGAGCTGGCCCACCGCCTTGATCGCGCGCTCGTTGACGGCAACCGATTCGCGATCCGGAAGGTTGACGGTCGAGTAGGTCAGCACACGCCGCAGGAACGATTCGGCCGCCGAGTCCGTCACCTTACGATCCGCAAGCGCCTTTGTTCGCGCCATGAATGCGTCCCACGTGGCGACGGCCAGGCCGATCTGTCGCTTCACTGCGGTCGCATCAAATTGCGATCGATGCGAGACTTTGATCGCACCGGTGCTGTTCCCCAGGGCTATTTGCAGGGTATTGTTGCAGACAACACGCACCGACGTGAATTGCGCAGTAGTACTTAGCGTGCCGTCGCAGGCTGTCGCCAACAGGAGGTAGCCGTTGATTTGATCCTTGCCCTTCAGCGTGCCTGACTGCCCGGTGCGTGCAAGCGCCCACAGCTTGCGACCTTCCTTCAGCACGCCGGCCGTCTCGAGCTGGAACCCCCCGAGCTCCGTCAGGTCTCGATAGAACTCCAAAATCTCTTCGGGTTGCACAACCTGATAGCGTGCTGACACGACCGACAACGGTGCTTTGGTGTCTGAGCGATACAGCACTTTCTGTTCGGGAAACGCGTGAATGGAGCCGAGATTACGATTGCCCGCGGCGACGAAGCGGACTTCAGCTTCCTCGATGGTCCAGTCCATGCCGGCGGCACGTCTCCAGACTTCGAGCGGTTGTTTCGGGGCGAGCTTGTTGCCGAGGCCGTGCCACGGTTCCTCGCCTGTAAACGCCATGGTCTGTACGAGATGCATTTTTTGTACTCCTGTGAAATGAAGTGCATAAAGCCCGATACGGGCCGGGCACCGAGATGAAAGGAACGAAACGGAAGAGAGAGGCGAAGTGTCAGCCGGGACGGACGGTAAAAACCCGTCCACAAGCCAGGCACCGCCAGTTGTCGAGAACTTTCAGGTCGAGGGCTTCGCCCAGTGCCGCGCCTGTTGCACATCCGGCTGCTCCTGCCACCAGTCCGGCCAGGATCGCGCCGGCAACGCCGCCGCACACGGCACCGACCGGGCCACCGAGCATGCCGATGGCTGCACCGGTTTCGGCACCCGACAACGAGGCGGTGATCGCACTCGTCGCGCCTGCTGCTGCACCGACAGCACTACAGATACGCCGTGCGATGTGGCGTTGTTCGACGCGAAACGATTCGCAAGATGGACACGGATGCACGAGATCGCCCTTGCCAGGCCGGTAGCGAGGCGATTCCGGTTCGTCTGATTCGGGGGGCTCATCCATCTGGCGCAGCCGGTTCAACGCCGATTGCCACGCCGGACTGTCATCGTCGTCCTCGTCGTCGTACGGCGAGAAGGGATGGCGATCACGCATGGGCGGGGGCCTCGCATGCATTGGCATAGGCGTCGCGCCGGACCTTGCCGATGTACCGGCAGTGACACGCGGCCACCAGCGCACCGCAGAGGAAGGCGAGCGCGAACGAGGCAAGATACTCCAGAGGAGAAATTGGAGTCATCACTTGATTCCTGAGAAGGGTGATGCCGACACACGGCTGCGATGAGAGGGTTGCGGCAGTGGCAGCCCTTGCAGCAGTCAGCCTGGGTGTGACGGGTTGGATGCGCCGCAATGGCGAGGCAAGCGACGCTATTGGTGCGGCGCGCTAAACGTGAAACCACACGAGCGGCATTGATAGCGAGGCGGGACCCTGCTCTCGATCGCGATTCCGACAGCCGAGCCGACCGTGCTTCCGGCTGCGCTGCCGAAGAGTCCGGCAATGATTGCGCCGCCGAGGCCGCCAAAGATCGAGCCAACCGGTCCGGCGACGATGCCGGTCGCTGTGCCCGCTTCGGCGCCCGAGAGCGCCATGGCGATACCACCTGATGCACCGATGATGCTGCCGATCGTGCGACCGGTTTTGCGACCGCGATAGCGCGGGTCGATGTGTGTCGAGAGGCAGTGGGGGCAGTGAACGGCCTGTCCCGGCGCGGATTCCCCAGCAGTGGTGGAAGTGGGCTCGTTCTCCAAGTCGATGGTGTCGCCATGCGCACGGTGGCGGCACGTGAATTCCGTATCGTGCCGGACCTGCTCGGAGTACTGTGGATGGGCGTATGCGTCCCAACCAGTATCGTCGTACGGGGTACATGGCCGGGGAGCAGTCCCCGCGGGTGATGTTGCATCTGGTGTTGCTCGATGCCGCGTCGCCAGCCAGTATGCGACGAGCGCGAACATCGCGATGAGCGCTACGGACAGCGCAACCAGTAGCAAGTTGAAAGCAGAGATAATCACGCGAGACTCCTGAGTGGACTGCGCCGACGCGGCATTGCATCGGCGGAGCGGCCTGATTGGCCTTGCTCAGGGCGGTGATATGTGTCTCAAATTTTTTTGAATCGCTGGAGTCGTGGCCACTGAGCGAGCGACCGTAAATTTTCGGTGGATCGGGGCCTTCTCAGATCGCAACTGTTCGTTCGACATCTCCATCTCAGCAGACGCGTTAGACATTGCTGTGCCGACTGTTACAGAACTACAATTCCGTCACGGTCGATTACGTGCTTGGCATTGTGCCGTCCAGGTGTATGCACAAATTCAACCGCTCGGCGCTCGTGTTGACAGAGACGCCGGTTTCGTCGCGAATCCGCTAGAATCGTCGCAGAGAGTCGCTATGACCGAGAGCAAAAAATAAAAAGCCGAGGACCAAGTGAAGCTTCATGAAATCAAACCGCGTGAACAATCGGGACGCGATACCTTTGCGCGATACAAGGCCCAAACGCGAGCAGCGGCGATCGCTGCGCTGGCGATTCTCGAAGCATCAGGCGTCGACAGAGTGTACTGCGACTACCACGACGACTTTGTCGTCAGGTCAACTTCTGGCGGCACAATCCGCTATCGGTTTGTTCAGGTCAAGACAAAGAAGAAGCAGAACGAAAATTGGACCTTGAACGACGTATTCGGACTCAAGTCCTCGATCCGGGACCAAGCCAAGCAGGATTCGAATGCCATTCGTGAGAGCTTCGTAGGCAAGCTCTTTTGTCATACGGTCAATTTTTTTGAAACCTGTGACAAGATCGTACTTCTTACAAATATCAATTTCGAAGATCGGATCGAACAGATCCTTGCGGACATCCATTCAGGTACATTTTCCGATCAACTCGTTGTGGAACTCGCGAAGCGGTTCAACGCTTGCTTCCCCTACGCAGTACGCAAGCTGACGGAGCCTGAGGTGCGAATCCTTATGGCCAAACTGGTGTTCGAGCCGGATGTTGAGTACGTTAAGGACAAGGAAGAAGCGTTTTTCCCGTTCGCACGAGAGAAGATTCACGAATACAGTGAAATTGATCTGAGCCGCAACGAGGTTCACGAAATTGCGCTCGATCTGCTCGCACTGGTGGAGCAACGCTCGGCAGGCGCGATCGTTGACTTCAGTGAGGAGAATATCGATCGCAAGGCGAGCATTGGTATCCGCGACCTGCTCGAAATTCTCGCCATCTCCTACGACGCATACGAGTCATTGCATACGGGTGGCGATGAGAAGGCCATCAAGACCGCATCGGTGATCCAACGCGTGCTGATCGCGGCAGGGGCGAACAGTGATGAGGTCGAGGTCTGTGCCCGCTGCAAGACTGATTGGGACGTCTGGTTACGTGCAAACCGTAAGGTGATCAATGAGATCAACCTGCTTTCCTTGATGGCGGTGGTTGAGGAGGTGTTCAAGACACTGATCCTGAATTTCGGCGATTTCCGCGTGTCGAAATTGCGACCGCACCTCCAGACGCTTCGCCAGCGGCTGACCGCTGAGGGACTGATATTCGATCTGAAAGACGAGCATCTGCTTGGTGCGTTGCTCGCGGTTCTTGTGAGGTTCAAATCGTGAATCTTGAGCAATTTTTAGAAAGCGTGGAAGCGAGGAACATTGCGATTCCTGTCACGCGCGAAAAGCAGTTGCGGCCTTACCGACTGAGCAATGAGGCACTCTTTCACATCCCGCTCATCGCAATGGTGCTTCTTATCCTCGCAAAGGACCGACGCAAGCCTGCTGTGGCTGAACTGGGGCAACTAGTCGGCGAGTGCCTCAGCGCGACGACCACCGGCTTCAAGGGTGACGTCCAGGACTTGGGATGGTCCGCGAACCTTCGGGTTCGAACCGTGAAGGCGCTCGCCTTTCTTGAAATCGCGGGGCTGGTTCGGGTCGACAACCGCAAGTCCAAGCTGCAGATCACCGAGCTCGGTGAGAAAGTAGTGAGCAGAGCCGCCAAGGGCGACGATCACCTCGCGATCAAACTCGCACAGGTGCAACGCGCCTACCGAAATCTGTCGGTAGAGCGTCAACTGGACTTGAGATTGGTATGAAACTTCTTTCGCTGCAGATCTCGCCACGTGGCGAACACGGGCTGGGATCGACCCGACTGGACTTCGCAGACGAAGTCACGCAGCTGTTTGGTCCGAACGGCTCCGGCAAGACGCCTGTCGTTCAGTCAATTGTGTATTGCCTTGGGTACCCTGTAAAGTTCCGGGCCGATATCGTTGCACGTTGCGAGAAAGCGACCTTGGAGATCGAATGCGGTGGTGCACGGTACACGTTGACCCGGGTCTATAGCGCGAACATGCTGGATGTGGAAGTCATCGAACCCTCCGGAACCCGGCAACAATTTTTCAACGAAAGAGACTATTCCGCATATCTGTTCGATCTTCTGAAGCTGCCGTCCCCGAATCTCGTTTCTAGCTCGAATATCGCCACCAAGCCCTATATGGCGACCCTGCTGCCTTTCTTTTATCTTGATCAAGATGATGGCTATGGCGCCTTCTACGCGCCACCCTCATCCTTCATCAAGGACCAGCATACGGAGATGCTGAGACTGCTCGCACGGCTACCGTGCAAGAATTCCTTCGACTCAAAAAAGGACTTGCTCGCCGCCAAACGTGAGCTCGATCGCCTGGACCAGATGGTGCTGGACAGGCGCCGAGCGGCCGACGGCTCAGCCACGGCTAGCGATCCAGATTCGCTGCGGGACGTGACGGGCAAGTTGGTGAAGTTCAGAACCGAGATGGACCGGCTGCAACAGACTGGAGTTACCAACACTGCGGCGGTCGCTGCCCTGGAGCAGCTTATCGGAGAACGACGCAGGAATCTGCGTGATCTTGAGGCTGAGGTGGCTGAGATCGACAAGCGCAGCGTCAACATGGCACAGATCGTCTCGGAGATCGAGGAAGAAGTCGCGACTCTGAACCTGAACGAAGAAGCGAAGCGCGTATTTGCGTCATTCAACGAGATCTGCGGCGTGGAGGGGGGCGGACTGTTTGCGTTCAGCACCGAGTCTTACGCAAAGAACTTGCTGTACCTCCGGGATCAGATCAAGGATCTGGAGCGGATCTCGGTTCACAACGCGCTGCGAAAAGAGTCCTTTCTCCAGCAACAACAGCAGGTCCGATTGCATATTAGCGATCTCGAGAATCAGCGTGATGCCTCGGCAAACAGCTCAGTCGCGCAGGCGACTCGCTCTGCGCTCGATTCGCTGACCTCCCAGGTACTCGATCTTGAAATGCGAAAACGCGATATCGAACGGGCGGAATTGCTGGGCAAGCGACTCGCCGAGGCGATCGAGCAGCGTGACAAAGCCATCGATAGGGTTCAGGCGCTGACGCGTGACGCTGAGATGACTCCAGGGGTGGTGAAGCTTCGCGTCGCCATCAAGGATGCTCTGTTGAAGTGGCTGGACATTCTGCAGACAAGCAACGTCTCGGACGATATTCGATTCAAGGATGATTTCATACCAACGTTTGGTTCCGAGTCACTGGCCCAACTCAAAGGCAGCACGAAAGTACGGGTGGTCCTCGCCTACCATGCGGCAGTCATTCAGGCTCTGGCGGAACTCAACGGCGAGGTACCCCTGCGATTCCTGATTCTCGATACGCCCAAGCAGCACGAAATCCACGATATCGATCTGGGCCGTTATATCAACGAATTGAAACGATTCGGTCACGACTACGGCTTTCAGATTGTCTTCTCTGCGACAGAGTACCGGCATGATGGCGACAGCAGTGACATTGAGTGGACAGCAATGTTCAGTGGCGAGCGCCATGAAATGTTCTTAGGGTCGCCGGCCGCCAACCACGACGTTTAGCAAGGCGATCAAGAGTCGTCGAATACCGCAGGCGCGTGTCCGCGTAGCGCAGTGGTTGTTTTTCGTTTTCGTGTGACTCGTGTTCAAGGCCCATGGGGCGCGGCTTGCTGGTTTTGATGAAATCGTCGGTCACGGCGGGACTCGCCTGCCGGTCGTCTGGCAGGACTTCATCAGGCTGGGCCGCAAATGCCGCGATCGGATCGTTTCCATCGGTTGCGTGCGCCGCCGCGTATGAGGGCCGCCCGCGGTTACCACATCGGCCTTCCTGTCCGGGCCATGCGTGGCGTTGCACGTTCTGTCGAGGCGGGCGCATGCCGTTGTGTTCGTGTTGCAGCTCTTCCGCGCCCATTCATTGTTCACGGTACGCAGCGCGCCCGCTACCGTACTACAGCATCAAAGTCATGCCGGTCACGATGATCGCCATCGAAATGGTTCGTTGTGCCATGGTCACTTCCCGGTATGGTGGGCGGTAACCGGACGAGGCGCGTCACTCAATATTGCGTCGAGGCACACCCAGGTGACGACCGCCGACACGAGAATTGCTGCGATCGACGCGCGCGCCATTGAGCGCGAGCCTGATCGGCGGGGTTTCTTCTCAATCGATTCGCGAGTGGGTAGCCACGCCACCCGTTTCAGGTCGCCGATGCCTGCCGAATAGTGTTGGTCGCTCATGCTCCAGTCTTCCGTCCCGTCGTATACGTTTGTCGTGCAGCGCTGTCACACGCCATCTGCTTCTTCGCACTCCGCCAGGCATTGCCGGTGTCGACACTGGGTTGCGAGGCGGGCAGGCTGACCTCGATCACGGGGACCCTCGACATCGTTTGTGCATTCTGTTCTCGCGCAGTCGCTATCGGGCTTGACCGACGCGACACCGTCTGATGTGGGCGCCGGGCTGCCGGCAAGCGCATTCAGATCGCCCCTATGCAGCTCTCTTCTCGCCATCTGCCGCTCGAGAAAATTTTTGGGACACTCATTCTCGGCTTTAGTGAGCCATGGCCGGGCCGCGCTCGTTTCGTTGTGTCCCAACAACCGCTCGCCGATATAGACATTGGCTTCGCATGTCTGATTTCGTATCGCCGCAGCATCCCCTGTTTTGGCACGCTGAAGAAGCGTAGTTTCGTCTAGGCGGCCGAGAACGTACTCTACGATCGGATATGGCCAATCATGTTCCGTCAACGCTCGGGCAGCCTCGTCCAGTTGTTTCGAATCATCTACATTGACCCGTGTGGCGGCGAGGTGTCGCCAGATGATGGCATATGGATACCAGTCGTCGTCACCTTTGATTCGTTCGTATTCGTTAAAGGCCTTGATAGAGTCAGAAAATTCGGCGCGAAAGAAGTGCAATTGAGCAAGGCTTAGTACCGCGCCGACATGATTCGGGCGCAGCTTGAGCGCTTGTGCATAGTCGGCGAAGGCTTGTGTGTCTGCGTCGATCCAGACAAGATCGTCCCCTCGAATCCGGTAGGCGGTTGCATTGTCGGGACTGAGGTCAATTTCCTTCGTCAAGTCCGCGATTGCCTTCAGCCAATCATCGAGCTGCTCATAGTCCAGCGCGCGTGAGCGGTAGAGGTCGGGATCGTCGGGCTGAAGATCGATAGCCTTGCTCAGATCGGCCACTGCTTTCTCCATTCGGCCCAGAGACTCGTATACTGATGCTCGTCCCGAGTATGCGTATGCCTGCCTTTTCGGCGTCGACGGTAACCGAAGCGCCTCTGTATAGTCGGCCAATGCGTTGAAATATTCGCGTGTCTTTCGATAGGCAATTGCACGATTGGTGTATGCAGCGAAGTTCTCCGTACCAAGCTGCAGGGCCATCGAATAGTCGGCTATGGCTTCGCTGTACCGATTCGTCGCCGCATACGCGTTACCCCGATCGATTAGGGAACCTACCAGTTTCGGATCGAGGTTGATCGCGATGCTATCGTCTTCAACCGTCTTGTCATATTGCCGCTCCCTATATTCGACCTTCGCGCGCCAGTACCAAGCGTCGGCATACTCTGCATTTTCGCGAATTGCGGCGGAGAAGTCGTGTAGCGCGAGGTCCAGTTGATCGCTGCTTACCTCGCTACGCCCACGCATCACGTACGTCTGCGCGTGGTGGGGCCAGAAGCCCAGAACGGTTGAGAAATCCTGGCGAGCAGACTCCGCGTTCCCAAGCCGGAGATAGGTTGCACCGCGGCTATAGTAAGCGAGGGCAAACGCAGAATCGCGACCGATGGCGGAAGTGAGGTCGGCAATCGCCGCTTCATTTTCATCCAATTCAGAGTGACCGACGGCACGATAAAAATAGACCCATGCTGAATGATCGCCGAGATCTAGCGCTGCGTCGCAGTCAGTGATCGCTTCTCGATACGCTTTAAGTTCCAGCTTGGAACGTGCTCGAGCTCGTAACGTACGCACTCGTGTAGGGGCAATCGACAGCGCTTGACTATAGGCGTCGCGCGCGGGCGCAAACTGCAGCATCTTCTCGTGAGCCAGGCCGCGTACTTCGTATGCCTCGACGTTTCCTGAATTAGATCCGATGGCGTGATCCGCAGCGGCGAGCGCTTCACTGGGGCGCTTCAAGAGCAGCAGGGCGTTTCCTCTGGCTACGAGGAGGGAATCTGAATTGGGTAGATATAGCAGACCCGCGTCATAGAGACGTAGTGCGCCTTCGTAGTCGCGGTGCCGCTGGCGTCGTAGACCTAGACGCAGGAGCATATTCGCTTTCTCGACAGCGGGAAGTTGTGCGAAACCGGCTTCCCCCGACATTGCCGACAGTGCGTTTCGCACCTCGCTGTCGTGTCCAGCAAATGGATCGGCCGAGATGCCGCCGGGCATCAGTACGGCGTTTGCGTTGTTCGACAGTGAGAGCACGGCTGATAGCGTGCAGAAAAGGTAGACCAGATGACGATGCAATGGACGAATCTCGTAGTTCATGTAGTCGTTGTTGGTTGTGATTCTGCCTGAGCCGCTGCTCAATCGATTCAATCTAGCCTCAAGCATTGGTCAGCGGCTGGTAGTAGGGCGACATGCAGGAGACCAACACCGAGTCCTGACCGGAGGGCGACCACGAATCCAGGAATTATGCCGCGCATACTTGGCGCTTGTGGAAAATTAAGCGACCGCTCGCATCCAAAATAGGTCTACCAGATACGAAGTGGGCGGCTGTTACTTTGCGGGGCTGCGCTGTACGGGGCCTTCCGCTGACTTGCGCGAATGCAGCGATCGGATCGTTACCAGATGCAAGCTGACGATGCCTTTTTGCTGGCTAGTGCATCCGTGACTTTCTCGTACAGGCGTCGCTCGGCTTCTGTGCGATGCCGCCCAGCGTCGCTAGCGCGATTCGCGTCGCGAGACTGTTGCATATCTGACACATCGAAGATGGGCGCGATCACTGCGCTGAGAGTTGGTTCGGCACGTGCAACAGCATGCATCGAAATGTCAATGAAGCGCGTCTCGGTTGCTCGTCTGGATATATTAATTTCGCGAATTGAGGACCTTGGGAGAAAAATATGGATGGGTTGGGTCGTGCGGCACCGGATTGTGAAAAACCCTTGTAGAACTAGGGTGGTTCGATGCTGGAAATTCGTCGATGTAGCAGCGTGCGATTTATTATCGAAATATCGGCTAGGCGTGGCAGTTTTTATGGGAATGTTTTTAATTGTCAAATGGATTTGATTGGCGATTAAAACTTTAATTTGAGAGCGGGCTCGTTCTCGAGCCGGGGCGTGGGCGCTGAACGGCCCGGATGGACTCGGTCTTGGCAATTTCTGACATTGTGAGGGCGAACCTTTCGGTAGATTGCGGCGTGAGGGGCCGCCATTCCGCCGCAATCACAAGTGTCGAAGTACCGACAATCTTCGGCAGCGTTGCTTTCGACGTCAGAGAGCGTCTCTGTACTTGTGCAAGGCGTTCCGATCCATTTGCTTGACGTCTAAGAAGCGTTTGCCGTATCCATGAATAAGAACCAATATCGTCTGGTATTCAGCCGCGTGCGCGGCATGCTGGTGGCGGTCGAGGAGACCGCTCACGCAACGGGGAAAGTCAGTAAGGGTGAGGCGCCGCGTGCCGTTGCCAATCGCGTGTCGAGCGCGTTGGCGAGCTTCGCTTTGCGCCATGCCGCTTTCGCGGTGCTAATTGCGGCAGGCATCGCTCCCATGTGGGCCGACGCGCAGGTCGTGGGCGCAGGCGCGAATGCACCTTCCGTCATCCAGACTCAGAACGGCATTCAGCAGGTCAACATCAACAAACCGTCTGGCGCCGGCGTATCGCTGAATACCTATTCGCAGTTCGACGTACCGAAACAAGGCGTTATCGTCAACAACTCACCCACGCTAACGAGCACACAGCAAGCTGGGTACGTGAACGGCAACCCGAACCTCAGCCCGAACGGTTCGGCCAGAATCATCATCAACCAGGTCAATAGCTCGAACCCTTCACAACTGAAAGGTTACGTCGAGATTGCCGGCCAACGTGCCGAAATGATTATCTCCAATCCTGCTGGGTTGGTGGTCGATGGCGGGGGCTTTATCAACACCTCGCGTGCAATTCTCACGACCGGCACGCCGAACCTGAATGCAGACGGTTCGCTGGCAGGTTTCAGTGTGACGCGCGGCCTCATCACGGTACAAGGCGCGGGCCTGAACGCATCGAATGTCGATAGTGTTGATCTGATTGCAAGAGCAGTACAGGCGAACGCCGCCATTTATGCGAACAACCTGAGCGTAATCGCTGGCGCGAATCAGGTCAACCACGACACGCTTGCCGCTACTCCGATTCAAGGCGAAGGTGCCGCTCCTGCCGTCGCAATTGATGTCGCGCAATTGGGCGGAATGTACAGCAATCGAATTCTGTTGGTTGGGACTGAGGGGGGCGTAGGTGTGCGCAACGCCGGCACCATCGCAGCGGACGCGGCGGGCCTGACGCTCACAACGGCCGGTCGACTCGTCCTGTCGGGCAAGACGACGGCGACCGGTAACATTGATGCAACGGCGGCCGGTGGTATCGAGAACAGCGGGACCACATACAGCCAGCAATCGGTATCGATGAATACCGGCGCGGACCTGACGAACACCGGCACCCTCGCCGCGCAGCACAACGTGGGCGTGAATGCGGGTTCGCTGAATTCGAGCGGTGCAATCGGCGCAGGCGTGGATAGCAACGGTGCTGTCACGCAAAGCGGTGACCTGCAAATCACGACGACCGGTCAATTGAACGCGACCGGTCAGAACATCGCGGGCGGCAATGCAACGCTCCAGGGCTACGGCGTCAATCTGGCTGGCAGCAATACCGGCGCGAACGGTGGCCTTACCCTGACCGCGACTGCTGGCGATGTGAACCTGTCCAATGCGACGACGAGCGCGCAGGGCGGGCTCAATGCGCAGGCGGCCGGGGCACTCATCAACGATCACGGCAATCTGTCGAGCCAGGGCGGCGCCACGCTGACGGCGGGAAGCGTTTCGAACCAAGGTGGCAAGGTGTCGTCGCAGGGGCCGCTGTCGGTGCAGTCGGCAGGTCCAGTGTCGAATCAGGGCGGCACGCTGGTGTCGCAGAGCACGATTGACCTGCACGGCGGCGCGATTGCCAACAATCAAGGGACTATCCAGAGTACAACAGGCCTCACTGTTGGCGGGGCCTCGCTCGACAACTCGGCGGGGCGGGTGACGTCGCTCAACACCGATGGTGTATCGATCACGACAACCGGAGCCCTGACGAATGCATCGGGCACCACTGCTAACGGCGCGCAAGGCGGTGTGATCGGTGGCAATGGTGGCGTCACGGTTCAAGCTGGTAGCGTCGCCAATCACGGCTCGATCAGCGCGCAAACCGATTTGAAGGTCGCTACGCAATCGCTCGATAATGGAAGCGGCACGCTGTCGGCGGCCCAGAACGTTACGATCGACGCAGGCTCGCACCTGGCTAACGCGTCGGGCAGCATCTCCGCGGGCGCGGTGGCAAACGTCCATGCCTCCAATTTGGACAACAGCGCGGGCTCGATTCAGGCAAGCCAAGTGTCGTTGTCGGCAACCGATCTTTCGAACCGGTCGGGCACGATCACGCAGACCGGAACGAACCCGACCACGATCGCTGTTAGCGGCACGCTCGATAACACGTCGGGCATCCTGCAAACGAATTCCGTCGATCTGAGCCTCACGCCTGCCACATTGATCAATGATCACGGCAAGATTGCGCACGCTGGTAGCGGAACGCTGACGATCGGGACCGGTGCGTTTTCGAACCAAGGCGGGTCGATTGCGACCAACGGCGCGCTCGCGCTGACCGCTGCTGCGGTGTCCAATCAAGCCGGTGCAATTTCCGCGCAGCGACAGGCCAAGCTTGGTGTTCAATCGCTCGACAACAGCGCGGGCGGTTCGATCGCAGCCGACAGTGTTACGCTGAATGCCCAAGGTGCGATCAACAACCGTTCGGGCACGATCGAAGCGAGCAACGGCTTGACGATCACGGGCGACAGCTTGGCGAACGATGGCGGTTCTGTGAAGGAGATCGGCGCGGGCGCGCTGTCGGTACAGACCGCGAACGCCCTGACCAACACCGCAGGCGGCACGATCGGCGGTAACGGTGCAGTTTCGGTATCCGGCGGCAGTATCGACAATTCGAACGGGTCGCTGCTCGCTGCGCAGTCGCTTTCCGTGCAATCGAATGGCGCGCTCACGAACGCGGCCGGTCTGATTCAATCGAACGGCGATCTGACAATCGCCGCGCAAGGCGCGGTCAGCAATAGCGGCGGTCAGATCGAGGCGAACGGCACCGCTTCGAAGCTCACGCTGTCCGGCGCAAGCATCGATAACAGTGACGGCCGCATTGCCAATATCGGCACGGGTGCGACGACGATCAACGGTGGCGCGTCGATCACGAACACCAATGCGTCCGGCAAATCCGGCGCGGGGACGATTGGCGGGAACGGCGATGTTACGCTCACGGCGCAGACCCTCACGAACGCCCAAGGCGGTCAAACCGTCGCGGGCCATGACCTCACGCTGAATGTCGGTAGCAACGCGAACAACAACGGCGGCGTGCTGTCGGCTGCGAACAATCTGACGCTGAATGGCGCGAATGCGGCTCTTGCGAATCAGGGCGGCTCGGTACGCGCAAACGGTGTGCTGTCACTGCAAACGATGTCCATCGACAACGCGTCGGGCAAGATTGGCAACGACTTATACAGCGGCGGTAGCGTATTGATCCAGACCGGTGCGTTGTCGAATCAGGGCGGCGCGATCGGTAGCGATCAAGACCTCTCATTGACCGCGACCTCGCTGACTGGCGACGGCTCCATCGTCGCGGGCCGTAACGGTTCAATCACGCTCGCGAGCGACAACACGCAGACGGCGGCGAATAAGCTGCATGCGAACGGTGATTTGGCGTTCACTACGTCCGGAAAGCTGACGAACCAAGGCACCATCGACGCCAACGGCGCATTGACCGTGAACGCGGCCAACGTCGACAACCAGACCGGTGCGGATCTGAATTCCGCTACGACGACGGTCAATGCCAACGGCGGCACGATCAACAACGCGGGACGCATCGAAGGCGATACGGTCGTGACCAACAGCGTCACGATGAACAACACGGGCACCGTCATCGGTTACAACGTCACGTCGAACGCGAACACGATCACCAATACCGGTGCCGCCGCAGTCTTTGCTGCCGCCAACGAACTGAATCTGTACGCGACGAACCAACTGTCAAACACTGGCGGCGCGAACCTGTTCAGCGTTGGCGATATCAATATCGCCGCTAACGGCCAACGTGACGTCAACGGATTGCTGGCAAACCGCACGCAGAACGTACTGAACGATCAATCCACGATCGAAGCGCAAGGCAATGTTGAAATCGCGGCCGGTACGTTCACCAACACACGTCCCGCGCCGACCATCACGACTCAAACGACCGGTACGACGACCACGCACGAAACCAAGCGTCAGAAATACATCGTCTGCGCGACGATGAATGCGGACCCGAACGGTGGCTGCTCGCAAGCGATGTGGGTGAACGGCTATAAAACGGCGCTCACTTCAAGCTATAGCCCTTCGCAGGTTGTATCGGAATCGTCTGGACCGAATGCGACCGACAAGGTGCTGGTCGTGAACGTAAACGGCAAGCAGCAGACGATTTACTACAACACGCTGACGACCAACGCGGACGGTTCCGTTACGGTCAACTATTGGGATGCATACGATCCGCACGTCAACTACGTCCCGGATACGGAATACAAGACGCGCAGCGACGGTCATAACGGCTATCAGCGCGTCGAAATCTGGCGCGATACTACCTCCACGACCCAGCAAGACGTGGTAACGAGCCAGGCGCCGCAAGCCCAGCTCGTCGCAGGCGGCAGTATCACAATGGCGAACGTCGGGACGATCAACAACAACTACAGCGCGATCACGGCCGGCAAGTCGATTCAAATCGGTAGCACACAGCAAAGTGGTTCCGTTGGCAGCGGCAATTACGGTGGCACGAACGTGAACAACGTCGGTCGGACGCTGTATCAGTATCAGACCGACAACATCGTGTCGATGTACGCATGGAACGAAGATACTACGCAGGATCGCGGCACGATCGTTGAGCCGTCCGTCGTCCATACGCCGATCGCGATCGGCGGCACGGGCGGGACGATCATCGCGAACCAGTCGGTGACCATCCAAGGCCAGAACGTCAACAACCAGAACGTCGCCGCGCAGAACTCTACGACCGGTGCAACGGGCGGCACGCTCGGCAACAATGCGGCCAATCAAGGCGTGACCGGTGGCACATTGAACAAGGTCGGCGCCGCCAGCGGCACGACGACGGTCCCCGCACTGCAATCGATCGCGAGTTCGACGGGCGCACTGCCGATCACGTTGCCGACGAGCGGTATGTATTCGATTCATGCCACGCCGGGCCAGCCCTATCTGGTCGTCACCGATCCGCGCTTGACGACGTACACAAAGTTCATCTCGAGCGATTACATGCTCGGGCAATTGAACCTGAATCCCGCGAGCATCGAAAAGCGTCTTGGCGACGGCATGTACGAGCAGCAGATGGTGCGCAACCAAGTTACCCAATTGACGGGGCGTACTTTCCTGCCGGGCTACGATAGCGCAGAAGACGAGTATCGGGCGCTGATGACCAACGGCGCGAACTACGCGAAGTCGTTCGGCTTGGTGCCCGGTATGGCGCTGACCGCCGCGCAAATGGACGCGTTGACGAGCGATATCGTGTGGCTGGTCGATCAGGCCGTTACGCTGCCTGACGGCAGCACGACGCATGTGCTGGCCCCTGTCGTCTATATGTCGCAGACCCACGCGAACGACCTGCAACCGACGGGCGGTTTGATCTCGGCCGACGATGTGGAAATCCATGCGGCCGGTAGCGCGACGGTTTCGGGCGTCATCAAGGGTGGTTCGAAGACCGTGCTGACAGCGTCCGATATCCTGAATCGCGGCGGCACGATTTCGAGCGACAGCAAGACCGGTACCACAGTGGTTTCTGCGACTAATGATGTTGTGAACGCGTCGGGCCTAATTGCCGGTAACCGTGTAGCCGTGTTGGCTGGCCGGGACATTGTCAATACGACGCTGGTTGACGCAGCAGGCGTGAACGGCACATCCGGGGTTAGCAAGGTTAGCCAAACCTTGCTCGGTCAACAGGGGACGATCGCGGCGACGAGCGACCTCATTATTGATGCCGGGCGCGATTTGACGATCCACGGCGCCAATCTGTCAGCCGGCACGAAGGCATTCGTGACGGTCGGACGTGATGTCAACGTCGATACGGTACAGTCGATCACGAACCAATCGATGCACCTGAACGACCAGCGGCATTGGGAAGAATCTACGACGACGAACGTTGTCAGTAGCATCAGTGCCGGTGGCGATTTGACGATGGTCAGTGGCAACGATGCGACGTTCAAGGGAGCGTCCGTTTCCGCTGGCAATGATTTGCAGGTTTCTGCGGGCGGAAACCTGACGGCCACAACGGTCACCGACGAACACCAACTGAATAACGTTGCAGTCGACGGTCGGGCGCGGAAGGAAGTCGACCACACCTATGATCAGACTGCGATCGGCACGACATTCTCGGCTGGACACGATGCGGGACTTGCGGCGATCAACACCAGGGACGCTACGAAGGGTAACGTCACGCTGACCGGTTCGACGGTCACTTCGGGTACCAACAGCATGACGCCGGGCGGGGTGACGGTTAACGCGACCGGCAACGTCACGATGAACGAAGGTCGTGAAGAACACGACAACTACCGCGACGTGCAGACGAAGCGCGGTAGTTTCGTCAGCGGCTCGACAACGGATGGAATGCAAAACACGCAATCCAATATCGGCGTTGGCAGCACTCTGTCGGGCGATACTGTCCAGGTGCACGCTGGTAAGGATCTGACCATTCAAGGTAGTAACGTTGTTGGCACCAACGACGTGAAGCTCGATGCCATGGGTAACGTCAGAATCACGACTTCGCAGGACACGCAGGACGCACAGAGCTACTACGAAAAACGAGATTACGGTTTCCTTTCCGGTCTGAATCCGTTGAACCAGCTCGACGGCGGCCTGCAGGGATATACGATCGGTGTGCGCAAGACTACCGATGCGCAGCAAGCTACGAGCGTTGCGAATGTCGGCAGCATGGTCGGCTCGCTGAACGGCAACTTGTCGATCACGTCCGGTAACGATGTGCATGTGACTGGCAGCACCCTGCATGCTGGCAACGACCTGAACGTTGGCGGCAAGACGGTCAAGATTGATTCAGCTCAGAACACAGGGTCACAGAGCGAGCAGCAATCCTTTAGCCAGACGGGTATCACCGCCGGTCTGAGCGGCACGATTGTTACCGCCGTGCAAACGGGCATCCAGATGGGGAAGGACGTCCAGCGCACGAAGGGCGATGCACGACTCGACGCGTTGGCGGCTGCAACAACAGGGTTGGCTGCGAAGAACGCCTATGATCAAGTCGCGCAAACCGGGAACGGCGTCGGGAATTTGGGCGTCAGTGTGTCTCTTGGTACGAGCCACAGCAATAGCAGTTCGACTGCGTCATATAGCACTGCTGTTGGCAGCACGGTCGCGGCCGGTCATAACGTTTCCATTACCGCAACAGGCGCAGGCGCTAACAGCAATATTGATGTTGTTGGCAGCACGATCAGCGCCGGCAACGATGCAACGCTGAAGGCGGACGGCAAGGTCAACCTTCAGGCTGCACAGAACACGGATAGCCAGCGCAGCACGAGCAGCGGATCGAGCGCGGGTATCGGTGTGACACTGGGTGTCGGTCAGCAAAACGGCTTGTCTTTCCAGCTCGGTGTTTCCGGCAATCGGGGCAACGGCAACGGAAGCGATACGACATATACGAATACGCACGTCGCGGCGGGTAACAAGCTGACTCTGGAATCTGGTGGCGATACCAACCTTATTGGCGCGGTCGCATCCGGCAAGCAAGTCGTGGCCGATGTGGGCGGCAATCTGAATGTTCAGAGCCTGCAAGACACAAGCAAGTACGATTCGAAGCAACAGAGCGCAGGCGTATCGATAAGCGTATGTGTACCGCCGTTCTGCTACGGAACTTCGAGCGGGTCGGCGAATTTCAGTCAGCAAAAGATGCACAGCGACTACGCCGCAGTATCCGAGCAATCGGGCATCAAGGCAGGTGACGGTGGATTCCAAGTCAACGTCAAGGGCAATACTGACCTCAAGGGCGGTGTGATCGCGAGTAGCGACAAGGCGGTACAAGACGGCGCAAACAGCCTGACGACAGCGACACTGACGACGAGCGATATTGAGAACCATGCATCCTACGATGCGTCGCAAGTGGGGCTTTCTGCCGGCTATGGCTCCGGCGGTTGGAGCGCGCAGCCTCCGGTTGCCCTTGGTGCTTCGGGCGATGCTAATTCCACGACACGTAGCGGTATCAGCGGTGGTTCGCTCACGATTACCGACACCGCCAAGCAACAGGAACTGACAGGCAAGACGGCCGATGAAGCGGTCGCGAGCGTCAATCGCGATACGTCAAATACCGGCGGTGCGCTCGCACCGATCTTCGACAAGGACAAGATCGAAGCTGGGTTCGATATTACGAGTCACTTCATCAGTGAAGCCGGGACGTTTATCCAGAACCGTGCGGCCGAAGCGGACGCCGCACAAAAGGCCCTGGATAAAGAAAGGGCGAAGCCGGAGGACCAACAAGACGCGGCAAAAATCGCGCAGTTGACGCAGACCATTCAGGATGATTCGACATGGTTGGAGGGGGGAACCGGACGCAGAGTATTGACGGCTATCACGATGGCGGCCGGCGGTAGCGTTACTGGTTCGGCCGGTGCGATGGTACAGAGCGCGGCTGCGTATTATTTCCAGAGTCTTGCGACCGAACAAGTAAAGGGTGTTGCTGACGCGCTCGATAGCGAGACTGCCCGTACAGCGTTGCAGGCACTTGTCGGCTGCGCCGGCGCAGCGGCAGGCGGCAAGGAATGCGGCGCGGGTGCGGCTGGCGCGGCGGCGAGCGTGGTTCTGAACAACCTGCTGGACAGCCTGAACGGTACGCAGGCATCTACGTTGACCAATGAGGAAAAGCTGCAACGCGAGCGGCTGGTTGAATCGATCGTGGCTGGCACAACCGCAGCTTTGGGCGGAGATGCGGCGGCGACTTCCGCCGCAGCTTTGATCGAGACTGAGAACAATGCGACGAACTTCGTGAAGGGCACGACGCCGCGTATGCAGACGCTGGCGACAGGCGTAGCGAATGCACTGAGAAAGCCGAGGGGAGCGCTTACGCGAGCGGACATTGACGCACAGATTGCCGCACTGAACGCACTGGAGGCGCAAGGGAATCTGTCGAATCAGGAGGCATTGAATCTTAGCGCGCTCTGGATGGAGGTTATTCAACGTGCATCAGTCGAAAATCTGATGACACCTCAAGAGGTCATCGGTAGTAAGCAAGCGTTGCGAGCGGCAATCGCATCAATGATGTTCAGTGGCGGGGGCGATGCCCCGATCGGAATCAGGAGAGGCACATCGGGTCCGCTGTTGCCCGGCACATCGGGTAGCAGGACCTCAATGAGCGGCGCGCTTGATGACAATATGAGCGCCTATCAAAAGGCAGCGGATCAGCCCTACAATGATTCTGGTCTGTCGGCGGCTGCGAGAGCATGGGACAAGCATTCTGGCCGCGCAGGCGGGACGTTTGAACCGCTCACTGGCTCGATTCCTGAAAAGAATGCGGCCGCGAGCGAGTTCGTGAAAGGAGTTCTGAGCAATCCGGCGACGACTCGCACTGGACTTTCACGCGGTGGCGTTGAGTTCCGCCTCCCCAGCGGGCAAGGGATACGCTTTAATGCAGATGGATCGTTTTCGGGACTTTTGGACCCTCGGAGATAAGGTGAATACGATGACGACATTTAACATTGATTTCGTTAGTGACATGGAACACGAACACCTTATGGCGGAAGTCAGCTTTGGCGGGCAAAGACTGTGCATCATCGACAAAGAGAACGGAAATGATCAAATGAGAATTGAATTTTTGGTTGATCTGTACGTTCTTCCGGAAAGTGTGGAGATGAAGTTCAGTCTCGATGAGTTTATTAAAACATTGGATACTGCAAAGACTGAGTTGAAGAACTGCGCATAGGTATTGAGATTCCCTGAGGCCGACCGAGCTACTTACGGAGCGGTACGGTGACACCGGAAGACCGGGCCGCCGCCGCACGTGCGAACACGGAACAGGATCGGTAGGCGCGGCAGCAACACGATACAGCTAGGCGAACTAATTGAGAGGGAGTCAATAGGAGTGGGGTATTCGACGAGGGGCGGGAGTTTCGGGCGAAAAATGACGAATATATGTGGTATGGCTCCCCATTTAAGTTGAATCAAAAGAAATGCGAGAAACCAAGAAACTTCCGCTCGTCGTTGATCTGGATGGCACGTTGACGGTTTCGGATACCTTGATGGAATCCGTGATACGTGTCGTCAAGCGACAACCTGCGAACCTACTGCGCCTACCTTTCTGGCTCGCGGGCGGTCGCGCTGCGTTCAAGGCTAAGGTCGCAGAGCATGCCGATTTTCGAGCGGAAACGCTTCCGTATCGCGAATCTCTTATCGATTACCTCACGCGAGAACGTGAGAGCGGGCGAAAAATCGTGCTTGCAACTGCCGCACATTGTTCGATCGCTGAGCGTGTGAGCACGCATCTTGGCCTGTTCGATGGTGTCATCGCTACCGGTGATGACACGAATCTCAAGGGAGAGGCCAAACTGGCCTGCATTCGCCAGCAGATCGGCAACGAGTTCGTGTATGCGGGCGATAGCAAAGCCGACTTGCCGGTTTGGGCTGGCGCGAGAGGTGCCGTGCTTGCTGGCGTTTCATCGGATGTCGCCGCAAATGTTCGGAGCCACGTTCCCGTCGAACACGAGTTCACGAATGTACGTGCAACGTTCTCCACATGGTGCAAGGCCCTGCGTGTTCACCAGTGGCTAAAGAATTTGCTGCTGTTCGTCCCACTGCTTACCGCCTTTGCATTCCTCGATATCGGTAAGGTCGGTTTGCTTGCACTCGCGTTCTTGTCAATGTCGCTTGGCGCGTCGGCTACCTACATCGGCAACGATCTTTGGGATTTGGACAACGATCGCCGACATCCAAGAAAGCGAAATCGTCCCTTTGCGAGCGGGGCGTTGTCGATCAATCAAGGTATCGCGTGCGCAGCGCTACTGCTGACATTGGCGTTTGCCTTGGCGGTGGCGGTGTCCGCGGAATTTACGGGCATGTTCGCGCTCTATCTCTTCCTCACGACCGCGTACAGTTTGCGCTTGAAGTCGGTGGTGCTACTCGATGTGGTCGTCTTGTCACTGCTATACACCTACCGAATCGTCGCGGGGGCGGTCGCAGCGGAAATCATGGTCAGCCGATGGCTTCTCGCGTTCTCCATCTTTGCATTTCTCAGCCTCGCGCTCGTGAAACGTTGCTCCGAGTTGGTGCTTTTACGCCAGAGCGACAAAAGTGCGACGGCAGGCCGGGATTATCGTGTAAGTGACCTCGAAGTACTTTGGCCGTTTGGCATCGGCGCTTCTCTTGCAGCGGTGGTCGTGTTTGGTCTGTTCATCAACGCTCCGGAAACGATAGCTCGTTACACGATTCCGCACCTTCTCTGGTTCGTGCAGATCGGGTTGATCTACCTGTTCGGTCGTCTATGGATCGCAACAGTGCGTGGCGCGATGCACGACGATCCGATCGTCCATATTCTCGAGAATCGCGGTAGCTTCAGCATGCTTTGCATCATGGTGGTGATCGTGCTGGCCGCTCACTTCTTGCCAGCTCCGTGAGCGGCACAGTTCCTATGACAGAAAAAAACCAAAACCGCGTGCTGGCGTTCTGCCGCTTCGCCATCGTCTATGTGCTGCTGTTCGTATGCGCGGGAAACATCACCAACAGCATGTTGCTGAAGTGGGGTTTTCGTGACGACCAGAAAGGGGATTTTGCAACCAGCTACAGCCTCGTCGGCATGATGAACGGCGAGGCACCGAAGCCATATGTCTATCGCTCGTCGTTCCCGCGAGCCGCAAAATGGGTAGCCGAGCGGCTTGGGCAGGAAAAGCAGGAAAAGCTTTTCAAATCGATCAAACGACATGATTCGCTGCACAACGCCTATTTCACAAGTGTGCCGGACGAATATTGGACACCGATCGTGGCACTCGTCTATCACCTGACGTACATCGCGATCGTGTTGTCGACGCTGTTCGCGCTGTTGCTGGTCTACAAGCTGGCCAGACTACACGGCCTGAACTTCGGGCAATCCGTTGGCTTTCTGGCGGCGTTCGGCTTCATCTATCCGCTCACGTTTCAGCAGGGCGGTTACTACTATGACTTTTTCGAACTACTCGGCGTACTCGGTGCGTGCTATTTCCTGTTGACGAAGCGGATGCTGGCATGCACGTTGATGGTTTCCATCTTCTCCCTGAACAAGGAAACGTTCTTCCTTGTTCCGCTTGCGCTATTTTTCCTGCACGAGCGCGACGTTCCGGTATTGAAACGAGTCGGTTGGCTGGTGCTGCAGCTTGTGATCTGCGTGGGCACTCGCCATTTCATCATGAGCGGCTATGACGCGAATGCTGGTGGTTTCGTCGAATTTCACGTCTGGGATAACTTGAAATTCTGGCTTAATCCCTTGTCGTACCTGTCGTTCTACAACCTGATCGGCAAAGGCATCTTTACGCCAAGTCTCGAAAATCCGCTGATGCTTGTCCCGCTTGCGGTGTTCTTCGGCTCGGCGTGGCGCGCGACGCCACATCGATACCGTATCTATTTTTTTGCGGCATTCCTGCCGGTGCTGGTGTTGTTCTTCTTTTTCGGCTACCGCGATGAGGCGCGAAACTTTTCGGTCGTCTTTCCCGCCATCGTGCTGATCGCGCTCCATGGCGCGAATCGGTTCAATATGATTTTTGACGGGAACACGGGCGCATCCGATGACATCCACACAAGCACCAGGCCGCGGCCGGATGTGGCAGTCGTGACGGAGGCCGTGCGGTGAACTGGCTGATCGTCGTCGCAAGTGGCTTTTTCGGTGGTCTCGCGAGCATATTGCTCCGAGTTGCAGCTCTCAAGGGAATCGCATTTGGTGAATCGAGCCTGTTGCCATGGATCGCCCGCGGGGCAGCCATAGGTGCCTACGGTGTCGGGTTCCTCCTTTACGCAATCGCGCTGCGCAAAACAACGCTAGGCGTTGCGTATCCGACGATGGTGGCGATTTCCATGCTCGTGGTGTTGTCGTTCACGGCGTTACACGAACACCTGTTGCGGCCGATGCAGGTCGTCGGCGCTGTCGTCATCCTGATCGGGGTCTGGATGGTCACGCGGTACGCGTAATCGAGAGAATCAAATACATGAAGAAGAAAATCCGAGGGGGTAGCCTTGTTGCGGGGTCGTTGCTTATCGCATCGACCTGTGCGACGGCACAATCGGTACAGCCGCTTGGTAACGAACAACAGGCTCGTCAGCAGGAGGAGGCGCGCGAGCGTGAACGAATCGTTACCGCGCCGGGAGTTCGTTCGAGTGTCGCGGCGAGTGCAGGCTATCCACAGCTTCCGACCGAAACACCGTGCTTCCGCATTGATCGTTTCACGGTCGACGTTCCCGATTCGCTGCCGGACGGCGTGAAAGCGCAGGGCGCGTCCGTACTGCCGATGGATCGCTTCGCGTTCGCACGTGAATGGCTCGAACACTACACGGGGCAGTGCGTTGGCAAGCAAGGGCTTGATGTGCTTGTCAAAGCGTTGTCGCAAGACATTCTTTCGCGCGGGTACATCACGACGCGCGTGCTGCTCCCCGAACAGGATTTGTCGTCCGGTACGTTGAAAGTCTCGCTGATTCCCGGCGTGATCCGACACGTGCGCTTCGCCGATGAAAAACTGCGCGGCACATGGAAAACCGCGTTTCCGACGCGCGACGGCGAACTGTTGAACCTGCGCGACCTTGAGCAAGGTTTGGAGCAGATGAAGCGCGTACAGAGTCAAGACGTATCGATGCAGATCGTTCCGGGCGACGTACCGGGCGAAAGCGATGTCGTGCTCGACGTGAAACGCGGCAAACCGTGGACTGTGGTGGCATCGATCGACAACTCGGGCACGCGCGCGACCGGCAAGCTGCAAGGCAACCTGTCGATCGGCATCGATAACCCGCTCGGCCTGAACGACATCTTCAACGTCGGCGTGAGCCAGGACCTTGAACTTGGCGACAAGCGCCTTGGTTCGCACGGCTGGAACGGCTTCTATTCGATTCCATGGGGTTACTGGACCGCCACGCTCGCAGGGTACACGAACACGTACTACCAGCAGATTGCAGGCGTGAATCAGACGTTCATCGCGAGCGGTAACTCGAAGACCGTCGATTTCAAGCTGGCCCGTGTGCTCGCGCGTAGCCAGGACGATGTGTTCGGTGGATATGTTCGCTTGTCGCGGCGATTCGGCCAGAGCTTCATCGAAGACACGGAAATCACGCAGCAACGCCGCAACAACACGATTGTCGAGCTTGGCCTCACCGATCGCCACTACTTCGACGGTGCGCAGTTCGACGGCACGCTGGCCTATCGTCAAGGCGTTGGTGGGCTCGGCGCGCAGGACGACATACTGGCCGTCGACGGCGGCCCGACCTATCGATTCAAGATGGCGGTGCTCGACGCGAATCTTTCGGTGCCGTTTGCGATCGGGAAACAGCCGTTCCGCTATGTCGGATCGATTCACGGCCAGTACACGGGGAACACCCTGTACTACCTCGACGACATGACCATCGGTAGCCGATACACCGTGCGCGGCTTCGACGGCGAAACGATGCTGGCGGCAGCGCGCGGCTTCTACTGGCGTAACGAGTTGCAAATGCCGATTGGCCAGACGGGTCAAGCGGTGTATGCCGGGCTGGATTATGGGCGCGTGTGGGGGCCTCAGCCGATCGCGCTTGTCGGTACGCAGTTGGCTGGCGCTGTCATCGGCGTGAAGGGAAGCATCGGTACGCGATTCGGGTCTTACGGATACGACCTGTTTGCCGGCACGCCGGTCTACAAACCGTCCGGCTTCCCGACTGCTCGGGTAATGGTTGGCTTCCAACTTACCTCGCAATTCTAAGATCGTCGTATCGAGAATCCGTCATGCTCCGAAACACACTATCGGCACTTGGGCTTTGCGTCCTCTTCGTGGGCTGCGCATCGCACAAAGTGCAGAGCGTTGCCTACGATCCGGCCAGTGACGCACGTATTCGCGTCTACTTCGGGACTGATACCCATTTTTATTTCAATACAGAGTGCGAGCCGAAGAAGCACGCTTTTAGTTTCGCGAATCGCGGCATGTGGGTCGCGAGACCACGCATGCTGAATCTCGCGAACACGACAATCGGCATGCCTGTCCCTGAAGATGCCTACCGCTATTACGACGAATACGTGATCAAGGCTAACGAGCCATTGACGATTACGCTCGATACCGGCGGAACATCGCAAACCGGCGGCGTGGTGTTCTCGACGCCACGCGAACATGCATCGGGTACGTTCGTGCCGCAAGCAGGCAAAGACTACGAAGCTTTTGCTGTCCGCCGATCCGGATATTTTCGGCTCAACGTTCGTAGGCTGATTGTCGACGGTGAGCGTGTGCGAACTGAACCTGTCACGGTGCCTGCGGCCCGAGAATGTGCTGATAGCGTCGAGAGTCCGGTTGGTTGATCGAGCGAGCGAAAGGAAGGGTGAAATTGCGCCCCCGGGTGCCCTTAGAAAGGTCGAGCAGTGGAAGATGAGCAACTGTTAAACGATGAAATCGCGGACGAACCACAGTCGAACCGTATCCCCCCACGGCATCCGTGGTTGAACGGCAAGCGTCGCGCGATGGAGAAGGCGCGACAGACGTACGTCGAGCAGCCGACACTCGAGCGGACACCCGTACCTGCTGCCGAACCGCGACTTATCGTGAAGCGGAAGCGGCGACTGGTAATCGATTGATATTTCGGGTTTGATTGGTCGCGTCTAGGCTCCCCTCCGGGTCTAGATGCTTTGCGCGGTAAGCAGAATCGCCGTGCCTTTTTATGCGGGAGTCACCTCGGGGAGACTTGGGTCAAGTCGGTCAGGTGGGGTGTTGTTGATTTGCTTAGGTATATTTAACGATTGAGAGAAAAAAATGAAGAAGAAACTGATTCTGGCTGGACTGATGGGCTCGGCAGTTTTGCTGGCGGCGTGCGGAGGTGGAGATGGTGGTGGCGCAAGTGCTGCGAACAGCAGTAGCACCGCGGGTTCGACCTCGCAAACCACGTCGCCTGCGCCAACGACGACATTGGCATGCACCGATGGCTACAAGAAGTTGACGATCTCGAACAGCAACGTGGTCGCCAATGCGAACATCAATCTCACGACTGACGATGGCATTGCAACTTTGACGCTCAAGACGCCTGCAAATGGTCAAACGGGCGATCTGACGGTGTGTCTGGGCAAAGCTGATCCGTCGTCCGTTGGCGCGGTAGCGGACTATATTTATCAAATCGAGGTGCGCCAGGGCGACCTTCATTCGATGGCATCGGCAACGCTCACGCTGAATTTCACGACCAATGTTACGCCCAGTCCGAACCCACCGGTGATCGAGCTCGCGGACAGCTCGGCAGGCGAGACGGTCTATAAGCCGCTGGTCCAGGGGGCGTCGTATGTGAACCCGCCGAACTACAGTTTGAGCACGAGCGCACAAAACCCCGGTGTCTATGTCGTGCGCCTGAAGAAGTAACGACATTTTGCAGGTAGGGTTAAGCCTGAATTCCGGCGAAAAAAAGACGTGCACGCTGGCTCTGGCCGGCGCGTATGTTTCCGCAAATCGTTGCGTTTCTCGCGTTAGAGAGCATCCGCGTGCAGCGGCTCCTGACGTGGCGTTGAACGAGTCGGCAGCACGACTTCAGTAGACCTCATGTGCGTCTCTCCCAAAATCGCCGCACTTTTCCTTAACGAGGAGATTTAATTGAAAGTTTCCAATAACTGTCACGTATTGGTGATCGCTGCTGCGGTTGCGATCGGCCTGACCGGTTGCGCGACTGAGTCGTCACGTACGCTCGATGTGCCGGTCGTCAGTAGCGCGCAGAAGCCATATGCCGGCAAACCCGTCGCGATCGCGGTTGGCAAGTTCGACAACCGTTCGAGCTACATGCGCGGCATCTTCTCGGACGGCATCGACCGTCTCGGCGGACAGGCGAAGACTATTCTCGTGACGCGTCTGCAGCAGAGCCGCCGCTTCAACGTGCTTGATCGTGAGAATCTCGACGAAATCAAGCAGGAAGCGGGATTCATGAAGAAGGCGCAGGCCGTCAAGGGCGCGAATTACGTGGTGACGGGCGATGTGACCGAGTTTGGGCGCAAGGACGTTGGCGATCACCAATTGTTCGGCATTCTCGGCCAGGGCAAGACGCAAGTCGCGTATGCGAAGGTCAATCTGAACATCGTCGATACGACGACGTCGGAAGTCATCGCATCAAGCCAGGGCGCCGGCGAGTACAGCCTGTCGAACCGCGAGATCATCGGCTTCGGCGGCACCGCGAGCTATGACTCCACGCTGAACGGCAAGGTGC
>NZ_QMFZ01000063.1:0-30077 GCF_003294055.1 Burkholderia reimsis
TCCCCGCGCCCTTCGTCGCATTCCCCACACGCATGCCAACCTGACCGAATGATCGCTTGAGGGTCGACGGGCCCGATCGTCTAATCGGATCGAGCGCGGCCGTTTTGCCGCGCCCCCTTCCGGAGACACGCATGACCCCGATCGAGCACGAAGTCCGCCGCCGCTGGCTGCCCGTACTGGCCGGCGGCCTGATCATGGGCGCCGCGCTCGGCATCCGCCACGTGCAGGGCCTGTTCCTCGCGCCGGTGTCGCTCGATCACGGCTGGTCGCGCGAAGCGTTCGGGCTCGCACTGGCGTTGCAGAACCTGATCTGGGGCGTCGCGCAGCCGTTCACGGGCATGGTCGCCGATCGTTTCGGGTCACTGCGCGTGATCGTCGCCGGGATGCTGCTCTATGCGGCCGGGCTCGTCACGATGGCGCATGCGGCGACGACAGGCATGTTCACGGTCGGTGCCGGGCTCGTGATCGGCATCGCGCTGTCGGGCTCGGCGTTCGCATCGATCTACGGCGCGCTGAGCCGCCTGTTTCCACCCGACCGGCGCGGCTGGGCGCTCGGCGTCGCAGGCGCGATCGGCGGGCTCGGCCAGTTCTGCATGGTGCCCGTCGCGCAGGAGCTGATCGGCGGCATCGGCTGGCGGCATGCGTTCATCGCACTGGCACTCGTCGCGGTGGTGCTCGCGCCGCTCGCCGTGCTGCTGCGCGACCGGCCCGCGCAGGTTGCCGGCGCCGCCGCCGGCCCCGATCAGTCGATCGGCGAAGCCGTGCGCGAGGCGTTCGCGCATCGCGGCTTCTGGCTGCTGAACGCGGGCTTCTTCGCGTGCGGCTTCCAGCTCGCCTTCATCGCGACGCATCTTCCCGCGTACCTGCTGGATCACGGGCTGCCGGCACGCCACGCGAGCGTCGCGCTCGCGCTGATCGCGCTGACCAACGTGGCCGGCACCTATGCGTGCGGCCATCTCGGCGGGCTGCTGCGGCGCAAGTACGTGCTGTCGGTGCTGTACCTCGTGCGTGCGCTCACGATGGCCGTGTTCGTCGCCGCGCCGCTGTCGCCCGCGAGCGTCTACGTGTTCGCGGCCGTCATGGGGTTCACGTGGCTCGGCACCGTGCCGCTGACGAACGGCGTGATCTCGCAGGTGTTCGGCGTGCGCTACATCGCGACGCTGTTCGGCTTCGTGTTCTTCGGGCACCAGCTCGGCAGCTTCTTCGGTGTCTGGCTCGGTGCGCTCGTGTACGACGCGACGCATTCGTACATGCCGCTGTGGATCGGCTCGATCGCGCTCGGCGTACTCGCGGCGCTGCTGCACCTGCCGATCAACGACGCGCGCGTCGCGCGTCCGGCAGCGGGCAACGCGGCGTGGGCATGATCCGCGCGGCACTGGCCGCCGGCACGCTCGCGTTCGTCGCGTGGTGCGGCGCGGCCTACTTCGATTCGGGCGTCGCGTACGCGCTGCTCGAACACGTCGCGTTCTGCAATTGACGCGGCAACCCGGGGCGGGCGGTCAGCGGCGCTTCGGCAATGCGGCCAGTGCATCGAGCGCGCGGGCACGCGCCGCCGCATGCTCGACGAGCGGCTCCGGGTAGTCGACGCCGAGCCGCACGCCGGCCGCTTCGAGCTCCAGCGGCGAGGCCTCCCACGGCGCGTGGATCGATGCGGCGTCGAGGCCGGTCAGCTCGGGCACCCAGCGCCGCACGTACGCGCCGTCCGGGTCGAACTTCCGTCCCTGCGCGACCGGATTGAAGATGCGGAAATACGGCGCGGCGTCGGCACCGCAGCCGGCCACCCACTGCCAGCTCGCCGCGTTGTTCGCGGGATCGGCGTCGACCAGCGTGTCCCAGAACCACGCTTCGCCCGCGCGCCAGTCGATCAGCAGATGCTTGATCAGGAACGACGCGACGACCATCCGCACGCGGTTGTGCATCCAGCCGGTCGTCCACAGCTCGCGCAGGCCCGCATCGACGAGCGGATAGCCGGTCAGCCCGCGCTGCCACGCGCGCAGCGCGGCGGGATCGTCGCGCCAAGGCATCGCATCGAACTGCGCGCGGAAGTTGTCGGTCGCGAGTGCCGGAAAGTGATACAGCAGCGTGTAGCTGAATTCGCGCCAGCCGAGTTCGCTCAGGAACTTGTCGGCGCCGGCCGCGCATGCCGCGCCGCCGGCCTGCGCGGCGCCCTGCACCGCGTGCCACACCTGTCGCGGCGACACGTTGCCGAAGCGCAGGAACGGTGACAGCCGGCTCGTCGCGGGCCGGTCGGGACGGTCGCGCGCATCCGCGTAATCGACGAGCGAGGTCGTCAGAAACGCGTCGAGCTGCGCGTGCGCGCCGCCTTCGTCGGGCGCGGGCCATGCGTCGCGCAGGCCGCCGGCCCAATCCGGCGCCGACGGACGCAACGCCAGCGCATCGAGCGCCAGCGCGCGGTCGCTCAGGGCCTTCGGCCAGCGATGAAACCCGATCCGTTCCGGCTCGGGCAGCGGCGCGGCCACCGCGCGATCGCGGCGTGCCGCGCGCCAGTACGCGGTGAACACCTGGTACGGCCCGCCGCTGCCCGTCAGCACCTCCCACGGCTCGTTCAACAGGCTGCCGTTGCTGCTCTCCACCGTGACGCCGCGCGCCTTGAGCGACGCCTTCAGCGCCGCGTCGGCGTCGCGCTGCGGTTGCGCATAACGACGGTTCCAGTACACCGCTTGCGCACCCGTGTCGTGCACGACGCGTTCGATCTCGCGCGGCGCGTCGCCGCGCAACAGCAGCAGGCGGCCGCCATGACGCGCAAGCGCCGCGTCGAGCCCGGCCAGCGACCCGTGCAGCCACCAGCGCGCCGCGCCGCCGGGCGCGCGCCCGGCGGCGGCGCCCGTGTCGTCGACGAATACGCATACGAGCGGCCGGCCCGACGCCACCGCGCGCGTCAGCGCGGGCTGATCGGTCACGCGCAGATCGTCGCGGAACCAGACGATCGCGGGAGCAACGGACGACTTGGCGGACACGGGCACCTCGATGACGAAAGCAGGAAGAGACGCGTATTGTCGCGGCTGTGCCGCGCGGTGTCGATGTTCGGCACGCCGGCGGATCGACGACGGTCACGGCCGTCGCGTTCCCCTGCCGCCCCCGGTGAAACGCCTTAGTCCATTCCGACGATTCTTCTCCGCATGCGCCGGCCTACGCTCGATGTCGGGTACGCCGCACGGCACCTGCCGGCCACTACCGGCACCGCGCGTCCCGCCCCTGCCATGCGCGCCGGCCGACGCCGGCGCGGACCTTTCCGACTGCTGCGGCGCCCGGCCGGCCGGGCGCGCGGCCTCACCCGCTATTCACCCGCTATTCACCCGCTATTCACCCGCTACTCACCCGCTACTCACCCGATACGCCGCCATGACCAAACCCTCGAATCTCGTCACCTCGATCACCGTCGACATCGACGCACCGGCCTCCGTCGTCTGGGAAGTGCTGACCGACTTCCCGCGCTACGGCGAATGGAACACGTTCTGCGTCGGCTTCGAAACGACCGGCAGGCTCGGCGATTTCGTGCACATGCAGGTGCGCATTCCCGGCACGGAAACCGTGATTCCCGTCGACGAGATCCTCGTCGCGTGCGAACCGGAACGCCTGCTGTCGTGGGAGCAGCGCCCGACCGACGACAACAAGGACGCCGCGCGCCGCGACCAGTACATCGATGCGATCGGCGCGGAACGCTGCCGTTATTTCACGACCGACCAGTTCCTCGGCATCAACGCGGACACGATCATGCAGAACCACGGTGCGTGGGTGAAACAGGGTTTCGACCAGTGCGCGCGCGACGTGAAGCGGCGCGCCGAAGCGCTCCATGCGGCACGCCGGCGCAACGGCGCCTGACCGGGAGCCGCCGATGCCCGATCTGCACACGCTGTCCGACCATCACGACATCCGCGAGCTGATCGTCGCGTATTCGACCGCGATCGATACGCGCGACTTCGACGCGCTCGACGCGGTGTTCACGCCCGACGCGGCGATCGACTATCGCGCGATGGGCGGCATCGCGGGCCGCTATCCGGACGTGAAGGCATGGCTGCGCACCGTGCTGCCGCGGTTTCCGCAGTACCAGCACCTGGTCGGCAACCTGTCGATCCGGCTCGACGGCGACACCGCGCGCGGCCGCACGATCTGCTTCAATCCGATGGAAGTCGCGCTGCCGGACGGCGGCACGCAGGTGATGTTTCTCGGGCTGTGGTACGTCGACCGGTTTGCGCGTACCGCGCTCGGCTGGCGCATCGCCGAGCGTGTCGAGGAGCGCTGCTACGGCCACAACGTGCCGGCCGTGCTCGCGGGCGCGACCGGTTGATCGCGCCGCAACCCGGCGGCCACAATCCGCCGCCCGCGACGCGCACGCCGTGCGCTGGATGCACGGCGTGCGCGTCGCGGGCCGTTGCGTCAATCGAGCCGGAACGCCGCCTCGAACCGCTCGGCGAACGCGTCGAACTCGGTTTCCGGCAGATGATTGATGCCGCCCGCGCGCTTGCGCCCGCCGCCGGTCGGAAAACCGCGACAGAACTCGTCGGCGCCGAGCGGCCGGCCGTCGGGCACGCGCACGCTGACGACGAGCCCGCCGTCCGCGCGCGGCGACAGCACCGCGAGCGCCGCATGCGGCGCGTTGCGCATCCGCTCGTTCGCGAGCATGCCCGTCGCGCGCCGCGCCCATGGATGATCGGGCATCCGGACCAGCGTCGCGCCGGGCACCTCGCGCAGCGGCGCGAGTGCGCACGCCCGTGCCATATCGTCGCGATAGCCGTCGCGCAGCGCGGCAAACACGGCGGTCTCGCGCACGAACTCGAGCGGGTCGACGCACGGCAGCATCGCGTCGGCAAGTGCCGCCGGGTCGAAATGCAGATCGCCGACACACTCGCCGTACGCGTTGTAGTTCAGGTAGAGGCCCAGTTCGGCGAGCGTGTCGCGCTCCGCGTCGTCGATCCCGTGCTCGCGCGCGAGCGCGCCGCCGAGCGCCGGCAACTCGTCGCCGAATGCCGCGACGATCGCCCAGCGCACGTGCCGGCCGCCGAGATAACGGTTCACGATCGCGCTCGTGCAGACGTCGGCCGCCGTGTCGATGTGCGCGTCGAAGCGCGGATCGTCGGGCAGATCGCCCGCGAAGTGATGGTCGAAATAGCGGACCGTCGCGCCGTCGCGCAGCAGCCGCGCGCAGGCATCGCGATTCTGGTCGTGCGACACGTCGAGCACGGTGACGATGTCGCCCGCGCGCGCGTCGATCCGCTCGAGCAGCCTGATGTCGCGCTTCACGCCGGTCACGAGCGTGCCGCGCACGCCCTCCGCGAGCCGCAGTTGCTGAAGCGCGCACAGGCCGTCCGCGTCGCCGTTGAACGCAAGGAAGTGTCGTTCGTCGTGGTTGTCCTGCATGATCCTTTGCTCCATCGTCAGGGCATGAAATCGCCGCCATTCGCGTCGAGCGTCGCGCCCGTCACCGCGTTCGCGTAGTCCGACGCGAGGAACAGCGCCGCGCGCGCGCAGTCGTCGTCGGTCGGCAGCTTCGCGAGCGCGATGTTCGACGCGACCGGCGCGATCACCTGCTCTTCCGTCATCCCGTATTCGGCCGCCGCCTGCCGGAAATACGTCCGGGTCGGCACGCCCCACATCCACCCCATGTGGATGCTGTTCGCGCGAATGCCGTGCACGCCGAGTTCGCGCGCCAGGTATTTTGCCGCAACGGCGAGCGCCCCCTTCGATACAGCGTAGCCGCCTTCCCCTGCAAACGGCTTGCGGGTCGCCTGCGTGTTGATCATCACGATCGCGCCGCGCTTGCGCCGCTTCATGTGCGGCACGACCTCCTGCGTAAGCGCCATCGTGCCGAACACGTTGGTGTCGAACACCGCGCGCCAGCCGTCGAGGTCGGCGTCCTCCACCGGTTCGGGAAACCTGCCGTGCACGAATGCGCTGTTCACGAGCGCATCGATCCGGCCGAAGCGCTCGACGGCCTGCGTCGCGAGCTGCCGGCATTGCGCGCGATCGGTGATGTCGGTCTTCACCTTCAGCACGTCGCAATCGACGCCGAGTGCACGGATCCGCGTTTCGGCGTCGTCGAGCTTTTCCGTCGTGCGCGCCGCGACGACCACGCCGCACGCGCCCTCGCGCGCGGCCTCGACGGCGAGCTTCACGCCGAGCCCCGGCCCGATCCCGGAAATCACGACGATCTTGTCCTTCAGCAACATGGTTTGTCTCCTGCTTGTCGTTGGTTTCGCGAGCCGGGCCGTCAGCCGGCCGCCCGCAGGTGCCGCGCGCGATACGCGGCGAAGTCGCGCGCGAGCTGCGCATCGGTAAAGCCGAAGCGCGCGATCGAATAGTCGTGCGCGGCACGCTTGTCGCGGCCGTTGCGTGCCATCCAGTCGGTCATCGCCGTGCGCCGCCGCGCGTCGAGCGGCATGCCGGCAAACGCGTACACGGCCTCGGCCACGCCGAGCGGATTCGACACCGTGTCCTCGAAACGCACGTCGAGGAAGCGGCCGGCCGGCAGCGCATCGCGCGCGGCCATCGCGGCGCCGATCGCGCGTGCCATCCCGGCGTTCCACTGCGCGCCGACGGCAAGCGGATCGGGATCGTCCGCATACATCTGCCACAGCGTGTGCGCCATGCTGGCCATCGACGGAATCGTCTGCGCCGGGTCGCGGTGCGTGAGCACGACCTGCGCGCGCGGGAACACGCGGCACAGCACGTCGAGCGCATGCAGGTGCTGCGGCGTCTTCAGCAGCCAGCGCGTGGCCGGCGCGACGCCGCGCTGCGCCTTCTGCCATTGCAGGAACTGCAGCATCCGCTTCAGGTACGTATAGACCGGCGTGAGATCCTGTCGCGCGAGCCACGCCGTATAGCGCGGCACGTTGGCGTACGAGTCCATCGCGCACACGAACGAGTGCTCCATCAGCATGAACTCCTCGTCGGCGAGCATCGCGTCGAGCGGATGAATCGTCAGGATCTGCGGAATGCAGTCGATCATCGTCGCGACTTCGGCCTGCGCGCGGGCGATGCGCACCGCCGGCTCGGCCAGCGTCTCGCCCGCGAGCGGCGCCGGGTAGCGGGTTTCCCACCACGCGGCAGTATGGAAGCGCGGATCGACGGCCAGCAGCCGCTGCAGCAGCGTCGTGCCCGTGCGCGGCAGGCCGACGATCACGAGCGGATCGTCGATCGCGATGTCCGCGATTTCCGGATGGCGCCGAAAGTAATCCTCGACGACCAGCCGGTTCACGAGTTGCCCGACGAGCTTCTCGCGCATCATCGCCGCGCCGCGTTCGGACAGCCTGGCTTCATCGATCAGCGACGCGCACATCACGTCGAGCGCCTCGCGATACGGTCCGTCGCCGAACGCAGTGAGCCCGCCCGTGCGCGACACGGCCTCGGCGATCAGTCCGTCGGCATCGAGCTGCGAGCGGACCAGGTCGATCGGCGCGTTCATGCGGCCTCCTTCAGCGCGGCGAGCTTCACGACCCGCGTGCGCGGATGCACCGGCTGCGCGGCGCCGACCCAGCGCCAGCAGATCGTGCCGGTGCGATGCCCGGCCGTATCGAGCCAGTTCGCGTCGCGCGGCCGCGCGGCCGCGACGACCACCGTCACGCCACCGTCCGCATTCCGGCGCGCGCCGTGCTTGTTCACGCAGATGTCGAAGTGCCGGTAATCGAGCGACTCCATCCAGTAGTTGTTGAGCTGCACGTTCCAGAAATCGCAGTCGGGCACCGTGTCGACGTCGATCACGAGCGCCTCGTCGTCGGCCAGCTCCCAGCACGAGTGGTAGTAGTAGATGTTCGGGTCGCCGCCGACCGACTGGCACAGCGCCTGGTCGGCGGGCGGCAGCGCGTTCACGTGCGACCGGTAGCCCGCGGCCCAGTCGGCGAACAGCTTCGCCGTCTGCTCGACGAACTGCGCAGCACGCGTGAGGCCGCCCTGCAACGCAAGCGGATCGAGCGGCGCCGGGCGGTCGTGCGCGCCGATGCGTTCGAT
This sequence comes from Burkholderia reimsis, assembly GCF_003294055.1. NCBI lineage: Bacteria > Pseudomonadati > Pseudomonadota > Betaproteobacteria > Burkholderiales > Burkholderiaceae > Burkholderia > Burkholderia reimsis. The sequence goes on from NZ_QMFZ01000063.1 coordinate 7,966, forward strand.
CTTCAGTTGCGCGGGCGTCTCCGTGCGCCGGTCGAGGAAAGTCTGTCGCACCAGCAACGCATTGGTGCCCGGCTCCATGCGTACCCAGTTGCCCGCGCGTGGTGTCTCGCCCAGCACGATCTCGAAGCTGCCGTCCGGTGCGATCTCGAGCTGCTTCGCATCGAGAAAGCCCGTCTGCAGCATCTTGCCGTCGGTCTCGTAGCCGCCCTTCTGCGTGCCGAAGCTCAGGTAGGCCACCGTGCCGCGCCGCCCCGTCACGCGGTATTCGCAACGGCCGTCGAGCCGCGCGTACTGGTACAGGTTGTCGGGATTGTCGGCGCCGATCTTCGCGGTCTCGTGCGACGGCGAGAAAAAGCCGGGCCACGCGCCGTCCGCGAATTCGACGTGCATTTCGAGCGCGATGCGCATCAGCCGGCTCAGGTAACGAAAGCCTTCCGCGCGTGTCAGCGGATCGTCCGGCGCCTCGGCGCGCAGGATCTGCTCGCCGCTGCGTTTCAGGGTGTCGCAGAAATCGGCCCAGGTCTGGCCCGAAAGCAATTGCGTGGCACGTGTGTCGTCCGTCATGTGTCGTCTCCGCCGATGGTCGAGCGCTCACCTTAAGCGCCGGCGTCGCGCACCTCTTCGTCCGGGTGGACTAAGGAAAGATCCGCTCCACCGCCGTGCCGCGGTTTAGTCCACCCGGACGAAGAGCGGCATGCCGCTCGCTCGATACCGTTGGCGTCATGCACGAAACGCCGCACATGTCGCGCGGCGCCGGCATGAAACAAGGAGACGAACGATGTTGACCCACTTGGAGCGACTGGAGGCCGAAAGCATCCACATCATGCGCGAGGTGGTTGCCGAGAGCGAGAACCCGGTGATGCTGTATTCGATCGGCAAGGACAGCTCGGTCATGCTGCATCTCGCGATGAAGGCGTTCTACCCGGCGAAGCCGCCCTTTCCGCTGCTGCACGTCGATACGACGTGGAAATTCCGCGAGATGATCGCGTTTCGCGACGAAACGGCCGCGCGCCTCGGCCTCGACCTGCGCGTGCACGTGAACCCCGACGGCCTCGCGAACGACATCAATCCGTTCACGCACGGCTCGGCCATGCACACCGACGTGTGGAAGACGCAGGGGCTCAAGCAGGCGCTCGATCATTACGGCTTCGATGCCGCGTTCGGCGGCGCGCGCCGCGACGAGGAGAAATCGCGCGCGAAGGAACGCATCGTGTCGCTGCGCTCCGAGCAGCACCGCTGGGACCCGAAGCGCCAGCGCCCCGAACTCTGGTCGCTGTACAACGCGCGCAAGCGCAAGGGCGAAAGCCTGCGCGTGTTCCCGATCTCGAACTGGACCGAGCTCGACATCTGGCAGTACATCCATCTTCACGACATCCCGATCGTGCCGCTCTACTTCGCGAAGGAACGGCCCGTCGTCGAACGCGACGGCGCGCTGATCATGGTCGACGACGAACGCCTGCCGCTGCGCCAAGGCGAAGTGCCGCAGATGCGCAAGGTGCGCTTTCGCACGCTCGGCTGTTATCCGCTGACGGGCGCGATCGACAGCGATGCGAGCTCGCTCGACGACATCCTTCGGGAAATGCGCGAGACGCGCACGTCGGAACGACAAGGACGCCTGATCGACAGCGATTCGGCCGGCTCGATGGAAAAGAAGAAACAGGAGGGATATTTCTGATGGCACACGTTCTCACCGCGCCCGAGGCGCCCGCACACGCGACGCCCAACATGCACGCCGACGATGCGCAGACGAAGGACCTGCTGCGCTTCATCACGTGCGGCAGCGTCGACGACGGCAAGAGCACGCTGATCGGCCGCCTGCTCTACGAATCGAACATGCTGTTCGACGACCAGCTCACGCAGCTCGAAGCCGACTCGAAGAAGGTCGGCACGCAGGGCGGCGAGCTCGATTTCGCGCTGCTCGTCGACGGCCTGTCGGCCGAGCGCGAGCAAGGGATCACGATCGACGTCGCGTACCGCTTCTTCGCGACCGCGCGCCGCAAGTTCATCGTCGCCGACACGCCCGGCCACGAGCAGTACACGCGCAACATGATCACCGGCGCGTCGACCGCCGATCTCGCCGTGATCCTGATCGACGCGCGCAAGGGCGTGCTCACGCAGACGCGCCGTCATAGCCATCTCGTCGCGCTGATCGGCATCAGGCGCGTGGTGCTCGCGATCAACAAGATGGACCTGGTCGACTACGACCGGGCCGTGTTCGAGCGCATCGACGCCGACTATCGCGCATTCGCCGCCGAGCTCGGGCTGGCGGAGATCGTCAGCATCCCGCTGTCGGCGCTGCGCGGCGACAACGTGATCGCGCCGGGCGCGCGGATGCCGTGGTACGCGGGCCCGACGCTGATGCAGCATCTCGACACGCTGCCGCTCGCCGCGCGCGTGACGCGCGACGAGCCGTTCCGGCTGCCGGTGCAGTGGGTCAACCGCCCGCACCTGAATTTCCGCGGCTACGCGGGCAGCATCGCATCGGGCGAGATCCGCGTCGACGAGCGCGTGCGCGTGCTGCCGTCCGGCAAGGAGAGCCGCGTCGCGTCGGTGATCACGCAACGCGGCGAAAGCGACATCGCGCACGCCGGCGACGCGGTGACGCTCACGCTCGCCGACGAGATCGACATCAGCCGCGGCGACATGATCGCGCGCGCGGATGCGCCGCCCGAGGTGGCCGACCAGTTCGAGGCGACGCTCGTGTGGATGCACGACGCGCCGCTGCTGCCCGGCCGCCCGTATCTCGTGAAACTCGGCACGCAGACGGTCGGCGCGACCTGCGCGACGCCGAAGTACAAGGTCGACGTGAACACGCGCGAGCATCTCGCGGCGCGCACGCTCGCGCTCAACGAAATCGGCGTGTGCAACCTGAGCTTCGACCGGCCCGTGGCGTTCGATCCGTACGACCGCAACCGCCACACGGGCGGCTTCATCGTGATCGACCGCTTCACCAACGACACGGTCGGTGCCGGGATGCTGCACTTCGCGCTGCGCCGCGCGCACAACGTGCACTGGCAGGCCGTCGACGTCGACCGCGCCGCACGTGCCGCGCAGAAGACGCAGACGCCGCGCATCGTGTGGCTGACGGGGCTGTCGGGCGCCGGCAAGTCGACGATCGCGAACCTCGTCGAGAAACGGCTGCACGCGCTCGGCAAGCACACGTACCTGCTCGACGGCGACAACGTGCGGCACGGGCTCAATCGCGATCTCGGCTTCACCGAGGCCGATCGCGTGGAGAACATCCGGCGCGTCGCCGAAGTCGCGCGGCTGATGCTCGACGCGGGGCTCATCACGCTCGTGTCGTTCATCTCGCCGTTCCGCTCGGAACGCGAGATGGCGCGTGCGCTCGCCGGCCCCGACGAGTTCGTCGAGGTGTTCGTCGACACGCCGCTCGCGGTCGCCGAGGAGCGCGACCCGAAGGGCCTGTACAAGAAGGCGCGGCGCGGCGAGCTGAAGCATTTCACGGGCATCGATTCGCCGTACGAGCCGCCCGCGCGGCCCGAGCTGCGCGTCGATACGGTCGCCGAGTCCCCTGACGAAGCGGCCGGGCGCATCGTCGCTTACCTGCTGCGCGAGCGCGCGGCGTAGGCGCCGCAGGCGGGCAGCCCGGCGGCTGCCCGCCTGCCCGCCCGGGCGCGCCGCCTCCTCCGTTCGGACGACGCGGGCCGCCGGGCGGCCGGTATGCTGGCTCGGGAACCCTACCCCCGATCCAGGAGAACACGAGCATGCCCATCGCGCTGGCACCCGGCGATCCGGCCGCGCACGACGGCTTCGACGACGCCGCGTGGACGGCGCGCGAACTCAGCGCGTGGCTCGGGCTCGTCTATCAGGGCCCGTCGGAAGCGACCCCGTGGGCCGGCTTCCTCGAAGCGGTCCGCGTGCGGCTCGACGCGCGCTTCACGACACTGGTGCTGCGCAACCCGGGCGGCGCACGGCACGGGCTCATCATCAACGCGTCGGCGCACGGCCCGCTGCTGCCCGGCGAGCCGTCGTACAGCGAGCAGTTCTATGCGCTGTGCCCGTTTCTCGATCAGCCGCCCGGCCAGGTCTTCACGGCCGACCGGCTGTTCGGCGAAACCGCGTGGCGCGCGCACGATTTCTACCGGCAGTACCTGCAGCCGCTCGACCTGCGCTACATCCTCGGCGCGAACCTGCGCGGCGAACGCGGCGTCGAATGCGCGTTCTTCGTGAGCCGCGCGCACGGCGGGCGGGACTTCGACGCGGCCGAACGCGCGCAGGTCGCGACGCTGCTGCCGCACCTGCAGCGGGCAGTCGAACTGCACGCGGCGTTCGACGTGCTCGACGCCGAACGCGCGCTGTACGCGGGCACCGTCGACCGGCTCGATGTCGGCACCGCGATCGTCGACGAGGACGGCCGCGTGATCAAGCGCAACCGCATCGCCGAGCGGCTGATCGAGCAGCAGGACGGGCTGTGCGTGCGCCACGAGCGGCTCCACGCCTCGTGCCCGCTCGACGAGCGCCGGCTGCAGAAGGCGTTGCAGGCCGCGCTCGAGCATTTCCGCGCGGGCGCGCTCGCCCGCATCGAAGCCACCACGCTGTCGCGCCCCGGCGGCGCGATGCCGTTGAGCGTGCTGCTGCGCCCGCTCGCGCCCTACCGCGGTGCCGAGGACCGCCGGCACCGGCCGGCCGTCGCGGTGTTCGTGCGCGATCCCGTGTCGTCGCCGCAGACGTCGCGCGACATGCTGCACCGGCTGTTCCGGCTCACGCCGATGGAAACCGAAATCGCGCTGCTGCTCGTCGACGGGCTGACGCTCGACGAGGCCGCCGCCGCGACCGGCATCACGAAGAACACCGCGCGCGCGCACCTGCGCGGCATCTTCGCGAAAACGGGCGCAACGCGGCAGGCCGTGCTCGTGAAGACGCTGCTCAACAGCGTCGTGTCGATGGCGTAGCGGCCGCGAGAGTAGCCGCCGGACGGGTTGCCCGGGGAGTGCACCACGCGCGCGGGTCGCCACCGGGTACCCCGGCGATTGGTGCACACTCGTTTCATGTCATATGTCATCAGACATTGATGGCTATCCGACGAATCTCATGAAACTCCCAAATATCCGGGAAATTCCCGGGTAAACCCGCGACGTCTTCACCGGCACTCAGGCGTACCATGTCATACGACGACATACTACATAGCCCCGCCCGACCGGAGACACGCTTGAACCCGCCCTCGCCCGCCCTGCCCGGACGCGACCCGCTCGCGTCCGCCGTCTCGAAAGTGAAGTGGCATGTACTGCCGCTCGTGCTGATCATGTTCATCGCGAACTACATCGACCGCGTGAACGTCGGCTTCGTCGACCGCCACCTCGAAGCGTCGATCGGTATCGGCGCGGCCGCGTACGGCCTCGGTGCCGGGTTGTTCTTCGTCGGCTACGCGCTGTTCGAGGTGCCGTCGAACCTGCTGATGCAACGCTACGGCGCCCGCGTGTGGCTCGCGCGGATCATGGCGACGTGGGGCATCGTCGCGGCCGCGATGGCGTTCGTGTGGAACGACACGTCGTTCTATGCCCTGCGCTTCCTGCTCGGCGCGGCCGAGGCCGGTTTCTTTCCCGGCGTCGTGCTGTACCTGTCGCAATGGCTGCCGCCGCAGGAGCGCGGCAAGGCGATGGCGATCTTCCTCGGCGGCTCCGCGTTCGCGTCGGTGCTGTCCGGGCCCGTCACCGGTGCGCTGCTGTCGATCCGCGGCTTCGGCCTCGAAGGCTGGCAGTGGATGTTCCTGATCGAAGGGCTGTTCTCCGTCGCGCTGTGCGGCGCGAGCTGGCTGCTGCTGAAATCGCACATCCGCGACGCGACGTGGCTCACCGCCGAGGAACGCACGGCGCTGCAGAACGCGCTCGACGAGGAACGCGCGACGCGCGACGTGCGCTCGAACGTGCCGGTGCGCGCCACCGCGCTGCTGCGCGATCCGCAGATCGTGCTGTTCTGCTTCCTGTATTTCTCGATCCAGCTGACGATCTACGCGGCCACGTTCTGGCTGCCGACGATCATCCGCAAGATGGGCGGCCTCACCGATTTCCAGGTCGGCCTGTACAACACGATTCCGTGGATGATCGCGATCGGCGCGATGTACGGCTTCGCGGTGCTGTCGTCGAAATGGAAGCATCCGCAGCGCTGGCTCGCGTTCGCGCTCGTGCTCGCCGCGTGCGGGCTGTTCGCGTCGACGTCGCACGATCCGGTCTGGTCGTTCGCGTCGATCTGCTTCGCCGCGCTCGGCTTCAAGGCCGCGGCGTCGCTGTTCTGGCCGATCCCGCAGGGTTATCTCGACACGCGCGTGGCCGCGGCCGTGATCGCGCTGATCAACTCGGTCGGCAACCTCGGCGGCTTCGTCGCGCCGACGGCCTTCGGCTATCTGAAGCAACATACGGGTTCGATCACGGGCGGGCTGTATGCGCTCGCGATCGCTTCGCTCGTCGCCGCCGTCGCCGCGCTGTTCGCGCGCACGCACCGGCGCAGCGATCCGCCGCGCGGCCTGCCGGCCGACACCGCCCTGACGAACGCATCGATGCTCCGCCATGCCGAACACTGACCGCCTGACCGTCGTCGTCTCGAACGCCGCCGACGCCGACCTCGCCACGTTCTCCCTCGCGGCCGACGGCGCTCTCGCGCCGCTCGCCCGCTATCCCGCAGCCGACGTCGCGATGCCGATCGCCGTGCAGGCCGACCGCGCGCGGCTCTACGTCGCGACGCGCGGCGAACAGCCGACGATCGTCGCGTTCCGCGTCGTGCCGGCCACCGGCGCGCTCGTGCGCATCGGCGCGACCGCGATCGACGCGAGCCATGCGTACCTGTCGCTCGACCGCGGCGGCCGCTGGCTGCTCGGTGCGTCGTACGGCGGAAATTCGCTGAGCCTCTACGACGCCGCGCGCGTGCGCGACGGCGACGGCACGCCGCTGCAGGTCGTGGGCGGCATCGCGAACGCGCACTCGGTGATCGTGTCGCCGGACAACCGTTTCGCCTATGTCAGCTCGCTCGGCTCGGATCGCGTGTTCAGCTTCGCGCTGGTCGAGGACGCGGCCGGCCTGCGCGCGCTCGAACACGGCGAAACGCGCGTGCCGGCCGGGTTCGGCCCGCGCCACCTGCAGTTTGCGCGCGACGGCCGAACGCTCGTCGTCGTCAGCGAATTCCAGGCCACGCTCGCCACGTTCGCGTGCGACCCCGACACCGGCCGGCTCGGCGAGGTGCACGTGAGTGCGCGCCATCCGGCCGTCGCCGAACTCGCGCCGGGCCATGCGCGGCCGCCCGCGCCCACCGAGCCCTCCGTCTGGGCCGCCGACCTGCACCTGAGCCCCGACGGGCGTTTCGCCTACGTCAGCGAACGCACGTCGAGCCGCCTGCTCTGCTATCGCCGCACCGCAGACGGCACGTTCGAACCCGCGCACGCAACGGCCACCGAGACGCAGCCGCGCGGGTTCGCGATCGACCCGTCGGGGCGCTGGCTCGTCGCGTGCGGCGAACAGTCGGAATACGTGTCGGTGTATGCGGTCTCGCAGGACGACGGCGCGCTGTCGCCGCACGCACGCGTGCCGGGCGGGCGCGGCGCGAACTGGGTCGAGATCGTCTGAAGAAGGGATACGTGGAGCATGAAGCGGCAGTCCCGCCAAGCGGGCCGGCGCATGCCCGCGTTCAGCGCCGCTCGCTCGGCGCGACACCCGTCCAGCGCTTGAACGCACGCGTGAAGTTCGCGCGATCCGTATAACCGACGCGCGCGGCGATCTCGTCCACCGGCAGCCGCGTTCCCTCGAGCAGCCGCAGCGCGTCGCGCAACCGGATCTCGTCGAGCAGCGTCGAATAGGTCGCACCGTATTCGGCGAGCTTGCGCTTGAGCGTACGCGCCGATACATGCAGCTCGCGCGCGACGTCGTCGACCGCCGGATAGCCGCCCTCGCCGCAGATCAGCAGGTTGCGCACGCGCTCGACGATGCTTTCCGCATAACCGAGCCGCGCGAGTTCGGCCTCGCACTGCTGCACGATCATCTGCGCGGTGTGCGCGTTCGCGGTGCCGATCGGTTCGTCGAGCAGCGCGGCATCGCAACGGATGCGGTTCGCGCTCGCGTCGAAATGGCAGCGCGGCAGCCGCGCGCGATAACGCTCGAACCACGGCGGCTCGGGCCATTCGAAATGGAGTTCGGCGCGCGACTGCAACGTGCGTCCGGGCACCGGATACAGCAGCGAATTGAACAGGATCGCCGTCTCGACCAGGAAGTTCTCGACCGCGAACTGCCGCAGCCGGCCGAGCGGAAACGCTTCGAGCACGTCGATGTCGACGGTCCCGTCGAGCCGCGCGAGCCGCACCGAGAAGAACGGCACGCGCGTCGGCAGGTAGCGGATGCCGAGCGAGATCGCCTCGCCGAGCGTCGCGCAGCTCATCAGCCCGAAGCCGATCAGTCCCGCTTTCGTCAGGCTGCTGCGCAGGCCGATCTCGATCGCGATCGACGGATCGTCCGTCGCGTCGAGCAGGTTGAACACGATCGCCGCCTGTTGCAGCGGCGTGATGCGCGCATCGGGCTGCGCGAGCCGGTCGCGCTCGACACCCGAGCCCGCCAGAATGCGGCCGCCGTCGATACCGCGCTCCTCGGCCAGCATCAGCATGAACAGCGCATACGCGGACGACACCGTCGCCTTGTTCAACTGACGCGCGGCATCCGGGACGGACAGGGCCATGCGGAGGACTCCGGAGCGGTTTCGGCGGATTGTAGCGCCGCTGGCCCGCAATGACACCGGGGCGAGACTCTAGCCGCGCCGGCCGGGCAACGTGACCCGAAATGACACCGCCATTGGCACCCGCGGCCCTCGCGGGCGGCCCGGTGCGCGCCTATGCTTGTCACATCGGCATAACGCCCCACTCTTTCCGCAGGAATCCGGTCGATGAGCCAACCCGCACGAACCGCCTTTCGCCACGACGCCGACAAGGTCGCGTACGTCCGCCGCGAGGTCAACGCCGCGAGCGACGCGATCCGCGCGCGCTTTCCGCTGCTCGACAACCAGAACCTCGTCGGCGCGACCGTGATGGCCGTGTCGGTGAGCGCGATGCTCGCGATCGCCTGGCTGTATGCGCGCGGGGCGATCGCGTGGTACGTCGCGCTGCCGCTCGCCGCGTTCGTCACGTCGCTGATCCACGAGCTCGAGCACGACCTGATCCACCTGATGTACTTCAAGAAGACGCCGTGGGCCTATCACCTGATGATGGCGCTGTGCTGGCTCACGCGGCCCGGCACGATCAACCCGTGGACGCGGCGGCGCATGCACCTGCATCACCACAAGGTGTCGGGCGGCGAATCGGATCTCGAGGAATTCGGCATCACCAACGGCGAGCGCTGGGGCGTGAAGCGCCTGCTGATGATCGCCGACGGCATGCTCGCCGTCGTGCTGCGGCCGGCCGCGATGCGCCGCAAGGTCAAGCAGTACGTGGCCGCTCAGCCGGTTCAGGACCCGTCCGAACGCTTGCAGTTGCGCGTCGAGCAGGTATCGTCGTACATGCCGGTCGGTCACGTGTATTACGTGCTGTGGCATGCGTTCATCGTCTATCACGCCGGCCTGTTCGCGCTGCATGCGTTCGGCTACGCGGTGACGGTGCCGGCCATCGTCGCGCGCGTGATGAGCGTCGTCGATTTCCTGGCCGTGGTGTGGCTCGGGCCGAACTTCGTGCGCAGCTTCTGCATCAACTTCGTCAGCTCGAACATGCATTACTTCGGCGATATCGATTCACGCAACGTGATCCAGCAGACGCAGGTGCTCAACCCGTGGTGGATGCTGCCGTTCCAGCTGTTCTGCTTCAACTTCGGCAGCACGCATGCGATCCATCACTTCGTGGTGCGCGACCCGTTCTACATTCGCCAGCTGACCGCGCGCACCGCGCATGCGGCGCTGCGTGAAGTCGGCGTGCGCTTCAACGACGTCGGCACCTTCGCGCGTGCGAATCGCTGGGGCCCGTATCGACCGTCGCGCCGCGCTCGCCGCGCGCAAGCCGACGCGTGATGTAAGACCGGCGCCGCGCCGGCTCAGCCGCCGATCGGCGGCATCGGCCCTTGCCCGCGGATCCACGACCAGTTCGCAAGCTCGGCCATTTCCTTGTCGCCACGGCTGTCGCCGTACGCGAACAGCTGTTTCGGCGGCCGGTTGCCCCACCACCCGCGCAGCCGCACGACCTTCTGCGGCCCCCAGCAGTTTTCGCCGTCGAGCCGGCCGGCAAACGTGCCGCGCTCGAACGCGAGCCGCGTCGCGAGCACCGCATCGAAACCGGCCGTCTTCGCCCACTTCTCCAGGTACAGCGACGGCGACGCGCTCACCAGCACGACTTCGTGCCCGCGTGCCCGGTGCTCGCGAATGCGTTCGAGCATTTCCGGACGCACGAGGCCCGGCAGGTAGGTGTCGACGAACGTGCGTGCCTGTGCATCGAGCGCGTCCTCGCGCACGGGCCCGAACGCGAACGACGCGAACTTCGCTTTCGCATCGCCACGCGACAGCAGCCCGGCCTTCATCGCGACGATCCACGGCAGCGCACGCAGCCCGGCCCATGCGAAGCGCGGCGTGCCGACCGCATAGCGGACGAAATGGCGAAAGCTGTCGGTCGTCGTGATGGTGCCGTCGAAATCGAATGCGGCAACGATGCGGTCGGTCATGGAGAATCGGCGGGAAAGCAATGAGATGCCCGGGAAGATAGCAGACTCGCGCCGGTGCACGTGAAATGGCGTGACGTGGCGTGGCGTGGCCCGCGCAGCGAATGCGCGCGCCACGGCGCGCGCATTCGTACGCTTCGCGCCCTATGCGCCGTTCGCTCAGCGCTGCGGCCGCGCCGCCAGCGCCGCCGGCAGCACGACGTTCATCAGGTGATCGGCGCGCGACAGCAGATCGGTCACGCGCTCGTCGAGCCCGCGCAATTGCGCGGGTTGCATGCGGATCTGCTGCACCGCCTGCCCGACGATGTTGCGGCGGTCGAACAACGTGCGCTCGACGCCCGCATCGTCCGGTGCGCGCACGACGTCCGACACCGCGCTCAGCGCCGCGAGCACGACCACGAGATTTTCCTCCGCCTGGCGAACCTTCGCGGCGAGTTCCTCGGTGCGGCGCGGAAAGAAGCCGAGCGACTGCTTGAGCGCACCGAGCGCCGCTCGATAATCGACATGCCCGGCGGCCCCGCCGAACCAGCGTTCGAACATGCCGGCCTTGCGCGTCGCCTGCGCGAGCATGCCGGCCATCATGTCGGCCGCGCCGAGTTCGTTGAATTCGCGCGTGGTGGCCGCGACGGCTTCGACGAGGTTGCCCGCCGCCTCCAGCGCGCCGTCGCCGATCGTCGCGACCGTCGTGAGCTTCAGCGGCACCAGTTGCCGGATGTGCCGCTCGATGCGCGGCGCGTAGTCGGGGTAGAGATTCGGGAAGCTGGCCTGCGCGGCGCGGAAGCATGCTTCGAGCTGCGGATGGTTCGATTCGCCGAACACCGCGCGGCCGACCGCCTCGGCCGGCGCGGTGCGCACGGTCCTGTCGGGCGCCGGCCCGAAGTCGAGCGCCTGCGGTGCCGGCCGCTCGGGCGCGCGCGTGCCCGGCGGCGTCGCGGCCGCGGGCGGCGCGTCGAACGCAAGACGCCCGGGCGTGCGCTCGGGCGTCGTATCGAACTCGAGCCGCTTCGGCTCGTCGGACGGATTCGTCATCGCTGCTTCCTGCCCGGCGCGGCGGTGTCCCGCCGGCCGGACTGCCGCCAGTCAGACCGCGCCGCCGTACGCGCGCACGAAGTCGCCCAGGCCGCGGTTGTAGCCGGCGCCGACCGCCTTGAACATGAAGTGGCCGTCGCGGCGATAGAAGCTGCCCACCTGCACCGACGTCTCCATCGAGAAGTCTTCCTCGAGCGCGTACTTCGCGATCACCGCGCCCGACACCTCGTCGGCGATCTGGATGTAGCTGTTGCGCACCTGGCCGAAATTCTGGCGACGCGCTTCGGCCTGGTCGATCGTCACGACCACCGAGATTTCCTCGATGTCCGCGGCGAGCTTCGTCACGTCGATGAAGATCACCTCGTCGTCACCGCCGCCGCTGCCCGTGCGGTTGTCGCCGCTGTGCACGACACCCAGGCACTTCGACGCGGGCATCCCGCGCTTCGGGAAATCGTCGCCCGGCTGGATGAAGGTTTCCTTGCGCTCCATCGTGCGCACTTCGCTGTTGTAGAACACGAAATGCTGATCCGAGATCAGCTTCGGATTGCTCTGCGCGTCGTACTTGCACAGGAACACCGACACGTCGAGATCGAAATCCGTGCCCGTGTCCGTCGCGTTCGCGTCCCAACCGAGACCGATGCGGAATTTCTGCGTGCCGGGCGCTTCCTTCGACAGGTTGACGCGACCGCCTTTCGACAAATTGATCATCTGAACCTCTTCTGCTGGAACCGCCGTTGCGCCGGCGGCAATGCCGGGCCGCCCTGCGCGGCCCCCTCGTTGATGGTTTTCGTGCGGCGCGCGCTTATTCGCCGGCCACCGCGGTGCGATCTTCCTTGCGCTGCACGACGATCGACGACCACACGGCCGCGGCGATCATCGCCGCGCCGACCAGGCCGGTGATGACCTCGGGCACCTCGAACTTCACGCCGAGGAACATGATCGTTGCGAGCGCACCGATCGCCCAGAACGCACCGTGCTCGAGATAGCGGTACTGCGCGAGCGTGCCCTTCTTCAGCAGCACGAGCGTCATCTCCCGGATATAGGCCGCGCCGACGCCGAGGCCGAGCGCGATCAGGAAGATGTTGTTCGACAGCGCGAATGCGCCGATCACGCCGTCGAAGCTGAACGACGAATCGAGCACCTCGAGATACATGAAACCCGCGACGCCTTCGCGCACCACGCGCGTGCCCGTTTCCTCGCCGCCGATCAGGTCGCCGATACCGTGCGCGATCACGAAGCTGATCACGCCGAACGCGCCCGCCAGCAGGAAGGCGACCTGTTCCGCCGACGGCACGTAGAACGACGCGACGATCACGATCGCGAGCGTCAGCGCCACTTCCAGCGCGGTGATGCGGCCGAGATGACGCATCGGGCTTTCGAGGAAGCCGATCCAGTGCTCGTCCTTCTCGGTGTCGAGCATGAACTTGAAGAACACCATCAGCAGGAACGCGCCGCCGAACGCCGACACCTGGTGATGCGCGGAAGTCAGGATCGCCGCGTACTTCTCCGGCGACTCGATCGCGAGCGTCAGCGCATCCCACATGCCGATGTGGCCGATCACCGCGACGATCAGCAGCGGGAACACGAGCCGCATGCCGAACACGGCGACCGGCAGGCCGAACACCATGAAGCGGTTGCGCCACTTCTCCGACCAGTTCTTGAGCACGGAGGCGTTGACGACCGCGTTGTCGAGCGACAACGAGATTTCGAGCACGCACAGGACCGCGACGATCAGCATGTCTTTCACGCCGCCGAGGAAATACGCGGCGACCAGTGCGAGCGCCGTGAGCGACAGCGGGATCTTGAAGTCTTTCAACATGATGTGGGGTTTCGAGTTTCGGGAAAAAATGACGTACGGGCCGCGCTTACTTCGCGCGCACCCAGTCGCAGAATTCCTGCGTGATCAACTGTTCGTAGATCTGTTCGTCGCTGATGTCGAGCGATTCGAGATGCAGGAAGCCGACGTTCGGCATCTCTTCCGCGATTTCCGCGAGGAAGCCGAATTCGCTCGGGTCGCCGACGCCGACGAGCGACCAGTACAGCGGGTAGTGCTGCGACTCGGCCAGCAGCTGGCGCACGCGCTTGCGATCGTTCTTCGGGTTCTGCCCGTCGGTGACGAACAGCACCCATGCGGGCAGATGGCCGTTCACCGGCGCGGAAGCCGCCGGTGCGGGCGTCTCGTCCGCGCCGCCGAACAGCCGGCTCAGGAAACCGCGCTTCTCTTCGCGTTGCGGCGACGGCTGCGGCGCGCGGAAGAAGAAGTCGACGATGTCGTTCATCACCGGCGCGTACTGCGTGCCGCCCCATTTGTCGATCCGCGCTTCGAGCACGTGGTCGGAAATGTACGAACCGTAGTTGTCCGGCGTCGCGGTCGGCAGCCGGTTGTAACCTTCGGTGAAGGTCCACGTGTCGACTTCGCCGTTGTCGTCGAACTTCAGTGCGATGCCGAGGATCCGGTCGTGCGTCTCCTGGATCACGCCCGACTGGTAGAGCGGCTTCGCGGAGCCGGAGATGTCGAGCGCCGCGCCGACGCGCACGACGGGCGGCTTCAGGATCTGGCGTTTTTCGAGGACGATCGCGACCTTCGCCGCGCGTTTCTCAAGCGTAATCATGCGGTGTTCTCTCAGTTCTCTCAGTTGTGCTTCGGAGCGAATCGGGTGATCAGGTCCTGTTCGAGCTGGCGCAGGCGCGGCGCGTCCTGCTCGCGCTGGCGCTTGCCGTCGGCGATGATCTGCGTGATGTCGTCGAATGCGCCGAACAGCTGCTGCTGCGCGTATTCGAACGTGTCGGTCGAGATCACCGGGCGCTGGCCGAGCTTCGCGACTTCCTGCGCGTTCTGGCGGTTCAGGTCGGCCTGCGCGCGGATCGCCTCGTCGGCCGCGTCGTACGTCGCGTTCGCGAGCGCCGCCGCGCGCTTCGTGCTGAGCTGCTCGAGGTAGAGCGCGAACGCATTGGTCCACGCGGGGATCAGCACGGTCTTGATCGTCATGAACTTCGACGTCAGCGTGCGTTTCTGGTCCTGCTCCATGCGGATCTGCGGCGCGAGCTGCTTCGACATCAGCATCGCGCGGTCGAGGTCGTCGAGCTTGCTTTCGAGCGCGTCGACCTTGCGCTTCACGTCGAGCAGGCGTTGTGCGGCGAACGCGTCGTCCGCCGGCTGCTGGCCGGCCGCGAGATGCGCACGCAGCGTCGCGAGCGCCGTTTCGCCGTGCGCCTTCGACTGCGCGAGCTCCTGGTGCAGCGCGTAGTTGTCGTTGTACATCCGCTCGAGCTCGTCGATGCCGGCCTTCTGGCGCCGCGCATGGCTCTCGAGCTCGACGACGAGCGTGTCCATCCGCTTGCTCACCGATTCGTATTGCGACAGCAGCTTCTCCTTGGTCGAGCGAAACAGCCGCGTGACCTGCGTGAGCAGCCCGCCCTTGTCGGCACCGCGCGGATCGAGCCCCTTCGCGGTAGCGATCAGTTCGTTGAGCTTGTCACCGAACTGGTCGGCATCCGACGCGCGGACGCTCGCGAGAATCTGCTGGGAAAAAGCGGCGATTCGCGTGCCCTGCGTCGCGCCGAGCTGGTCGATCTCGTCGACGGTGATCAGGCGGACATTCTCCGTCGGGCGCGCGGCCGGCACGGTGACGGCGGCGGCAGGCACGGCGACGGGTGACGAAGACGGGGTGGAAGGACGATCGCTGACCGCATCGGAGTTCTTGTCATCGAATAGCGGCTTCATGTGGCTACCACGTTTCCTTTTCTGCTTTCTGCTGCGTGTTGTCGTGCGCGCGTGGCGCGCATCCGCGATAACCGCCGTGCTCTCTCACGGGCGGCAGACGGACAATAAATGGCCCGAGCGCCTTGCGTCAAGGGAAGGAATTCTTTCAATTTCCATTCATTTTGTAAGGTGATGAACGGACGTCATGCCCGGGTGCCCCCGCTCCTGCCGCGATGCGGGCTGGCCACGCGAGATTCGGACACGCCGAAACTTACATGTCCGATCAATGCGAAAGAGAAATGAAACCGCCTGTTTGAGCGGGTTTCAGGCGGCGCACTCACGGGGCCAAGGCCCTCGCGGACACCGATCGCGCGTTAGCGATCCCGCACGCGATTCATCCCGAGCCTGGGCAGGATGAACGGCACCGATCGGTCACGAATCGTAAAATCCCATCGTCCGTCGATGTCCACGAACGTCGCGCTGAAATGCCGGTCGTCGGCCCACGCGAGGTCGTCCAGATGGCACGACGCATACATCGCGCCGACCGTGCGCCGCGCGATTTCCGTCAATGGATCCTTCGACACGAGCGTGAACGTGACGGCCTCCTCGAACAGGCAGTCGTAGTCGGTGACGAGCAGATAAGCAGCCGGCGTCTCGAACTGGCGAAGCAGCACGTAACCGGAAACCGTGAGGCCGGAGCGCTCGCCGTTCACGAGCACGGCGGTGCGCGACGGCCACGTTTCGTACGGGCCGTCGTGCGTTTCGAGCGCGAAGCGTTCGATCGGCTTCATCGCCGGGCCGGTTGGCCGAGATCGTGTGCCGGAAGCATCGTCGCGTCAGTTCGCGGCCTTGCGGTACAACGCGACATATCCCGCGAGAATCAGCAGCAGCGACCCGCTGACGCGGTTCAGCCACTTCTCGCCGGCCGCTTTCCACACGCGCACCGAGTGCACGCCGAGCAGCGCGTAGCCGGTCATCCCGGCGACGTCGATCGCGACGATCGTGGCTGCGAGGATCGCGTACTGCGGCGCGATCGCGTGCGACCGGTCGACGAACTGCGGCAGCAGCGCGGACATGAACAGGTAATACTTCGGGTTGCTCATTGCGACGAAAAAACTCTTCAGGAATGCGGTCCGACGATCGGGCATCGCCTGATCGACTGCCTGCGCGGCAGCACGACCGCCGGACGAGAGCAGCATCCGCACACCGACATAGGCGAGCCACGCGGCACCGGCCAGCTTCAGCGTGACGAACGCCGTTTCCGATGCTTCGAGCAGCATCCCGAGACCGAACCCGACCAGCGCGACCATCACGACATCGGCGGTAACGGCGCCGAGCATGCCGACCAGTGCGTGACGCAAACCGTACCGTGAGCCGTTGCTCATCGCGAGCAACACCGTCGGGCCGGGCGTCGCGACGCCGACGGAGAGGATCAGGGCAAAAGCGAGCAAGGCGGACAGCGACATGGCGTGGCGTTCCTTCTGAAGGGAGCTTGCGAACGGGATGGCGTCGCCGTCTTCGGCCGCGCGGGCCGCTGCCGGCGTGCGCGAACAATGACGACGCATTCGAACGGTCGATGATCGCATGTTCGCCCCGAGGCCCGCTCGGCGGTTGCGTGACGTCGATCCCGGCGTCGGACCGCTACGATCTCGGTGCGTGTTGTGCGACGGAACTGTTCGGCAGGAAAACGACGTTCCGCGCAACCGTGCGAAATGTCACGAACAAGTCGTACTGGTCGCCGACGACCGGCGAGCACCTGATACAAGGCGAGCCGCGGTCGGTATGGCTGTCGATGACGACGGATTTCTGACGATTGCCGAAGGGAGTGGCGGGCTGCCGCCAGAGTTTGCTATACTCTCGGTCTTCCGGAGAGATGGATGAGTGGTTTAAGTCGCACGCCTGGAAAGCGTGTATAGGTTAATCGCCTATCGGGGGTTCGAATCCCCCTCTCTC
Organism: Burkholderia reimsis; assembly: GCF_003294055.1. NCBI lineage: Bacteria > Pseudomonadati > Pseudomonadota > Betaproteobacteria > Burkholderiales > Burkholderiaceae > Burkholderia > Burkholderia reimsis. The sequence continues at coordinate 25,279 of NZ_QMFZ01000063.1, forward strand.
CGCCAGGACAATATCGAAAACCCCGTAAAGTCAATGACTTACGGGGTTTTTTGTTTTTCGACTCACAAGCCGACCATCAAACGTCAATTCCTCGACTTGCCAAGTGCGTCGCAAGGACTCTTCGGTCATCCGTTGCGCGCGAGACTCGGCGATATGTGGCACTGGTCGAGCCGGTCCGGGGACGTGCGTCCCGATCTTCCGATTCAACTGGGTCTCAGCACAGAGGGGCGGTGTTGTCTGCCACACCTTTTCCATTGCCCTGAGTGATGCCCAATTGTTCGCGATCGAAGAAGTGCGGACAGGCGGAAACATCGAGCTGAGGTTGAATCCCGTAGCAGCGGGATTCTCTGCTCAATACGGTCAGCTAGTCATCCCGGACAATTCCTTGTGCGGTGAACCTTAGCGACTGGCGCGAAACTTGAAAGAGCTCGGGCACGGCGATGTAATCGTGCTCGGCGTTCACCGTTCCATTTGGGAGGAGGCGGTCCCGCTACGCTCAGCCATCGAGTTTCTCCACCAGGCCAATCCAATAGGCATCTGTTAAACAGCGCCGTCCGTCATAGACGAATCACCGCCTTTGCGTGCGACATACCGGCCGTCGAATCGAATTGACGTAGAACCAGTTTCGACTTTGATCCGTGGCCGGGTGTCGTCTCCGATACGAATTATATTCATCACATCAGGCCACTATTTCCCGAGAAGAGTCCTTAGATAATCAACCCGCTGTTTTGTTATCGTGGCAAGGCAATCTTTTGTGATCAGACCGGAGCCGGCGCCTTGGGATTGCGACGCCTCGGCTGCAATATAACCGTTGCACTGCTTGTCCCGGTAATTGAGCCAAGCCTTCTGAGATTGCTCAAATTCATTCTTGTACTGTGTGGCAGAGTAAAGTTTTTGATAAATCAAATTGAGTTCTTTTTTTGATTTATCGAGGGCTTGGTTGGTACAAGACAAGTCGCCGTATACGTTCCCGCTATTGGCACACTCGTCAGCAAAAGAGGTTATTGGTAAAATTAAAAATACAAGCGGGATGATTTTTTTCATGGATTCATTAAAAATGATTGATTGCATGATTCAAGAATTATTGTAAAAGGTCGCGCCAAAAAGTCCGAGAAATATTTGCCGACTTGACGCAAGCTGACGCTGAGTCTGGAAGATCGTGCGGAAGTTTCTCGGTCAACTCGTTGCCGCTGGCGTGAACCCTGATCTGCTCCAGGAATCCTGGACACAACCGAGTGTTAGTGTGTCGGCGGCAATTTTCCCGTTAGGAACGGGAGGTTGGCGATGAAACACAAGCGGTGCTCGACGGAGCAGATCGTGGCCGCGCTCACGCTGACCGTAGCCGGCACGCCCGCTCGTCCGGTCCGCTGCGTCGTCTGGACCGAGCACCCATCGCACATCGAACCCCGAACACCGCTCGCTAAAGATGTGTATTCTTCTGACGATATCCGAGGTTTCAGCTCCGCGAGTCAGATCCATGCGATTCAGTCCAGGGTTCGCCATGACGATTGTCGCTTCGACGATGCTGTCAGCTTGCGCAACGGCATTTTCGCCGCCGTCGATCACCACCACCGTCGCGGTGACCTCTCCCCCGCCGGTCGACAAGGCGCTGCGCGACGGCGGATCGTCTACCGACCTGTCGGTCATCGGTCAGCCTGCATCCCCGTTTCGCACGCTGCTTTCCGTTCGTGAGTGCGCTGCCGGCAAATGCGCGGCGGGAATCGCCATGCCGACGCTTGCGGTCACGGTTCAACGCGTGTCCGAAGGACAGGCGGCGATACGCTTCTCGGTCAGCGGAGAGATCGGCAGCAGCCAGACGCTGAAATCGCAAACCGGGAACGCCGCGTCGGAAGTAACGATGTCGATCCCGTCGAGCGCGACACCGATCAACGATCGCTTTGCCGTCGACCGGGTCGCGACGATCAAGGTCGGCGAGTTTCGCCACGTGGCATTGCCGCACGGCATCCGTGCGTACGTGTGCGTCGCGATACCGAACGCCAAGGGGATGACGGACGGAAGCTGCGATTTCAGCCGGGTGCAGACGACCAAGGGCGCCGAGCTCGGCATTTCCGCGCTCTGACCCGCCCGTCACGGCGCCGGTACTGGCTGGCCCGGCACGCGAGCATGCCGAACGACACCCGCGTCACGGATGCCGGATGTAATCCACCAGCGCCCGCGTATAGTCATCCGGCTTTCGATCGAACAGACTCACGACGATCGCCACCGCGAACCCCGCCGGCACCCCGAATACTCCCGAACTGATCGACTCGATCCCGAACCACGTGCGCCCCGCGAATCCCGTCAGCTGAGTGAAGTACGGATAGGTCGACACGATGTAGTACACGCACACCGCGAGCCCGGTCACCATCCCGGCGATCGCACCGCGCGTCGTCGTGCGCTTCCAGAACACGCCGAGCACCAGCACCGGAAAGAAGCTCGAGGCCGCCAGCGAGAACGCGGCGCCGACGAGAAACAGGATCTTCCCCGTATTGAGCGACGCGACATACGACGCGAACAGCGCGACGCCGAGCAGCAGCACTTTCGAGATCGTCACGCGCCGCTGGCTCGATGCGTCGGGCGCGACCATGCAGTAGTAGACGTCGTGCGACAGCGCGTTCGCGATCGTCAGCAGCAGCCCGTCCGCGGTCGACAGCGCCGCGGCAAGCGCACCGGCCGCGATCAGTCCCGACACGACGTACGGCAGCCCGGCAATCTCCGGCGCGGCCAGTACGACCATGTCCGGCTGCATCTGGATTTCCGACCAGTGCACGATGCCACCGCGAATCACCTCGACGACGCTGATCAGGTCGGGTTCGAAGTGATGCCACTGCGTGACCCACGCCGGCAATTCGGCGAACGGCCGCCCGACGAGGTTCGCGAGGATCTCGTACTTGATCAGCACCGCGAGCACCGGCACGCTGAGGTAGAACAGCGCGATGAAGAACAGGGTCCACCCGACCGAGCGCCGCGCCGACGCGACCGACGTGGTCGTGTTGTAACGCGTCAGGATGTGCGGCAGGCTCGCAGTGCCGAGCGACAGGCACAGCAGCAGCGCGAGGAAATTCCGCTCGCGCGGCTTGCGCTCGTCATCGCTCGCGGCGGGAAACGGTTCGTGCATCGGCACGGGCGGCTCGGCACGGGCCAGCAGGTCGTCACGCGCCTGCGTCCACGCGACCCGCGCCGCCGCCGGATCGCGCGGAAAGTCCGCCAGCTCGCGCTCGCGCTGGCTGATCTCGCGCAGCGGCCCGTTGTGGCGCCGCAGGTCGGCCAGCTGGTCGGCAAGATGCCGGCGTGCATCCGCATACGACGAAGGCAACCGGTCGAGCCGCGTCTGGATGTCCGCGGCTTGTCGTCGATACGCGTTGCGCACCTGCTGTTCGTCGGACGCGTCGCGCACCTGCGCCTCGCGGGCCGCGACGCGCTCCATCAGCTTGCCGTAGCTGAACTGCGGCACCGGGCCGAGCCCGTTCTTCATCGCGATCAGCGACACCGGAATCAGGATCGCGCTGATCAGGATGATGTACTGCGCGACCTGCGTCCAGGTGACCGCGCGCATCCCGCCGAGAAACGAGCACACGAGAATGCCCGCGAGCCCGCAGAAGATCCCGATCGCGAAATCGACGCCGATGAAGCGCGTCGCGATCAGGCCGATCCCCTGGATCTGCGCGACCAGGTACACGAACGAACACAGGATCGCCGCGCCGGCCGCGAGCGCACGCACGGCCGTGCTCGAAAAGCGCGTACCGAGAAAATCGGGAATCGTGTAGCGCGCGAGCTTGCGCACATACGGCGCAAGCAGGAACGCGACGAGGCAGAACCCGCCCGTCCAGCCCATCACGTACGCGAGCGCATCGTAGCCGGTCGTATAGAGCGAGCCGGCCAGGCCGATGAACGACGCGGCCGACAGCCAGTCGGCCGCCGTCGCCATCCCGTTGAACGCGGACGGCACGCGCCGCCCGGCCACGTAGTATTCGACGAGATCGGACGTGCGCGACAGCAGCCCGATCACCGCGTACACCGCGATCGGCACGAACAGGAACACGTAGCCGATCCAGACGCCGGAGCCGGTGGCGCGCTCGATCCGCCACATCAGCAGCACGAACCCGAGAAACCCCAGCGTGTAGAGCGCATACGCGCGGATGAGTCGATGCGTCAGCATGAATCAGCGCCCGCCGTTCGGATGGACGGTACGTGCCGCATGATCGTCGTACGCGCGGCGCAGCGTGCGGTCGGCGCGTTGCATCAGCCCGATGTACGCGACGATCAGCACGAGATACACGAGAATCGCGCCCTGCGCACCGACGTAGAACGGCAGGCTGAACCCGGCGAAGCGCACGCTCGCGAGCGCGGGCCCGAAGAACGGCACGATGAACGACACGGCGAAACCGATCGCCATCAGCACCGCGATCAGCGCGACGTTGAAGCGCCAGTAGCGTGCATGGGCACGCGCGAGCGGCTCGGGAACGGGCGGTGGCGCGGCAGGCGCGGATCGGGTCGGAACGGTCATGCCGTTATGTAACAAAAAGCCCCTGCGCGGGCAATCGGGATTGCCGCGCAGGGGCTCGTGCGCGTGATGCGCAACCGGTACGGTCAGCGCACTTCGGCGAGCTGCTCGAGGATGGCCGGGTTCTCGAGCGTGGACGTGTCCTGCGTGATCGCTTCGCCCTTGGCGAGCGAACGCAGCAGGCGCCGCATGATCTTGCCCGAGCGCGTCTTCGGCAGGTTGTCGCCGAAGCGGATGTCCTTCGGCTTCGCGATCGGCCCGATCTGCTTGCCGACCCAGTCGCGCAGCGTCTTCG